>NZ_WOTN01000001.1:0-322168 GCF_010993745.1 Fodinicola acaciae
ACGCACCTCAGTTCCCCAACAGTCTCCGAGACGTACACGCCGCAGCTGGCCGGGACGCCGGCCACCCGTCGCCCGGGCCACCGGCGCTCGGCTGCTCGCAGCCGACGCGCCGCCAACCCTCGCGACGGCCGCGGGCCGGTCCCCGACCGGCCCGCGCGCGGCACCCGGAGGTGGTGGCGGTGGGTGGGGCGGGGGAGGGGGAGGGGCCCCCTAATACTCCAGCCGCACTTCGTGATCTTGGTTTGAGGGCCGTCGGCGTGGCGTGGTGAGATGGCGCGGCCACCGCGTGATCATGCAGTGTTTGTGAAGACAACCAATGATTTTGCGGTGGCCGCTGGTCACAGCGTAGAACACGGGGTGGACCCGGTCCGATGGCAGGCGGAGTTCGATGAGCTGGTCGCGAGTATCGGGCCGCGGTTCTTTCGGGTGGAGCCTCGTCTGAGGGTCCAACGGTTCCTGGCTGGTTTGTTGTCGGATATGCCCGTGAAGAACTGCTGGACGATCGCCGAGCATGCAGGTGAGACGGGGCCGGATGGGATGCAACGGCTGCTGGCCAACGCGGCGTGGGATCAGGATGGCGTGCGTGATGATCTGCGTGCCTATGTGGTGGACCGGTTGGCTGATGCCGACGCGGTGCTGGTCGTTGACGAGACTGGAGATCTGAAGAAGGGCAATAAGACAGTCGGGGTGCAGCGGCAGTACTCCGGCACCGCGGGACGGATCGAGAACTGCCAGATCGCCGTTTATCTCAGCTACGTCACCAAACGTGGGCACGCTTTCATCGATCGCGAACTGTATCTGCCGCGCAGCTGGATGGACGACGATCCCAGCTGCCAGGGCCGTCGAGCTGTCGCCGGGGTTCCCGAGGACATCGAGTTCGCCACCAAGCCGGAGCTGGCGAGGATGATGATCCTGGCCGCGCTGGATGCCGGTGTTCTGGCGAAATGGGCGACAGCGGATGAGGTGTACGGGCAAAATCCTGGTCTGCGTGAGACCCTGTCCGCGGCCCGGATCGGCTACGTGCTCGCCGTGCCGTGCTCCTATCTGGTGCCGACCACTGACGCAGATACCGGAGATGGCCGGCGAGTTCGCGCTGACGCGCTGATCGCCGGCCTCGACGCTTCCAGGTGGGGTCGCTACTCGGCCGGTGATGGCGCCAAAGGGCAGCGCCTCTACGACTGGGCCAGAGTCCCCATCGCCGCCGAGGATGGTCACCAATGGCTGCTGGTGCGTCGCAGCATCAGCACCGGGGAACTGGCCTACTACCACTGCTATTCACCACGTCCGGTCAAACTGGCCACTCTGGTCGGTGTCGCCGGCCAGCGTTGGCCAATAGAGGAGAACTTCCAAACCAGTAAAGGGCAAACCGGCCTGGACGCCCACCAGGTCCGGCACTGGATCTCCTGGTACCGATGGACAGTCCTGGTCATGCTCGCGCACGCATTCCTCACCGCGCTCGCGGCAACCGCTCCCCAGTCGCCGATCGTCAACGGAAAGCCAGTCATTCCCTTAACACTTGCCGAGATCCGCCGCCTCTTCAACGCGTTCGTCATCCACATCCGCCAAACAGTCAACGAAGTTCTCCATTGGTCACTCTGGCGTCGACACCATCAAGCCACCGCCAAGCAAGCCCACTACCAGCGACAACAGGCGCTACAGGCCTAAATCACGAAGTGCGGTTGGAGTACTAAGGTCGCATTGGCGCTGGCCGGCGGAGGTCTCCGGGCGAGCGGTCGTGGGACTCCTTGCGTACGCTGCGCGGCAATGCCAGTGATGTATCGCGGCCGTCGGATGCCATCACCGGTGTCACATGCTCACCCGGTCCGATGTTCGCAAGGCCCCATACTTGCGCTGGACGCTCGCATGGGGGCCTCGCTACCAGCCCCCAAAGCCGCAAATCCAACGTTTAGCACTCCAGGGAGAGCCCCGCCAGGGCGCACCGCAGCATCCGTCCCCAATCGACACCGCAACTGCCTAGTGGACCGCGCCGGCGATCAGGCCCTTCACGTAGTAGCGCTGGAGCAGCAGGAAGATCACCACGCAGGGCACCATGGTGACCAGTACGCCGGCCTCCAGCACACCCCATTCGATCGCGCCGAGCTTGCCGGTGACCAGCGTGGTCAGGAAGACCGGCAACGTATACCGCGAGTCGTCGGACAACAACACCAGAGCCGCCAGAAACTCGTTCCAGGAGGCGAAAAACGCGAACAGCGCCACAGTCACCAGGCCGGGTCGTACGACCGCGAGCATGACCCGGCGCAGGGCGGCGAACGAGCCGCAGCCATCGATCGCCGCGGCGTCCTCCAACTCGGTGGGGATCTGCGCGAAGGAGTTACGCATCAGGAACACCGACAGTGGCAGCTGGAAGGTGACATAGACCAGCGTCAGGCCGAGCAGCGAGTTTTGCAGGTGGAGAAACTGCATCACCATGTAGAGCGGGGTCAGCAACGCCTGAAAGGGCACCATCAGCGTCGCCAGGATGACCGCGAAAAGCGCCGACCGACCCGGAAAACGAAAACGCGCGAAGCCATAGCCGGCGAGCGTACTCACGATGACCGTGCCCACGGTCGTGCCGGCCGAGACCAGCGCCGTGTTTCCGATGTAGTGCAGCACTCCCGAGCCGGCGGCGCCGAGTCTGCCGAAGTTCCCCCAGGAAATCCCGTGCGGCAGGTACGCCGGCGGCGACGCGTTGGCCTCGGCGGGGCTTTTCAGCACGGTCAACACCAGCATCGCGAGCGGAAACAGGAAAAGTGCCGCGACCAGCGAGCAGACCACCCACCAGGCCCATCGCGGCATCACGTCGCGGATACGGTACGAGTCGGCCGCGGCCGCGCGGTGCGGCGCCGGCTTGCTGCGTGACAGGACGATGGCCATCCGCGCACCCCTATTCCGACCGGTCGCGCAGCAGATAGAGCTGTACGCCGCTGATCAGCATGAGCATCACCAGCAGGACGACCGACATCGCCGCGCCATAGCCGAGCTGGAAGTTGGCGAAAGAGCTGTTGTAGATCCAGTAGACGATGGTGAGCGTCCTGTTGCCGGGCCCGCCGGCGGTGAGGATGTAGAACTGCTCGAAGGCCAACATCGAGCCGACGACGGAGAAAACCAGCACGAGCGCGATGTTTCGCCGCAACAACGGCAACATCACATGCCACAGCGAGGCAAACCGGCCGGCGCCGTCCACCTTGGCCGCCTCCTGGACATCGCCCGGCACCGACTGCATGCCGCTCATGAGCAACAACATCGTGAATCCGACGACCTTCCAGACCACCGACATGATGACCGCGAAAAGTGCGCCGGTCGGTGTGTCGGTCCAGCCAAACGGTTGGCCGGTGATGCCGAGATCGGTGAGCAGCTTGTCGATCGGCCCGACGCTGGGATCGATGAGCCAGAGCCAAAGATAGGCCGAGGAGGCGAAGCCGATCACGTACGGCATGAAATAGACCGTACGGAAGACACCGGCGCCGCGCCGCTGTTCCTTGACCAGCATGGCCAGGCCGAATCCGAGCAGAAACAGGATCGGGGTGATGATGACCGTGTAGACGGCCGTGAACAGCAGGCTCTGGCCGAAAGTGCCGTCGCCACCGATCGCCAGGTAGTTGGCCAGCCCGACCCAGATCGGTTTTCCCAGCAACGGCCACCGATGCAGCGACATCCAGATCAGCAATGCCAGTGGTACCAGGAAAAACACCGTCACCAGGACGAGCGCCGGCAGCGTGTAGAGAAAACCGACCACGCCACGCCGGCGCGATCTGGTGCTGGTACGCAATGCCAGTGTCATCGCACGCTCCTGGCGGTCAGCCGCGGGAAATGGTGTTGCTCATGGCCTTTTGCGCGCGCGAGATCGCGCCGTCGATGTCCCCACCGAAGACCGCGTCGGCGATCATCGTCGTCCACGGTCCGGTGCTGTCGTTGATCAGCGCGTTCTCCTGGACGCTGTAGACGGCCCGGCCGGACACGAGCGCCTTCGCGAGCGTCGCGTACGTCGCTCCTTTGGCACTGTAGCTGCCAAGCGCCACGTCGGTGCGGATCGGCGCCACGCCGGCAGCGCCGAAATACCTGTCCTGGGCCCGCATGCTGGTGGCCCACGAGATGAACGTCCAGGCCGCGTCCGGGTGCTGGCTGGTACGCGAGATCGCGATCTCGTCACCACCGGAAAACGATGACGATCCGCCGTCACGGCCCGGCAGCGGGGTCACTTTGAAGTGCAGGTTGGGAAAGTCGTGGGTGAAGGTGGAGATCCCGAAGGCGCCGGTGGCGAACATCGCGACTTTTCCGGTCTCGAACGGGGTGAACTGGTTGGCGCCGTTGTCGGTCTGCGCCTGCGGTGGTACGACCCCGGAGGTCCACAGCCGGCGATAGAACTGCAGCGCCTGCCGCACCTGCGGACTGGCCGCGACCGACGGCTGCTGCGACGTGCCGGTGCCGCGCAGGATGTCGCCACCACTGGCCCAGATCAGCGGCGCGAAGGTGAAGACGTTGCAACCGCCGCAGGCACCGGAGAAATAGAAGCCGTAGCGGCCGCCGCCGAGCTTCTTCACCGCTGTCGCGGCGTTTTCGATCCGCGACCAGGTGGTTGGCGGTCGGTCCGGATCCAGGCCGGCCTGCCGGAAAAGATCGACGTTGTAGTAGAGCACGGAGGCGTCACCGCTGAACGGCAGCGCGTAGAACCGGCTGCCATACTGCGCGTTCCGCATGTGCGCCGGACTGAGCTTGTCCAAATAGGACAGCCGGCGCACCTGCGGCGTGATGTCGCGCAACACGCCGGCGGACGCGAAAAACGGCACGTACACCAGGTCGATGGACGCCAGGTCCGGGCCGGCGTCACCGGCCACCGCCAGGCCAAACTTCTGCACGAAGTTGCCGGTCGGGATGAGCGTCATCCGCACCTTGATGCCAGTGTGCGTACGGTTGAAGGCGTCGACCACGCTCTGCAGAAACGCGGATTCGTCGCTGCGTGCCCACAATGCCAATGTCGTCGGGCCGGATTCGGTGCGGCCGCAGGCAACCAGCGGCAGCGCGACCAACAGAGCCAGCACCGCGGCTGCCCAGGTCTTCATGTCGGGATCCAGACACGCATGGCACCGGCGCCGCGGTTGGCCCAGGCGAAGTACGGCACCGCCACCAGGTCGACCTCATCGCCGGCGGCTGAGCTGTCGCCGGCCGTACGATACGGCCACCACGACGGCTGGTCATCCTGGACGTGCCGCCCGCGTACGGCGACTGTCGTGACGCCGCCGAGCAGCTCCGGCCGCCATTCGGTCCGTGGCTCGGCGTCACCGTCGATCCTGACGTCGTCCAGGCGTACGTTTTCCGGCTGGTCCACCGATTCCAGGCAGTAGACGAGCGGACCGCGTTCCAGCGCCACGCAACCGCGGACCGCGTCCACGCGTGGACTGGCCATGGTTTTACGCACCGGCATGGCAAACTCCATGTCGACGATGTCTCCGGTCGACCACGTGCGTTCGACGCGGACGTATCCTTTCGTGGCATTGACGGGAAAAGCGTCGCCATTGACCACAATGGACACTTGGTCGCACCAATGCGGCACGCGCAGGCTCAGCGTCCACGGCTCCGGCCGGTTTTCGGTGATTCGCACCGAAACCGCGCCTTCCCACGGATAGCGGGTCCGGACGCGTACGCCGCCGAAGTCGCCGGAGCCATACTGATGCAGCTGCACGCCGGTGGCATCGGTGGTGGCGAAGTAATGGTCCACAGTGGACAGCAACCGCATGATGTTCGGCGGACAGCACGCACACTTGTACCACGGCGTACGCCGGGTCTCCCGGTCCGCGCCGGAGTCGAAGTGATCGTCGCGGACCTGCAGCGGATTGACGTAGAAATAGGTGCGGCCGTCCAACGACACGCCGGCCGCGAAACCGTTGAAAAGCGTGCGCTCCATCAGGTCCGCATAGCGCGACTCGCCAGTCAGCAGCAGCATCCGCCAGCTCCACTGGATCGACGCGATCGCCGCGCACGTCTCGCAGTAAGCGCGCTCGGACGGCAGCTCGTACGCGTCGCCGAACGCTTCGTCGCTGTGGTGCGCACCAAGCCCACCGGTCAGATATGTCTTGGTGGCGACCATTTCCTCCCACTGCCGGACCATTACCCCGGCCAGCTCCCGGTCGCCGGTCTCCAGCGCGAGGTCGGTGACACCGGCGTTCAGATAGAGCTGCCGCACGGCGTGACCGACCGCGGAAAAGGCTTGCCGCACCGGCACGTGGTCCTGGAAGTAGCCGGCGCCGAAGTGTCCGCCGCCGACCAGGCCGTGGCCCCGGCGGTCGACGAAGAAGCCGGCCAGATCCAGATAACGGCGCTCGCCGGTCTGCCGGAAGAGCTCCACCAGCGCGGTCTCGATCTCCGGATGGCCGTCGACACCGTCCCGGCCGTCCGCGCCGAACACCGCGTCGAGGTGGTCGGCCACCCGGCGTACCAGGTCGAGCAGCTTGGTGTCGCCGGTGGCCCGCGCGTGCGCGATGCCGGCCTGGATCAGATGACCGGCGCAGTAGAGCTCATGACCCCAGGCCAGCTCCTCGAAATGCTTCTCCGGCCTGACAACCTGATAGTACGAGTCGAGATATCCGTCCGGTTGCTGCGCATCTGCCAGCAGACTGATGATTTCTTCGGCATGTGACCGTAAAACCGCGTCGTCCGCACGGCCGAGCTCCCAGCCGGCCGCCTCCAGCCACTTGTGCACGTCGGAGTCCTGGAACGGATAGTCACCCTGATACGGCCCGGTCGCGCGGCCTGCGGCCAGCCGCAGGTTTGCCAGGTTGCCGGCCCGGTCCAACCGCACGACGCCATCGGGGATGCTGACCTCACGGTTAGCGCGCTGCCGGTCGGCCCAGAAGCCGCCGGCGATCCGCCCGCCGGCCGGGCGCAGCGCCGCCATCGCCGCTGAAGTGGGTTGGACGGGACCGGACACTCGCAACCTCCGAGGCAAAGGTTTTCCGTACCGGCAAGGTAGCGGCTGTGACGTAGGCCCGTCAATGCCGGCCAGTGCCCGGTGAAGTCGTTAGGATAGGCGGCTAACGCCGTCGTACGCGCGGAGGAAAACGAATGGCAAGACGCGGCAAATCAGTTGGCACCGCGACCATAACCGAGGTGGCGGCGCTGGCTGGCGTCTCGGTCGGCACCGCGTCCAAGGCCGTGAACGGCCGGGGCCAGTTGCGGCCAGAGACCCGCGCCCGCGTGCTCACGGCGGCCGCCGAGCTTGGCTTCGAGCCCAACGCGCTGGCACGTGGCCTGCTCTCCGGCCGGAGCTTCACGGTCGGCCTGATCACCACCGACAGCTTCGGCCGCTTCAGCATCCCGGTCATGCTCGGCGCGGAGGAGGCGCTCGGTGCCGGCCAGATGTCGGTCTTTCTCTGCGACAGCCGCGGCGACCGGGTGCGTGAGCAGCACTACGCGCGGATGCTGCTGGCGCGCCGCGTCGACGGCATCATCGTCACCGGCCGCCGGATCGAGCCGCGACCACCACTGGAGACCTCGGTGCCGGTCGTCTACGCGGTCGGGCCGTCAGCCGACCCCACCGACACGTCCGTGGTCTCCGACGAGGCGGGCGGCGCGCGGCTGGCGATCGAGCATCTGATCGCGACCGGCCGCCAGCGGATCGGCCACATCACCGGCCCGGAGACGCACCTCGCCGCGAAAGTACGCGCCGACGCCGTACGACAGACACTTTCCGCCGCCGGTCTGCAGCTCGCCTCCTCGGCTGTCTACTTCGGACAGTGGAGCGAGGAGTGGGGCCGGCAGGCGGCCGCCATCCTGCTCCGGTCGCAGCCCGACGTGGACGCCGTTTTCTGTGGCAGCGACCAGATCGCGCGCGGTGTCGCCGACCATCTCAGGGAAAACGGCCGGCGCGTGCCTGACGACATCGCGCTCGCCGGCTTCGACAACTGGGACGTGATGGCGACCGCCTGCCGGCCGCCGTTGACCACGGTCGACCGTCACCTGCACGATCTTGGCCGTGTCGCCGCGGAAAACCTGCTGAACAAGATCGCCGGTGAGGACGTGGCGGGCGTACGGAAAATCCCCTGCGGCCTCGTCGTCCGCGAGTCGACCAGATAAATCCGTCACACGGAGGGCGAGCCGTAGGTGCTGCCGGTGATGACGGCGAGGTCGGCCAGCGTACGCGACAATTGCTCGCGTACGTTGCCGAGCGCCGCCGCCAACTCGTCGTGGCGAGCCCAGCTTCGTTCGTGCTGGAGCGGATCGGTGCCGGTGCGCGTCGCCTCGTACGACTGCAGTGCGGGATGCCAATGGGCGAGCAGCGGGCGCAGATGTTTGTGCAGCAGCTCGACGCATATTCCCAGCAGAGCGAAAGGCGCCGACCGGCCTTCGCGCAGCATGTCCCTGATGAGACCAAAAAGCCGGTGGAGCGCGGTCATCGCGTCGCGTTGCTGTCCCGCCGCGACCAGCGGGAGATAGTGCGCTAGTTCCACCTGGAGCTGCCAGGCCAAGGTCCGTTCGATCGCACTCGTCGGCCGAACATCGAGGACGGCCAGATCGCCGATGGTGATGGCGCGACCGAGCGCGGCGAGGGCCGGATCCCGCGTCGTCACGATCGACCGGGACAGTGGATGCGGGGCGAGGAACCGCCTGGCGGCGCTCGGCTCGGCGACCAGCCCGTCCAGAATCCACAATGTCCGCTGGCGTCGGCGATGAAGCTCGGTCGCGATGGCGTTCATCGCCGCTCCGGGAGGCGCGGTCGCGCCGGTGACGGCTCGGGCCAGATGGTCGAGCTGGCTGATCAGGTCGTTTTCCGCTGCGTCGAGCCAGAATATGCCGCCTGGGTAGGCGGCGCCGAAACGGTGTGCGTACTCGGTGACCAACGCGGTCTTGCCGGCGCCGGCCGGTCCGATGACGACGGCGATCGGATGAATGCGGCCGGACGTGATCGAGCCGTCGTACGGGTGCAGGACCGAATGCAGCTGCCACAACTCGGCCAACCGGTTGTCGAAACTGGCCGCCGGCGGCCGTGCCGGTGCCGGCAGCCAGAGCGGCGGACCGAGTGTTTCCACGTCGCCGATGGGAGACTCGATGGTGCGCAGGTGTTCGGTGATTCGCGCGACCAGTGCGGCCAGCTCCGAGCGCGTACGCGGGGCGCGTGCGTGCCGGGCGTCGCGCAGTTGCAGTGGGTGGATGTGGTCGACGCCCGGCTCGGGGTTGACGACCATGACTCGCCGAGAGGGCGCGCCTTCCTGTTGTCCGGCCAGAAAGGCGGCGGTGAGCTCGTACTGGCAGGCCTGCCTGAGCGGATATCGCGCCGAATAGAAGGCGAGCAGGGCGCGGGACGATCTCAACGCACCGAGAATCGTGTCGGAGATCGGCTGGAACAACGGAACGTCGTGATCGTCCCAAAAGACGCGCAGGCCGTGGTCACGCAGCGCGGAGGCGAGGATGCTCGCCGGCGCGGCGTCGTCGTCCCGGCTGTAACTGACGAACACATCCCAGTCGGGCATCTGCCTCCACTTCGTGTCACCCTCTATGACCGTACCCGTGGGTGTGCGCCGCCGCCGAGACCCGGCTTACCATGATCGGCGTGTCCGACCCGATCGACGTGGAACGGCAGGTCGCCTGGGAGCTCCATGTCGAGCTCGCCACACGCATCGCCGTCGTGCCGCTCGCGCCCGACTCCGGGGTGCTGGCCGAGGCCGTCGCCAGTCTGTCCGACATGGCGGCGCGGTGCCGGGAGAGCATGCGCGGTCACCGGCCGCTGCCCGACACCGGAAGTGTCAACCACCAGGTCGAGGTGGCCGCGCGGGAGCTGCTCGTCGACGTGATCGACCCGTTCCTCGTACGGTGGAGGGCTCCGCTGCTGGCCTGGCGGTCGAGGAAACCCGACGGTGTCGGCGACGCCGATCATGAGCGGTCGTGGGACCAGGCCACCGAGATGCGCGCGGACCTCCAACGCCTCACGACGCGGCTGCGTCCGGTGGCGGAACGCCTCGCGGAGCTGGCCGGTGGGGCCTCACTGCTGTCCGTTACGGCCGAGGAGTAGGAATGCGGCTCAGGCGTGTCATCCGGCCGAGGCAGGTGAGCGTCAACATCACGCTGCCATTCGTCGGCGGCATCAGTGGCACCTGGGAACCGGATCTCGCGGAAAGCAAGGCGGCGTGGGAGCTTTACGTTGAGCTCATCACCCGGGTCGCGGTTGTCGAGCTGGCGCCCGGCGGTGGCCTGCTCCGCGAGGCGCTGAGCAGCTTCTACACGCTTTTCGACACGAGCCGGGGGATTCTCCGATCGTACGGTCCGGCGGTGGCGCCGAGATCCCGCCAGGATGCCATCACCTTCGGCTCGCTTTCCATCCTGGTCCTCAACGGCGCCATACGGCCACTCCTGACCGAGTGGCACCCGGCGCTGCAGGCATGGGAAGCCACCCGGGCCGACGGTGTCGCGCCGTACGATCACGAGCAAGCCTGGCCTCGCGCCGCCGAGCTTCGCGCCCG
Organism: Fodinicola acaciae; assembly: GCF_010993745.1. Lineage (NCBI taxonomy): Bacteria > Bacillati > Actinomycetota > Actinomycetes > Mycobacteriales > Fodinicola > Fodinicola acaciae. The sequence goes on from NZ_WOTN01000001.1 coordinate 10,452, forward strand.
CATCGAACAGACGCGGCAAACCTTGGCCGATCTCGCCAGGGTCCTGGCCGATGTCGCTGGCGCCGCGTATCTGCTGCCGGAACCCAACGACCCGGGAAATCCAGCGGGGGGGTGTCCCTATGAATTTGTCAAGCCGCCGTAGCGACTGTGGCTGGTTGGGGGTGCCGGAACTGGGTTTTGTTGCGGAGCATGGCGTAGAGGACGTCGCAGCGTCGGCGGGCGAGGCAGATGAGGGCGGCGTTGTGTTTCTTGCCTTCGGCGCGTTTGCGGTCGTAGTAGGCGCGGCTGATGGGGTCGTGCAGGGCGGCGAACGCGGAAAGGAAGAACGCGCGCTTGAGCTTGCGGTTACCGCTTCGAGCGGGGTGTTCGCCCTTGATAGAGGAGCCCGAGGCGCGGGTGACTGGGGCGATGCCGGCGTAGGCGGCCAGGTGCGCGGAGGAGGCGAACGCCGAGGCGTCACCGATTTCCAGGAGGATGCGGGCGGCGGTCCTGACCGCGATGCCAGGCATCGAGGTCAGGACCGCGGCAAGAGGGTGTGCATCGAGAATCTCCTCGACCTCGTGTTTGACCTGTTCGCGTTGCGCCAGAACGGTTTTCAGGCTGTCAGCCAGGCGGGGCAGCACGGTGTCGGCGGCGGTGGTGCCGGGAACAATGACGGTCTGTTCGTCCAGCGCGGCCCAGATCGCGGTGACGAGTTTCTCGCCGATGCGGGGCGCGTGGGTGGTGGCGATCGCGGTCAGCGTGCGTCGTCCGGCCCTGCGAATGCCGGTGGGGCCGCCGCACCGGGACAGGATTTCCAGGACCGCCGGGTGCGCGATCTTCGGTCCGATCGCGCCTTCCAGGGCGGGGTGGATGCCGGTCAGCAGGCCGCGGATGCGGTTGCCGATGCGGGTGGCCTCGCCGGCCAGATCGTCATCGAATCCGACCAGGACTTCCAGTTCGGCCAGCGTGTCGTCGCCGACGTCGACCTGTCGCAGCGTGTGCGGCAGGGATCGGGCGGCGTCGGCGATGATGAACGCGTCGCGGGCGTCGGTCTTGGCGTGGCCGGGATACAGATCCGCGATACGGCGCATGGCCAGGCCGGGCAGATACGCCACCTGGTGCCCGCAGGCGCGGGCGACCGCCACCGGCAGGGCGCCGATGGTGGCGGGCTGATCCACCACGACCAGCAACCGGCCATGTCGGGCGAGTTTGTCGAACACCGCCCGCAGCTTGGGTTCACTGTTGGGCAGCGGCGCATCGTGCAGCCGCTTACCAGCCGGGTCCAGACCAACGGCGTGGTGTTCTCCTTTGCCGACGTCCAAGCCGAGGAACACGCCATATTCGCTGTTCATCCACCGTGTCTTTCGTCGCGTCGCAGGCGGTCGCCAGTCAGGCATCGACGGCCGGCACCCACGTTACGACGAGACCTACCCGACGGCGGCCGTGTCCCTATCAGCGGTCCCTCGATGCCACCAGGCTCGGTGACACCACCCCCCGGATCATGCGAACGACTGGGGACGTTAGTCATGCCGAACCTGGCGACCACAACTCCCTTGATCAGGAGCCACGAAAAAGGTAACGGGGGTGACGTGATCGGCGTCCGTCGAATGGCCGGTCCGTTTTCACATTGGTGCGCCCATCACAACTGGACAACATCGCCATTCGCTCCTGCGTGCCGCGCATCCATCGATGGGTACCACTAGATCGGTCGGCCGCGGCGGGATTGGCGTTGATGGGGTGCCACCGACGAAAGCACGTCGGCGATCTCGTTGATGCGCTCTTCGGGCAGCCTGGTGGTGGCCACGCGCAGGTGGTTGGTCTCGATTTTGTCGCAGGAGAACAACGATCCCGCTCCGGCGCCGATCCCGTGTACGGCCAGCGTGACCAGCGCCTCGTGTTCGTCGTGCACCGGGACCCACAGCACGAGGCCGTCCCTGGCGCGGGTGCGCACACCGCGCTCTGCCAGCGCCGCCGCGAGCGACTCGCGGCGACGCGCGTACGTCGAGGCCGCTTTTTCCACCAGGGAAAGGCTGTCCGGATCGGTCAGCATGTGCGCGATCGCGCCTTGCAGCAGCCGGCTGGACCATTCCGCACCCATTTCGCGGCCGAGCCGCGCCGGCTCGATCAGCCGCGATGCTCCGGCGAGTACGCCGATCCGCAGGTCGGGGCCGTGCGACTTGCTCCAGTTGCGCACCAGTGCGGTCCGGTCAGGGAAGAAGTTTCCGAGGCTGTACGCGGGGAAACGGGACAGCGCGCACACCGGGTCGTCCTCGACGATCGCGAGATCGGTGTCCCGTAAGGCGAAAGCCAGCTGGTCGAGCCGTTCGGCGCAGAGCGCACTGCCGGTCGGAGACTGCGCGCGAGGCTGATAGACGAACATCACCGGCCGCGCCTGCAGCGCCTCCTCGACCGCCGCCGGGACCGGTCCGTATTCGTCGCATTCGACCGGGATCGGTTGTGCGTCCAGGGAATCCAGGATGTCCAGCAACCGTCCGGTGCCTGGCTGCTCGACCATCACTCGTTCGCCGCGCCGCAGCAGCTCGTGGCAGAGCAGATAAATCCCGTCGTAGCCGCCGTTGACGACGATCATCTGCTCCGGCTGGAACGGCCACTCGGACTGCTGGATGTCGCGCAGCGCCGGCAAAACGGTGTCGTCGGGATGCGCCGGATATCCGTTGAGCGCCGGCACTGGCGGCATCGTCGCGAAGGCCCGGAGAGGATCGGGAAGCAGTTGTGGATCGGGTACGGCCAGGCTGAGGTCGAGCGGATACGGATGGATGGCCGGGCCGCGCAGCATCCGTTGCATGCCGCGCGGCCGGGCGACACCGCGCACGACGGTGCCGAGTTTTCCGCGCGTTTCAATGACTTGCGCGGCGATCAGCAGCCGCCACGCCTCCGCGACCGTGGTCGGCGAGACGCCGATCTGCGCGGCCAGGTCGCGTACGGTCGGCAGCCGGTCACCGGCCCGCAGGCCGCCGCTGCGGACCAGGTGTCCGATGCCGACCGCGATCCCGCGTGCGGATCTCTCGGTGAGCTGGTCGGCGAGGGTTGCTGCTTGCATCGCTGTCAGACTAACGAAACCCGATAGCGCCGGTGTGCCAGAGACGGCAGTTTCTCGCGTACGTCCGCGAGCCGGCCGGCGGTGGCCTCGACCACGGCCATCCCCGGCACCTCGCCGAGATCGGCGAGCTGCGCACCCATCGGGTCGTACGCGGCGCTGCGGCCGATGCACCGGTCGTTGATCTTTCCGGATCCGATCGCATAGCAGGTGTTCTCGATCGCTCGCGCGCGCAGGAGGCTCAGCCAGTGCGCCTCCTTGAACGGTCCGCGCACCCAGGCGGCCGGCACCGCGAACAGGTCGGCGCCGCGATCGACCAGATCCCGGAAGATCTCCGGAAAACGCAGGTCGTAACAGGTCACCAGTCCGACGGTCAGGCCAGCGCAGCGGAACGTGGCAGGGTCCTCGACGCCAGGCACGATGTTTTCCGACTCTTTCGCGGAAAAGGCGTCGTAGAGATGCAGCTTCCGGTAGTACGCGGCCAACTCGCCGCCGGAGGCGACGACCGACGTGTTGTAGACGCGGCCGTCGTCGGTGTCCGCTGTCTCGTGAATGCCAATCGTCACCGCCACGCCGTGCTCGGCGGACAGTTTACGCAGGCCGGTTACGAAAGGCCCGTCCAACGGCTCGGCGGCCTGCCGCACTTTCTCCTTGTCGTCGCCGAAATCCACCATCGCCGCCTCCGGGCATATCAACATGTCCGCGCCGGCCTCGGCGGCACGGCGGGCGTAGCCGGCGACGATGTCCAGGTTGGCGGTCTTGTCCTGCCCGGGACCGTACTGAGCGATGGCGACACGCATGGTCAGCTTTCCTCCGGATGGTGACAGGCGACGAGATGGCCGGCTTTTCCGTTCAGGGCCGGCGGATCGGTCGCGCAGATGTCGGTGGCTTTCCAGCACCTGGTACGAAACCGGCAGCCGGACGGCGGGTCGACCGGCGACGGCACGTCGCCGGCCAGCACCCGCCTGGAGCTCTTCTTCGCCGGCGTCGTCGATGGGATCGCCGACAGCAGCGCGGTGGTGTACGGATGCTTCGGATGAACGTAGATCTGTTCGCGCGGACCGATTTCGACGATTTTTCCGAGGTACATCACCGCGACCCGGTGCGAGATGTGGCTGACGACCGCGAGATCGTGCGCGATGAACAGATACGAGACGCCCAGCTCGGCCTGCAGATCTTCGAGCAGGTTGACGACGCCGGCCTGTACGGAAACGTCCAATGCGGACACCGGCTCGTCCAGGATCACCAGGCCGGGTCGCAACGCCAGCGCGCGAGCGATGCCGATCCGCTGCCGTTGCCCGCCGGAAAACTGATGTGGATAGCGGTCGGCGAAAGACGGGTCGAGGCCGACCGCTCGCAACAGCTCGGAAATCCGGCCGGGCCCGCTATGCCGGTCCCACTGGCCGTGGATTCTCAGCGGCTCGGCGATGAGGCCGGCCACCGTCCGGCGCGGGTTGAGCGACGCGTACGGATCCTGGAACACCATCTGCGCCTGCCGGCGCACGGCTTTCATCGGTGTCGTACGCAGATCCTTGCCGGCGATCCGCACCTGGCCGCCGGTGATCGGTGTGAGGCCGAGAAGGCTGCGGCCCAGCGTCGACTTGCCGCAACCCGACTCGCCGACCACGCCGAGTGTTTCGCCAGGTGCCAAGGAAAACGACACGTCCGCCACCGCGGACAGGCGTTTTCCACCCGGCACCTTGTATTCGGTGACGAGGTTTCGCACGTCCAACAGCGCACTCATGCCGGACTCCCGACCAGAGGGTGATGGCACGCGGCGAACCGGTCGATGCCGAGCGGTTCCAATGCCGGTTCGTCGGAGCATTCGGCGTCGGCGCGCTCGCAACGTGGTTCGAACGGACAACCGCCGGTCAGTGACAACATCGATGGCGGTTGTCCAGGAATCGGTACGAGCCGGTGGCCGCGTTCGCCGACACGGGGGAGCGAGGCCAGCAAGCCACGGGTGTACGGCATGCCCGGTGCGCCGAAAAGCGCGCTGGTCGGCCCTGTTTCCACTGGCCGGCCGGCATACATCACCATCACCCGGCTGGCCAACTGCGCGATCACGCCGAGGTCGTGGCTGATCAGCAGAATGGAGATCCCCAGTTTCTCCCGCAGCCGGTCGAGAGTTTCCAGCAACTGCGCCTGGACCGTGACGTCCAGCGCGGTGGTCGGCTCGTCGGCGATCAGCACGGCCGGATCGTTGACCATCGCCATCGCGATCATCACCCGCTGCCGCATGCCGCCGGAAAACTGGTGCGGATAGGCACGTGCCCGCTCGGCAGCCGCCGGAATCCCCACCAGATCAAGCATCTCGACCGCTCTCTTGCGAGCGTCGCGCGCGGACATGCCGGAGTTGTGTGCTCGCGCGGCTTCGGCGATCTGGTCGCCGACCCGATAGACCGGGTTCAGCGCCGTCATCGGATCCTGGAAGATCATCGCGATGTCCTTGCCACGGACGCGATCCAGCTCTCGCGCCGGCAGGCCGAGCAGTTCGGTGCCGCGCAGCCGCGCCGAGCCGGTGACGACCGCCGCCGGCGGCAGCAGGCCGAGCATCGCCAAGCTGGTGACGGACTTTCCGGATCCGGATTCGCCGACCACGCCGAAAACCTCGCGCTCGGCCAGCGTGAAGCTGACGCCGCGTACGACGGTGGCCGGTCCGTCCGGTGTCGGAAAGGTCACCGTCAGGTTGTCGACCTCCAGCAGCGGTGCCTCCATGACCTTCTCCCTAACCGACCGAAACGGTGTTTCGGTCGTATTCCTTGACGAAGTCGACGCAGAAGCCGATCACCCGGTCGATCCACACCTGGCCGGTCTCCTTGCTGGCCACGGTGACGTCGCCGGTGACTCCGGACGGGCTGACATCGGAGAAATCCCAGTAAACCGTGCCATCCACCGGGTGACCGTCGACCCGCGCGGAGACGTAGCTGGTCGGCTGCCAGCCCTGGTAGGACTGGAGTTTTCCGCCTTCCGCGGCATCCATCCGCACCTGCTCGGGAAACATCGCGAGCATCGCGGACAACTCCGGCTCGGCGCCGTGACCATAGGCAATCGCCGGGTCGTCGTACTGGTCACGCATCAGCTGATATCCCAGCGACCACGGGTAAACCGTGCCGATGAGGACGCCGTGCCTGGCCCGCAGGTCGACCGCGGCGGTGGCCACCGGCGAGGTGTTGCCGCCGTTGTTGTTCACGATCACGATCCGCCGGAAGCCGTGCCGGATCAGCTCGTCGCAGATGTCGGTGATGACGGCGGTCAATGTCTCGTGCCGCAGGTTGATCGTGCCGGCGTAGCCGCGGAAGGTCGGTGAATGGCCATACATCATGGTCGGCAGCACCAGTGCGTCGGTGGCCTCCGCGACCGCTTTTGCCACGTATTCGGCGACAATCGAGTCCTCGTGCAGCGGCAGGTGCGGACCGTGTTGCTCGATGGTGCCGACCGGCAGCAGGACGACCGGGTTTTTCTCGGCCGCCTCACGTGCTTCGGTCCAGCCCATCTCGCCGAGGTTGCGGGTGCGCCAGGAGGTCATGCGTTTCCTTTCTTCTTGGTCTTGGTCGTACGTTGCGGGTCGAGAGAGTCGCGGAGGCCGTCACCAAGGACGTTCAGTGCGAGCACGACCGCGGCGATGACCAGTGCCGGTGCGATCAGCAGGACCGGTTGCACGGCAAGGAAATCGCGGCCGGCGGACACCATGCTTCCCCACGACGGCAGCGGCGGCTGTGCGCCCAGGCCGAGGAACGACAGGCCTGACTCGACCTGGATCGCGAAGCTGAGGGACAGCGAGGCCTGCACCACGATCGGTGCGAGGATGTTCGGCAGGATGGTGCCGGCCATGATTCGTACGGGACCGGCTCCCATCGCACGTGCGGCGAGGACGTAATCGTTGGCGCGGACCGAAAGTGCGGAGCCGTACACGACTCGCGCGAACCGCGGAATGTACAGCACGCCGATCACACCGACCAAAATGGACAGACCGGAGCCAAGCGCCGCGACGGCCGCGACTGCCAGTACGATCGTCGGAAAACTCAGCATAACGTCGATGCCGCGCATGATGACCGTCTCGGTCCAGCCGCGTACGTAGCCGGCGACCAGGCCCAGCGCGGTGCCGACAACGCCGGCGATGAGAACGGCAGCCACCGAAACACTCAGCGAAACCCGGCCGGCGTAGATCAGCCGGGAGAAGATGTCGCGGCCGTAGTCGTCCGTGCCGAGCAGACCCAGTCCGGCCAGTGGCCGGCCGACCATGTCACCGTAGGAGTGTGGCGCGATCAGCGGCGCGAAAATCGCCGTGATGGCGACGATCGCGAGAAATCCGCCGCTGATGGTGATTCGCGGATTGAGCCGCGGTCGCCGCCGCCCGGTCGAGGTTGGGGCGGCGATGTCGGTGGAAGCAAGTGTCGTCATGCCGCTCCGATCCGCGGGTCGAGCACCCGCAGGGTGAAGTCGACCAGCATGTTGATCAGGATGGTGAGGACCGCGATCACCAGCACGACGCCTTGGACGACCGGATAGTCGCTCGATCGGATGCCGGACATCAGCAGCGACGACAGGCCTGGCCAGCCGAAAATGGTTTCGACGATGACCGTGCCGCCGAGCAGCGTCGCCAGTTCCAGACCGGTCACGCTGGCGACCGCGTTCATCGAGTTTCGCAGCGCGTGCTTGACGATGACCTTGCGCTCGCCGATGCCTTTCGCGCGCGCCGTGCGGACGTAGTCGGTCGACAGGACCTCCAGCATGGCCGACCGAGCCATCCTGGTGACGACAGCGGCAGGTGCCGCCGTCAGGGTCAACACGGGGAGGATCAGCAATCGTAAATGGACGAGCGGATCGTCTTGTAGTGCTTCGAAACGCGTCGGTGGCAGGATCGGCAGCCATTGGGAGAAAATCAGCACGAGCAGGCCGCCGAGAACGAAGACGGGGAAGGACAACCCGAGCACGGCGCCGCCGGTGACGACGTGGTCCGTCGCCTTGTTGGCGCGTACGGCCGCCAGCATGCCCAGTGGAATGCCGACGATCAAGGCGAGAACGACCGCGCAGACGACCAGCTCGAGCGTGTTCCCGAAGCGCAGGTTGAGATCGCTGACGACCGCGCGACCGCTGATCAACGAGCTGCCGAGGTCGCCGTGCAGCAGTTTTTCCCAGAATCCCAGGAACTGGTTGACCAGCGGCTGGTCCAGTCCGAGTTGGTGGCGGATCTGGTCGAGCTGGCTTTCGGTGGCGTTCTCGCCGAGCACGGCCTTGGCCGGATCGCCTGGCACCAACCGGAGCAGGACGAAGACGATCGTGCCGACGCAGAAGAGCTGGATCGCGGTGATCGCCAGCCGGCGCGCGGTGTAGCGGATCATGGCTTGTCCAACCAGGCACCGCGCAGGCTGACCTGCGTCCAGGTGCCGTTTTTCGGGTGTGCGTAACCTTTCACGTAGTCGCGCATCGCCTCGCCCTGCACGCGCCGCACCGTGTAGGTGCACGGCAACAGGTCCAGCACCCGCGACTCGACCTCGTGGTAGATTTCCGCGCGCTTTCCCGGATCGGCGGTCCGTCTGCCGAGGCCGAGCAGCGCGTCGACGCGGTCGTCGGCGAAGTTCCAGTATTTGGCCCAGGTGCCGCCACTGCCGAAGAAGTCGCGCAGCGCGTCCGGGTCGCCGTACGTGATCGAGGTCCCCCAGACGTGTGCCGGAAACGTGTGTGCCTTCACGGTTTCCCGGAACGGCAGCCATTCCTGGCGGGTCAGCGCCGGGTTGATGCCGGAGCGCTGCAGGCCGGCCAGCGCAGCTTCGGCCGGCCGGTAGATCACCGAGTAGGTGCTCGTCGTCAGCAGGTTGATGTCCAGTGTGGACAGTCCGGCCTGGCGGAGCAGATGCTTGGACCGGTCCGGGTCGTAGGGATATCGACTCGCCAGCGCCGGGTCATGGCCGAGGATCCCCGGTGGCAACAGGCCGCCGGTGATCGGCTTTCCGTTGCCGAGGAAAGCCGTCTCCACGATCGACTGCCGGTCGAGGCCGTACGCGAACGCCTGCCGGACGCGGAGATCGGAGACCGGCTTGCGGTTGGTGACAAACCCCACGAACCCGAAGCCGAAGGTGTTGTCGCCGGCGAACGTGACGCCTTTTGCCTTGCGTACCACGTCAATGTGCGTGGCCGGCACATAGTCGATGAAGTCGACGGTGGCCGACAGCAGCGCCTCGACCCTGGAGTAGTCGTCTGGCATCGGCAGAAACTGCACGGCGTTGAGGTGTGGCAGGTCCGAGTCGTAATAGTGCGGATTTCGCGCGAGCGTAGTTGAAACGCCAGGCACTCGCTCGACCAGTTTGAACGGCCCGGTCCCCATCATGGTCGTCTTGGTGTCGGCGCCGCCGGTTATCCATTCTTTCGAGAGGATCGTCGTGCTGGTGGCGGCGAGCGCGTGTGGCAGGACGACGTTGGGTTCGCGCAGCTTCAGCACGACCTTGTTTCGTCCGGCCGCCGAAATGCTGGTCACACCGGTGAAGAACTTCGCGCTGGTCGCCGCCGTCCTCTTGTCCATGATGCGGCGCAGGCTGAAAATCACGTCGTCGACGGTCAGCGGCTGTCCATTGTGGAAGGTGACACCGTCGCGGAGCGTCAGCTCGTACGTCGTCGGATTGACGAAACCGAAGTCGCTGGCCAGATCGCCGACGATCGCGCCGGTCGGGCCGTACTGCAGCAGTGTGTTGTAAGCCAACTGCTGCACGGTCGTCGCCGCGGCGCCGGTCGACACCTGCGGCTCGAAGTTTGAGACATCGGTGGAAAGGCCGTATCTGAGCACCCCGCCACGGCTCGGCTTTCCGTTGCCTGGATTGCTGATCGCCTCGGCACGCGGGTCGAGGCGGGCCGGATTTCCGCACGCCGCGACGATTCCAGCGGCGCCGAGAGTGCCGAGTTTGATCGCGTCCCGGCGACTGAGGTGATAGGGCACTGGCTCTCCTGCGTTCACATCGAGGAGCGTCCGGGGATGCCAGCGAAGATAATCTGATCGGCAGGGGCCGAACAAGACTCTTTCTGTTACAGAACACACTGTCACTGCAGGCGATCGCGTCGTCACGCTCTTCTGGTGTGAAGAGTCATTTCTTACCGGGAAAGATCCGGTTATGCGGCTATCGCTATGAAACGAGCCGCGAGCGTGCTTGCTTGACGGTGTAGGCGGTGGTGTTGGTCAGCAGGAGTGGGTCGAGGATGCCGCCGGTGTTGCCGGAGCCGGTCCAGGAGATGGCCCAGGTGACCGTGGCGGTGACCGCGTACGCGCCGCCGCGCGCTTTCGCCGAGGTGGTCTTGTAGACGTGGCCACAGTCCGGTGAACCGCGTAGGCCCTGTGACGGGTCGGTCAGCGGTGTGCCGCGACCGCGGCAGTTGATTGTCGTACCGTCGCCGAAGGACCAGCTCGACGACGTCGGTGTCGCGACGACGTCGACCCAGACCGGGCCAAGAGTCGTACGTTGCGTCAGCGGCTTCCACGTTTTGCCGATCCACAACCACATCGGTGCGCCAGTCAACCCACCACGCGCCCCATCGCCATAGGTCGTAAACGGCCGAATCTCCAAGTCCGGCCTCGGAATCGGCAACTGATTTGCCACCTGCTGCGCCAATACGGCGGTGCTTATGATCGGGCCGTCGGCGGGCATGCCGCAGTTTACGTCCAGTAGTTTCTGCTGTTCGAGCTCTCCGCCGATATCTGTGACGCGACAGAATGGAAGGTCGGCGCCGCCGTTCTTTTGTCGCGTGGTGTTTCGTTGACCGGTCGGATCGTCTGACGTTACTTGGGAACCTGGGAGATTCACCCGAGTGTCGACATGTGTGCCGCCAGCGCCGCCGACGACGCGTGGAGGATGAGGTTTAGGCGGGTCCTGCGGATAAGCGCCGGTTGGAGCGAGCGCTAGTAGGCACAGCCAGGCAATCAACACGATTGCTCCTGGAACGATGTGCCACTGACTTTCCAGATGCCTCCAGGTGTCAATTTCAGCGTCCCGAGAAGGACTTCACGAGACGGTCCGATCGTCAGCTGTTCGCCGGTCTTTTGATTGTAGATTCCGGTCTTGCTGGAATCGACGCACATTCGGACGAGCGCTGTGTGCCCGCTGCGCTGGACTGTCTGGCTAATTGGAACGGGATGGCCTTTTGCCTGTTGTGATTTGCTGTCGAGCTGAGCGATCTGTCGCAAGTAGATCGACAAGGCTGGCTCGGTCGTGACTGGGTCCAGCAGGCTTCGGCGCTTGGCTGGTGGAGCGACGTAGGCACGTGGCAGGGCGACCGTGGTGAAGCTGACGTATTGCGCGAGGATTTGTTGTTCGGGGGTGCCGGTGGTGGCGGGGGCTGGGGGAGTGAGGGGTTGGCTTGCCGACGCGCTTGGCGACGGAGCACTGGATGGCGACGCCGGCGCGGACGGCAGGCCGCCTGGTTGCGCCGGCTTGCCGCAGCCGGCGAGTACGACCACCAACCCGACAACCAACACAAATCTCCCCGTCATGCCACCAAGAATAGACCAAGAAGCGACGACATCGATACGTTCCGTGACGATCTGGGACAAAGAAGTGGCCCCGGCAGCGAGCTGCCGGGGCCGAATGTGCGGATCTATCGCGCGGTTAGTTGAGGGAGGTCTCGTCGATGTCAGCCGCCAGTGCCTCGAGTTGCTCGCGGTAACGGTTGGCGTGGTGCTGGCAGAAGACGAGGTCTCCACCACCGGGAAGGACAGCGCGTACCTTCGCGGCCGCCGAACAGCGGTCGCAGCGCTCGCCCGCCAGTGGTGCCGACGTGCCGGACGGCGTGAGAGTCGGGGTCATCGCGCGCCTCCTCTTCGGGTCGGGGTCTGACGTTGGTGGTTCTTCGTACTCACATATCGTCCAACATCAGAGCCACCGATGCGCTTCCCAAACAGAAGACGTCACCCTTGTCACAATCAGTGAGCAGTGCCGAGTTGTCCCGATTCATACGGGATTATCCGGGCGAAAGGGGCGATTTTTCATCGCTCTTACGCTTTCAGCAGAACGCACGACACGCACCATCAGGCAGACCCGATACTGCACGATCTGTCCCGGCTCGGTGACCGGTAGGGGACATCGAGCCTGGAAGACACCTTTACAACGTTGCAGTCGCTGATCAAACTGGCTCCGGCCGTACGCCGGTGAGCCCCGTCACCCGCGCCACGGCGAGGCAGGAAACGGAGACCGAAGGATGTCACTCTCAGCAGTACGCGGCCGCGCCTTCCTGGCCGCGCTGGCGGTCGCTGTGGCCACCCCGATGGCCACCCTCACGGCCGCGGCATCAGTCACGGCGGCACCGGCCGCCGGCAGCTACCAGAACGCCGTCACGGACGGATACTCCATCGACTTCCCCGACCCGGCGGTGATGCGCGGCAAGGACGGCAAGTACTACGCGTACTCCACCGGCGGTCCGTACGACCAGCAGGGCGCCGCCAGCGACCCGGTGAAGATGGCCAGCTCCACCGACCTGACGCACTGGACCAAGCTCGGCGCGCCGTTCGTGGTCGGCAAGAACTGGCCGTCCTGGGTCGCTACGACCAGCGGCATCTGGGCGCCGGACATCCGCTACATCAACGGAAAGTACGTCCTGTACTTCGTCGGACCAGACACCACGGCCAGCTCCGAGGGCTTCGATCCGGCCATCGGCGTCGCGACCGCGGACAGCCCGGCCGGTCCGTGGAAGGACGCTGGCGCGCCGCTCATCCCGGCCCGCAAGAACACCGGCGCCGGCTGGGAGACGGTGATCGACCCGGCGCAGTTCACCGACTCCGACGGCACGCGCTACATGTACTGGGGGAGCTACGGCTCCGGCATCTGGCTGGTCCAGCTCTCGCCGGACGGCCTGCACTCGGTCACCGCGCCGCGCCAGGTCGCGACCAGCCGGTTCGAGGGTGGCTACGTGATCAAGCGGGACGGCTGGTATTACCTGATGGCCTCGTCGGCCAACTGCTGCGCCGGCCCGACCACCGGCTACACCGTCTTCGCCGGCCGGTCGAAGAGCCCGTGGGGTCCGTTCCTCGACCGCGACGGCGTGTCCATGGCCGACTCGCGTGCCGGCGGCACGATCGTGATCGCGCAAAACGGCAACCGCTGGGTCGGCGTCGGCCACAACTCGATCGTGACCGACCGCACCGGCCAGCAGTGGATGACCTACCACGGCGTCGACCGCTACAAGCCTTATCTGCAGGTCTCGCCGGGATTCACCATGCGGCCAATGCTGCTCGACCGGCTCGACTGGATCGGCGGTTGGCCGATCGTACGCGGCGGCGAGGGTCCGTCGGACAGCCCGCAGCCGGCTCCGGTCGTGACAAGTCCTTTGCTGGACCAGAGGTTCGACGGCAACACCGACGGATTCAAGACACTCAGCGGAAGTCTGACCGCGCAGGGACCGGACACCAAGAGCGACTCCGGTGGCTACGCGGCGGTCAACGGCGTCGCGGTCTCGGCGAAACCAGCGCCGGCGGACGTACGCGTGGAGGCGGACGTACGCGGCGACACGCCGGGCGTCACGGCACGCTATGCCGACGCGAAAAACAACGTCGTCGTGCTGGCTGACGGCAAGACCCGGCAGCTCAACGTCGTGGTGACGACCAACGGCCGTGCGACGACGACGAGTGCGCCGGTCGCCAACAGCATCGACATGTCCAAGTGGCACAAGCTGGTGGTGGAAGTGCGCGGCAGCCAGCTCAGTGCCACCTACAGCGACGCCGATCTCGGCGATCCTTCGGCTCTGCTCAACGTAAAACTGCCGGCGAAGCTGCATGGTGGCGACGCCGGCGTGACCGGCGTCGGCGATGTCGACAACGCGTCGGTGGCGCCGCTTTATGTGCCGCACACGTCATTGGTGCGGCCGCCGACACCGGGATCGCTGGTCTTTTCCGACAACTTCACCAGCAACCTCGGACCCGGCTGGACCTGGAAGCGGCAGGACGCCAACGCGCACGTCGCCGACGGCAGCCTGCGGTGGCCGACCGAGAGCGCGGACCTGACCGGTGACACGGCCGGCAAGACGGGTCTGCTGCTGCGTGCCGCGCCGACCGGCACGTACACCATCGAGACGAAGCTGACCATCGACCTGGGCACGGACACCACCCGCGAGTTCCAGCAGGCCGGACTGTTGGTTTACAACGCCGACAACGACTTCCTGCGGCTCGACCACGTGGCGACCGGGCCCAACCGGATCACCGAGTTTGGCAAGCGGGTGATGGTCGGCAACATCAGCTCGTGGGGTGGCGCGGTGCTCGGGCCGCCGGCGACCACGACGTACTTCCGGATCCGGCACACGGTGGCGGCCAACGGCGAAAACCTCTACCAGGGTGCGTCGAGCCGCGACGGTCGCAACTGGACGTGGGGCGCGACCTGGACCATGCCGGCCGGTACGACTCCGCAGATCGGCCTGGTGTCACAGGGATCCACGCCGACCGCGGAGGCCACCTACGGCAAGGCGCTGGCGCAGTTCGACTACTTCCGCGTCTATCGCGGCTGATGGTCCGAATGTAACCTCCGCCGGCATCGCCGCAGGTCAGCCTGGCACCGACGACGCAATCGGAATCCGATTGCGTCGTCGGTCACGTCTGGCCACAGTGCACTACCAAGCGGGTGGCTGGCAGGGACGCTCACCGGGTCCCGATGCGCGCGCCTGACCTACCCAAAACCGATATTTCGGACGCGATGTCCGGTTTGAGTAGACAAGAAATGCAAGATCGACAATCAAACCGCTGCGGGTGACCCGTTCGACAGAGCGCGTCTAGCTCTTGGACGCGAAACTCGTCGGTCAGGCGGACAGGGCGGCCGCTTCCTCCTCCTCGACCTGGCGGTTCCAGTCGCGCTTGGAGCTCTGCCAGCCGTCCTCGTCGCGGCCGATCCGCCAATAGCCGGAGATCGACAGCCGCGACATCGGGATGTCCTTGTCCACCCGCAGAAAACGGCGCAGGTCCTTCACCATCGCCGCCTCACCGTGTACGAACGCGTGCAGCTGTCCGGCCGGAAAGGCGAACCCGCGTACCGCCTCGGCCAGCGCCTCGCCGGGCGTGCGGTCGCCGCGGTGGACCCAGACGATCTCGGCCTTCGCCTGGGTGCTCAGCAGCTGCTCCTCGTCCGGGCCGGCGACCTCCACGAAGGCGTACGCCGGCACACCGGCACCGATCCGCTCCAAGCCCGTCGCGATCGCCGGCAGCGCGCTCTCGTCACCGGCCAGCAGGTGCCAGTCGGCCTCCGCGTCCGGCGCGTACGCACCGCCTGGACCCATGAACAGGATCTCCTCGCCGGGTCGCACCGAGGCGGCCCACGGCCCGGCGAGTCCGCGGTCGCCGTGGTAGACGAAGTCGATCGCCAGCCGCCGCCTGTCGGCGTCCCAGGAGCGCACCGTGTACGTGCGCGTCACCGGCCACTGGTCGCTCGGCAGCTCGGCGCGGATCCGCGCCATGTCGAACGGCTCCGGATAGCTCACGCCTGGCCGCGGAAACAGCAGCTTCACATAGTGGTCGGTGAAGTCACCGCAGTCGAACGCCGACAAGCCGGCGCCGCCGAGGGTCACCCTGATCATGTGCGGTGTGATGCGCTCGGTGCCGAGCACCTCGCCCCGGTGGGCCGTACGGCGTTTCTCGGACATCTGCTCCCCTGGAAAGTCTAGAGGTCCGCGCGGCCTCTTAGGTTCTCCTAACTCTAGTCCGCGGTCTGCTGGATGTAGTGCCCGCCGGCCACGTCATGCACGACGACGACCGGACAGTGACCGCTGTGCAACACCGTGCGCGCGACCGAGCCCAGTGGCAGGCCGGCCACGCCGCCGCTGCCGCGCGATCCCAGCACGACGGTGCCGGCCGTACGCGACAGCTCCACCAACGCTCGCCGGGCCGGGCCGGTCGTGGTCACAAAATCCACCTTGACCTGCGGAAACCGGAGCATCCACGGCTGCAGCGCGGTGGCCAGCCGGGATCGTTGCCGGGTCGCCAGCCGCTTCCAGTCGACCAGGATCGGGATCACCATGCCGGGCGTCGGCTCGGTGGACAGGTCGTTCCACGCGTGCAGAGCCAGCAGCCGGCTGCCCTCCCGGACTGCGGCCTCGAACGCGTAGTCAACGGCCGCGCGTACGTGCGGATGGACGACGTCGTGGTCATAGTCGACGCCGACCACGATGCCGCCGGCCGTACGCGGCGGCCGGTCCGGCGGGACGATGGCCACCGGGCACTGCACCTGCGTGATGGCCGCGGCGACGGTCGATCCGAGCAGCGCGCTGCTCGCCTGTCCGGAGCCGTCCGTGCCGACCACGACCAGGCACGACGTGGTCGACGCGGAGACCAGAGCGGCGGCCGAGGACACGCGCGCGAGCTGCGACAACAGCTCGACTTCCGGCGCGACCGCGCTGGCGCGGTGACTGGCCGCGTCCAGGATCCGCTGGCCGTGCCGCTCGGAGACCCGCCGGCGGTCCGCTTCCGACGCCTTGGGATGCAGGCCGGTCGGGATCTGGAACAGCGCGTGCACCAGCCGCAGCGAGACCTTGCGCCAACTGGCTTCGGCGGCGGCCCAGCCGACCGCGGCCATCGCCGCCGCGGAGCCGTCGACGCCGACCGACACCGGCCGGCGCGAGATGGGGGACACCGTTGCCATAGCCGGGAAATCAGGCTTCGTGAGCTGACATGGTGCTCCTCGTCGTCGAGGGTCCCGTCTCGAACATCCATGCTCGCACAGGGATGTCGCCGCGTGGTCACGTACGGTAAAAAGGATCCTGACCGGAGACGTCCCCGGCCGACGAGGACTTTCGGCTCTGCTGCACCAAACGCTAGCGTCGATAACGTACAACCACGGAATGTGGCGCGATGACCGGAAACCGAGCGATGACGAGTTCGTACTGGCCGGGCCTTCGTCCGGTCGCGGTGGGCGTGGACGGGTCGGCGGCGGCGCTGGAGGCGGTACGGTGGGCCGCCGCTGAGGCCGAGTGCCGCGGCGTGCCTCTGCGCCTCGGATACGCGATCAGCCGGCAGAGCGGGCCGTGGGACCGCGCCGGTCTCGGTGTCGCCGCGCGGCGGGTCCTCGACCGTGCCGTGGCCGCCGCGACGACCGCGGTGCCGGGCGTACACGTGGGCACGTCGACGTTGCAGGCCAATCCGGTCGACGCGCTGGTGCTGCTGACGACGACCGCTGCCGAGGTCGTGGTGCTCGGCGCCGGTGGCCTGCCGGCCGAGGTCGCCACCCGCGCCGCGTGTCCGATCGTCGTCGTACGCGGCGAGCGGACCGCCGAGCTGGTCCGCTCCGGAGCCACCGTGGTGCTCGGCGCCGACGAACGTGCCGACGCCGACAGTCCGGTCGTACGGTTCGCGTTCGAGACCGCCGCTCGGCACAAGGCGCCGCTGCACGTCGTACGCACGTTGGCCGCGCGGCCGCTGGCGTCGGCCCGCTTCCCGGACGTCGAGGTCGTCGACGACCTGGTCGCCGGCCCGCCGGAGCAGGCGTTGGTCGCGGCGGCGCGCGAGGCGCAGCTGCTGGTCGTCGGCGGTCGCGCGCGCGGCGGCCAGACCGGGCTGGTGCTCGGCCCGGTGACCAGGGCCGTGCTGCGCGACGCGGGCTGTCCGGTGGCCGTCGTGCCGATCCATGGCTGAGCCGTGTTCGACACCGAGGGTCTGCAGGAGCTGGAGGCGGCGGAGTGCCTGCGGCTGCTGGCCGGCGCCGGTCTCGGCCGGGTCGTGCTCACCGAGCGCGCGATGCCGGCCGTGCAGGTGGTCAACTTCGCCATGTATCGCGGTGAGGTGGTGATCCGTACGTCCGACGGCGGCAAGCTGGCCGCGGCGACCGCCAACGCGGTGGTCGGCTTCGAGGTCGACGAGTTCGCGACCGACCTGCGGGCTGGCTGGAGCGTCGTGGTGGTCGGCCAGGCCAGCGAGGTCAGCGACGAGAACGAGCTGCGTGACGTACGCGACCTGCACGTACGCACCTGGATGCCGTTGGCCGACGACCGGTTCATCCGGATCCGGCCGCAGATCGTCAACGGACGGCGGTTGCCGGCCTGATCAGACCGGTGTCGTCACCGGCCGCAGGCTCGGCTGCCGCACCTGCGGATGCGCCACGACCACCGGACACCGCGCGATGTCGGCGACCGTGTGGCAGACCGCGCCGAGCACCGGTCCGCGCCGTCCGGACTGGCCGCGCGACCCGAGCACCAGCAGCAGCGCCCGGTCGGAGCGCTCGATCAGCGCGGCCACCGCGTTGCTGCCGGTGGTGTGCGCGTTGATCATCAGGCCGGTGCCATTGCCTGGCAGATGGCTCGCGACGGAGGCGAGGATTTCCTCCGCAGCGGTGAAACGCGCGCGCATAGCGGTCGGCGCGCACTCCAGCGACAGCGCCGCACAGCACAGCTCCAGTGGCGCGTTGTGCATGATCGCCAGGTCGGCTGCGAGCTCGGCGGCCGCGTACGACGCCTCCGAGCCGTCGATGCCGACCACGACCGGCGAGCCTGGCTCGTATGGCCGGGTCTGCGGTGGCACGGCGACGACCGGTGAGGCCGGTCCGCCGATCAGGTTGACCGCCGCCGAGTCGAGGAGCAGGTGCGCGGCGGTCGAGCCGTTGTGCCGGCCGATGACCGTCAGCCACGCGTCGCGGCTCTGCTCCAGCAGCGTCGACTCCGGCGTACCGATCCGCAGCCGCGAGGTGATCGCGATGGCGGGTGCGACCGCCTCGATGACGTCCGTCGTACGCGCGATGGCCGCGATCGCGCGCGATCTGGCGCGCAGCAGCAGCTGTGCCTCGCCGTCATCCGGTGGCCAGATGGCGGTCACCAGTCGGATGGACCGCCCGGTCGCCTGCGCCTGGCCCGCGGCCCAGCGCGCCGCGTCGTCACTGCCGGGACCGACGCTCACGCCGACCACGATCGGTGCGTTGGCTGACTTGTCCATAGCCTGACTGTCCGCCGCCACCCGGCGCTCGGCTAGCGCCGAAAGGCGGCGGCCAGTAGGGACTTTCGGCTGCGATTTTCCGAAAAACCTACGACGGGGAGGCGACCGCGTGCAGGAAGCCGTCGGCGGTCCCGTACGTCAGGATGCCGTTGACGGCGGCCGCGCTCTTGACCTCCCTGGCCGAGTGGACCGCGTAAAGAGCGGCGCCGCTGGCCAGCGCGTACGCGGTGATGCTCTGGTCGGTGCGTACGGCATAGACCTGGTTGTCGGCGGCCACCAGAAAGTTGACGCCGACCTTGGAGCCGGCGGCCGACCAGCGCTGCCGGCCGGTTTTCGCGTCCAGCGCGCCGATCGTGCCGCCTTCGTAGGAAAAACACACCGTCGTGCCGGCCGCGACCGGCGCGTTGCCGCTGTCCAGCTCGCTGACCGGTGCGTGCCACCGAGCCGCACCGGTGCGCGCGTCGTAGCCGAAGAAGCTGCTGCCGTCGTTGACCACCACGGTGTCGCCGACCACCAGCGGCGTCGACGTGCCGAGCCCCTGCTTCCAGATGTCCTTGCCGGTGCTCAGGTCTTCGGCCGTGACGCCGCGTTGCGGGTCCTCGGTGAACGTCTCGTACAGGATCCGGCCGGAACTCGCCACGTTCTGGTGGTTGTTGATCGCGTAATCGAGCTCTTTCCCGGTTTTCGCGTCCACGAAGTAGGTGAAGGCGACCGATGACGTCGTCGTCAGGAGTACGAGAATGTCGGTGCTGGAGGTGACCAGTGCGCCGGCCTCCGTGTGGTCGGTGCCGGCATCGTCCTGGCCGATGGTGTAGCGCCAGCGCTGTTTGCCGTCGGCCGCTGACACTCCGAAGACCGTACGCGCCGTGGCGACACAGACCAGGTCGCCGCTGGCCAGCGGCCACGCGAGGATGGCGGCGCCGACGTTGAACGTCCACGCGCGTTTCCCGGTGGTCACGTCGAAAGCGACCAGCTGCTTGCCGTCCGTGCCGGCGACCACCTTGCCGGCCACCGCGGTCAACGCCGGCTGCAGACCGGAAACCTGAGCCTGCCAACGAGAAACCGCCGCCGGCACCGGTTTGGCCGGCGACGGTCGCGGTGTCGGCGTACGCCGGCCGGCGAGCGCGAGAGCGGTGGCGCCGGCACCGGCTGCGGCGACGACGGCACCGGCGGCGGACAGCAGCACCGCGCGACGCGACACCTTCCTGACCGAGACGTGGTCGGCGGACACGGCGTCAGGCGCTGGTACGTGATGCGCGCGGCGGACCTGCGCGGCGATCGCGGCGGCCACCGGCGGCGGCAGCCAGTCGCCGGCCGGCTGCGGCGCGTTCGCGTTCAAGAAAGCCAAAATCTGCGCCGGCGTCGGCCGGTGTGCCGGTTCCTTGGCCAGGCAGCCGGCGACCAGCTGCCGCAGCCACGGCTCGGTCAACCCATCCAGGTTGGGGTCGGTGAAGATGATCCGGTAGAGCTGCGCGTGCGACGGACCGTCACCGCTGAACGGCTCGGTGCCGGTCGCCGCGTACGCCAGCAGCACGCCGAGCGAGAACACGTCCGAGGCCGGACCGACCTGATAGCCGGACGCCTGCTCCGGCGACATGAAAGCCGGCGAGCCGATCATCGTGCCGGTCTGGGTGAGCTTGCTGTCGTCGGCGGCGCGCGCGATGCCGAAGTCGATGACCCGCGGCCCTTCGCTGGACAGCAACACGTTGGACGGCTTGAGATCGCGGTGCACCAGCCCGGCCGCGTGGATCGACTGCAGCGCCTCGGCCAGGCTCGCCGCCAGCGCGCGTACGGTCGGCGGCGGGAACGGTCCGAAGGTGTCCAGCGCGTCGTCGAGTGCGAGGCCTGGCACGAAAGCGGTGACCAGCCACGGCGAGTCGGCCTCGGTGTCGGCGTCGATGACGGCAGCCGTGAATGCACCGCTGACCGCGCGCGCCGCGGACACCTCGCGGGCGAACCGCGCGCGAAACTCCGGATCACGCGCGAAACGCGACCGTACGACCTTGATCGCGACCAGCCGGCCGCCGGCCGACCGGCCGAGATAGACGACCCCCATGCCGCCGGCGCCGAGCCGGTTGAGCACCGCGTACGGTCCGATCTGGCGCGGGTCGCCGTCGGTCAACGGACGGCCTTCACGGCAGTCACGTCCTCCAGCGACGCGACGTAGACGGTGTCCATGCTGGCCAACGTACGCTCCGGCAGGTCGCCGACCGGCCGCGAGGCGATCTGCTTGCCGGTGCGCACGTCGATCGCGAGGAGCTTGTCGCTGGTCGCGTAGACGACACCGTCGAGCACCGCCGGCGGCGTCTCGGAAAGCGAGGTGTCACCGAGGTCGAAGTCCCATTTGCGGACACCGGTTTTCGTGTTGATGGCGTAAAGCTGCCGCGGCGCACCATAGAAGACCGCGGTGTCGCCAATCACCGTCGGCACGCCTTCGGAGCCGGAGTTGTCGGTGCCCTGCTGGCCCGGAAACGGCCACCGCTGCTTGCCGGTGGCGGCGTCGTACGCGAGCAGGTTGCCGCTGGACTCGCCGGCGTAGATGGTGTCGCCGATCAGCAGCGGCGACGAGCTGGAGCCGGCCGGCGCGCTCCACGCCTGTTTGCCGGTCTGCAGGTCGACCGCCAGCAGCGGTCCGTTGCCGCCGCCGAAATAGCAGCGTTTCGCGTCGGCGGCCAGGCCCGCCTCGCTGAACTGGCCGGTCGCCTTGAAGGTCCACAACGCCTGGCCGCTCTGCGCGTCGATGCCGTAGACGGTGCCGTCGAAGCCGGCCGCCACGACCAGGGATCCGCTCACGACCGGCGTGATGAAGCCGACCTCCCTGGCCGCGTATCGCCAGCGGTATTCGCCGGTCGTCGCGTCGACCGCGTTGACGCCGGTGTCGTCGGTGAAATACATGTTGGCGCCGGCGACGGTCGCCATGCCGGTCGCCGGCGTCGACTGCGCCCACGGGTTTTGCCCGTCACTGACCCGAAAAACCTCGACTCCGCGTTGCTTCAGCACGTAGACGATGTCGTGCGCGACGACCACGTTGAGCGTGCCGGCCGAGTTCAGGCCGGCCTGCCATCGCGTTGTTCCGGTGATCGCGTCCAACGCGTACAACGTGCTGTCCGAGGTGGCGACGAAAAGCAGGCCGCCGGCCAGCGCGATCGCGCCACCTTTCTTGAAGATCCACCGGTTGGTCTGCGCGGCTTCCACCAGCTCGTACGTTCCGGTGCCGGTCCCCGCGCAGAGCGCGACGACCGCCGCGCCCGCGCCGGCCGCCAGCAACGCGCGCCGGCTGATCCGCCGGCCGCGCGCGGTCGCGTCGGCCGACTGGTGCACGCGGTCGTCGGCCGGTGTCGGTGGATGCTCGGCGGCGCGGGTGAGCTCGGCGAGGTCGGACAGTACGGCGTCCGGCAGCCACTTGCCGTCCGGCCGCGCGACCGAGCCGAGCGTCGCGAGGATCTGCTCCGGAGTGGGCCGGGCTCGCGGATCGCGGTCCAGGCAGGCCGCCAGTAGGCCGCGCAGGTGCAGGTCGGTGACCGCGCTCAGATCCGGCCGCTCGTGGACGACGCGATAGAGCAGCAGGTGCGGCGGACCCTCGCCGAACGGCACCCGGCCGGTCGCCGCGTACGCGAGCACCGCGCCGAAGGAGAACATGTCGCCGGCCGGACCGCTGGTCTGGCCGTTCACGTACTCCGGCGCGAGGAACGCCGGCGACCCGATGAAGCCGGTCGTACGCGTCACCGCCGTACCATCCGCGGCCCGCGCGATGCCGAAGTCGATCACGCGCGGCCCGTCGGCCAGCAACAACACGTTTGACGGCGTCAGGTCGCGGTGGACCACCCCGGCTCGGTGCACCGCCGCGAGTGCCTCGGCGAGGCCGGCGGCCAGCGGCCACACGGACGGCAACGGACCGTGCTTGGTGACCGCCTCCTGGAGCGTGATGCCCGGCAGATACGCGGTCGCCAGCCACGGCGCCGCGGCCGCCGGATCGGCGTCGACCACCGGTGCCGTGTACGCGCCACTCACCGCGCGCGCGGCGGCCACCTCGCGCGCGAAGCGCTCACGAAACGGCGGCGCGGCGGCCAGGTCCTCGTGCACCACCTTGACCGCGACCAGCCGGCCGCCGGCCGACCGGCCGAGGTAGACCGCACCCATCCCGCCGGACCCCAGCCGCGCCAACAGCGCGTACCCGCCGACCGTACGCGGATCGGACCGCGTCAGCGGCTGCCAACCCAACCTGCCATCCCTCCTGCCCACTTACGCCCGCCACTTTTCCGGACCCCACTTACGTCCGGGTATGTGGGCCGGAACGCACGCATGGCCCCATACGTGCGTCCGCTTGAGTTTCAACCTCTGGGGTGATGAGTGCTTCCGCGCCACTGGACGTCTGATGGCTGGCAACGTGAGGGTCCCCGGCTGGCCTACTCTGCTCCGAGAGCCGCCCATCCGGGGCGCAGCGACCGAGTGATGTCCTTCCAGCCATCGGCTGCGCGGACCGCCGCGGAAGGTGTATGGCGTCCCGGTAGGTGGCGAAAGGGTCCACTCAATGAGATCCACAGCGCGTGCAACGCTAAATGTCTGTCTTGTGAGGTTTACCGGAGGCGGGTAATGCTGTTGTGACTGCTCGCCCGGCCGGGCTCAAGCTCCAGGGGAGCCAATTGCCGGGTTTGATGTCTTGTTAACCACCCGGTCACGCCGTCTCACCGGCATGGTTGGCCACAGCAGTCACACCAGCACCGCCCTAGCCGCCGCTGGACGTTCACAGAGACTCCCTTACGTGCGGACTCCGACGTGCGCCTGGATCGCGGCGGCGCGGACGTCGTTGCGTTCCATCCTGATCCGCCGCGCCAGCTCACGCGATCACGACCCGACCCAGGACCTGCCATGCGGCTGTGGTGCTGCGGCACCGACCGCAAAACAGACACAGCCCCAGACCGCCAGAGCCAAACAGGTGAAGACTCAAGGCCCAACGCACGCATGGTGGCCATGCGACCAAAAGTGCCGAGCTGGGTCAGTCCAGGTAGTCGCGCAGCACCTGCGACCGGGACGGGTGGCGCAGCTTGGACATCGTCTTGGACTCAATCTGCCGGATCCGCTCGCGGGTCACGCCGTAGACCTGGCCGATCTCGTCCAGCGTGCGTGGCTGGCCGTCGGTCAGGCCGAAGCGCAGCCGTACGACGCCGGCCTCGCGCTCGGACAGCGTCTGCAGCACCGAGGTGAGCTGGTCCTGCAGCAGCGTGAAGCTGACCGCGTCGACCGCGACGACCGCCTCGGAGTCCTCGATGAAGTCACCCAGCTGCGAGTCGCCCTCGTCGCCGATGGTCTGGTCCAGCGAGATCGGCTCGCGCGCGTACTGCTGGATCTCCAGCACCTTCTCCGGCGAGATGTCCATCTCCTTGGCCAGCTCTTCCGGAGTCGGCTCGCGGCCGAGGTCCTGCAGCAGCTCACGCTGTATGCGGCCGAGCTTGTTGATGACCTCCACCATGTGCACCGGGATGCGGATCGTCCGCGCCTGGTCGGCCATCGCCCGGGTGATCGCCTGCCGGATCCACCACGTCGCGTACGTGGAGAACTTGTAACCCTTGGTGTAGTCGAACTTCTCCACCGCGCGGATCAGACCCAGGTTGCCCTCCTGGATCAGGTCCAGGAACGCCATGCCGCGGCCGGTGTAGCGCTTGGCCAGCGACACCACCAGCCGCAGGTTGGCCTCCAGCAGGTGGTTCTTGGCGCGCTCGCCGTCCCGGACGATCCACCGCAGGTCGCGGCGCATCTGCGGGGACATCTTCTGGTTGGTGTCCTCGGACTGGCGCAGCCGCTCGGCCGCGTACAGGCCGGCCTCGATCCGCTTGGCGAGGTCGACCTCCTCCTCGGCGTTGAGCAGCGCGACCTTGCCGATCTGCTTCAGGTACGCGCGGACCGAGTCGGCGGAGGCGGTGAGCTCGGCGTCCCGGCGCGCCTGCTTGAGCGCCGCGGACTCCTCCTCTTCCTCGTCCTCGGAGTCGTCCTCGTCCTCGGAGTTCTGGTTGATGACGATCGTCTCGTCGACCGCGACGCTCTTGCCGTCGCCGCTCTGGCTCTCCTCGGACTCCTCGGACTCATCGTCCGAGTCGTCCTCGGCGACGACCTCGTCCTCACCGAGGTCGACGTCGTCCAGCGACACGTCCAGGTCCTCGTCGGTGAGGTCCACCGGGTCGATGTCCTCGCCGTCGACCGGCGGTTCGCCGTCCTCGCCGGCCTTCTTCGGCGCGGCGGTCTTCTTCGCGGCCGGCTTGGCCGCCGACTTCGCGGCCTTCTTCGCCGGCGGTTTGTCGGCGGCCGGCTTGTCGGTGGTGGCTTTGGCCGTGGTGCTCCGGGACGAGGTGGCGGACCGGGCCGCCACCGTACGGGACCGGGTCGGAGCGGAGCCGTCCACCACGACGGTCACCCCGGCCTGGCTGAGCGCCTGGAGCACCTTCTTGCTCTGGCTGGTGTCCAGACCGGCCGCGTCCAGGACGCGGGCGATCTCCGCGGACGTGATCGAACCCGCGGCAGCGGCGCGGGAAGCGAGATCATCGACGGTCGACCGGATGACATCGGTACGAACGGATGTGCGGTCAGCTGCTGTCACGAACGACCTTCCACGAGCCGGAGCGCGCTACACGCGCCGGGGGACCGGGACGAGTGTGTGGGCCCGGTCAGTTGCGAGCTGGGGTTCACAGATGAGCGGTGGTCTTCACGCGTCCACGCCGTCTCTGTGCCATGGTGAGCGGGGCGGTCAGGTACGCGATGTTCAATTGTAACGCCGTCTGGCGCAGAAGTTTCGCCGACGGGGACGCGGCGCGCCGGGGCCGACACGCCGAGCGGTCCGATCAGAGCCGCCATCACCAGCAACTACCTGCCGGCCACCGGGTCCGCGGTGGCCATCGCGGCCCCCACGATACCCGCCTCGTTGCGCAGGCTCGCGGGCTTCACCGGTGGCCGTACGTCGATGTATGGCAGCCACTTGTCGGCCACCTTGCTGACGCCGCCGCCGAGCAGGACCAGGTCCGGCCACAGCAGCGCGTCGACGTGCTTGAGGTAGTGCTCGACGCGGTGGGCCCACTGCTTCCAGCTCAACCCCTCGCGCTCTCTGGCCAGCTCCGCCGCTTTCCGCTCGGCGTCGTGGCCGTCCAGCTCGAGGTGGCCGAGCTCGGTGTTGGGCACCAGCGTGCCGTCGACGAACAGCGCGCTGCCGATGCCGGTGCCGAGGGTCAGCACGAGTACGACGCCGTCGACTCCGGCACCCGCGCCGTGCCGGATCTCGGCGAGGCCGGCGGCGTCGGCGTCGTTGAGGACGGTCGGCCGCACCTTGGTCGCGTCCTCGACCAGCTGCGCCACGTCGGTGCCGATCCAATGTTTGTCCACGTTGGCCGCCGAATGCGCGACGCCGTGCCGGATCACCGCGGGGAAGGCGACCCCGAGCGGGCCGTCCCACTTGGCGTCCGCGACCAGGCCGGCGATCGTCTCCACCACCGGCTTGGGTTTGCCACCTTTCGGCGTCTCCACCCTGACCCGCTCGGTGACCAGCTGGCCACTGTCCAGGTCGACCACCGCGGCCTTGATGCCGGTGCCGCCAACGTCCACCCCGAAGGCTTGCGCCATCTTCAGATCTCCTTGCTGATCACGTCGCGCCGGCACACACCCTAAGACGATCGGTCACCAGTGTGCTGGACTGGGGCCATGGCTGATGCGGGAAGTACCGAGGATGACGCGGAAGGCACCGAAGATCCGGCCGGGCTGCTGGCGGTGGCCGTACGCGTCGCGGCCGGTGCGGCCGAGCTGGTGGCCGCGCATCGCGCCGAGGCGCGCGACCACGTGTCGACGAAGTCGTCGCCGACCGACGTGGTCACGGCGATCGACAAGGCCAGCGAGACGTACGTGATCGAGCAGCTGAAAGCGGCGCGTCCCGGCGACGCGGTGCTGGGGGAGGAAGGCGGCGAGCACGCCGGCAGCAGCCGCGTACGGTGGGTCGTCGACCCGGTCGACGGCACCGTCAACCTGCTCTATGGCCTCCCGTCGTACGCGATCAGCCTGGCCGCCGAGGTCGACGGCGTCGCGGTGGCCGGCGTGGTGCAGAGCGTACCGACCGGCGAGGTGTGGACGGCCACCCGCGGCGGCGGCGCTTTTCTTGACGGCAAACCGATTCACGGCTCCGGCCAGCCGGAGCTGTCGCAGACCCTGGTCGGCACCGGCTTCGGCTATGCCGCCGAGCGGCGCCGCTGGCAGGCCGAGATCCTGGTCGAGATTCTGCCGGCCGTACGCGACATCCGGCGGATCGGCGCCGCCGCGATCGACCTCTGCTATTGCGCCGACGGACGGCTCGACGCGCACTACGAAATTGGCCTCAATCATTGGGATTTCGCCGCTGCGGGGTTGATCGCGACCGAGGCGGGGCTGCTGGTGACCGGGTTGGACGGCGCGCCACCGAGCCCGGACCTGGTGATCGCCGCCGCGCCGGCCGTGCACCAGGAGCTGCACGACCGGCTCGCCGCCGCATTACGGCGCGTACCAAGGGAAAACTGACGTTCTACGGGCCGACGGCCCCGCTGGCCTTCTTGTCCGAGCACGACAGCGTCGGCGGGTTGTCGGCCAGCCGCTTCGCCGCCGCGGCGACCTCGGTGGCGGTGGCCATCCGGGTGTAGCCGGCGCCGAGGACGACGTCGACCGTCGAGTCCTGCCGCTGGTCCATCACCGGGTCGAGCCCGATGATCTGCGACTGCAGCACCTGCGCGGCGCCGAAGCCGGACGGGCCGAACCGGACCTGGCCGACCCCGTTGACCGGGACACCGTCGCTGGCGGTGCCGATGTTCTTCACCTGGAACCCGCGGCTGGTCAGCTGTTTGCCGACCGCGCCGGCCAGGCCGTCGCGGTCGGTGGCGTTCAGGACGTTCACCGCGACATCGGCCGGCTTGGGCAGGTCTTTCGGCGCGGAGGCGGCGCGGCACTGGGCCTCGGCCAGCGTGCCGCCCTTGGTCGCGATCGCCCAGCCGGCGAAGGCCAACGCGAAGACCAGCATCGCGCCGACGATGATGAGCGCTCGCGCTCTGGCGATGCTCATGACCGGATTCCACCCCCGTCCATGCCTTCAGCGTAATGCGTCTGGGCTGGTCATGGTCGCTGAATACGCACTGGGGAGGCGGATTTGCGCCTCCGGGATGACCCGTCGTCCGACCCAGGGTGCGACAACAGGCCTGCTAACAGTACGTAAAGGAGGACCGGTCACTCATCTTGGCCGGAATGCGCGCGATAGGCGAGATCGACCAGCGGTCCGAGCCGGGACTCCATGTTGTCGAAGCCGTCGCCGAGCATCGCGCCGGCACGGTGCCTGGCAACGATGCCAGCCACGACCACGGCGAGCTTGAAAGCGCCGAAGGAGACGTACCACGGCAGCCGGCTCAGGTCGCGCCCGGATTTGGCGGCGTACTGCTCGGCCACCTCGCGGCGGGTCGGAAACCCCGGCAGGCTGCTGACCGCGGCGATCGGCAGTACGCCGGTGCGGTCGCTGTCGTCGCCGGCCTGGACCCAGTAGACGAGCAGCAGGCCGAGGTCGGCCAGCGGGTCGCCGCGGGTCGACATCTCCCAGTCCAGTACGGCCGCGATCCGGCCGGGCCCGGCGGGGTCGAGCACGGTGTTGTCGAGGCGGTAGTCGCCGTGCACGATCGGCCCGGTCGGCGCCGCCGGCGCGGTGTCGGCGAGCAGCTCGGCGAGCCGGTCCAGCCGGCTGGCCGCACCGGTCGACTCGACCGCCTCGCGGGTCGCGGCCCACTGCCGCATCCACCGCGACACCTGCCGGGTCAGATAACCCTCCGGCCGGCCGAAGTCCGCCAACCCGACCTCGGCCGGCTCGACCGCGTGCAATGCGACCAGCGTGTCGATCAGGCCGTCCGCGACCGCCTTACGGTCCTCCGGCCGGTCGGCGTACCCAGGCGGAAAGCCGTCGCGCGCGATCGGGCCCTCGACGAAACCCATCACGTAGAACGGAGCGCCGAGCACGTCCGTGTCGGTGCACAGGTGCAGCGCCGGCGGCACCGGCACGGGCGTACCGGCCAGAGCGGCGATCACGGTGTGCTCGCGCACCATGTCGTGCGCGGTCGGCAGCACGTTCCCCAGCGGCGGCCGACGCAGGACGACGGCGCCGGCCGGGCTGCTGACCCGGTAGGTCAGGTTGGACTTGCCGCCGGTGATCAGCTCGACCGACGAGCCGGCCCACGCGGGCTCGTCCAGGACCTTCGCCAGATACGGCCCGACCACCGACGGGTCCGCGCCGGTCGACTGCTCTTCGCGGGAGGACGCCACGATCGATGACCTTAGATCGCCGGCCCTCCAGAGCCAACGCTCGGCCGTGCTCCGGAAAAACGTCCCTCGCATATGGGACAGTCCCGACACGCGTACGGTGCGCGACACGCCGTTCTCCGCGTGTCGCTCGCCACCTTGTCTCGGCTTGGCCGCAATCTCGCTGGCACTGCGGTGACCAGCACATTTACTATGTCGGCCAAGTGCTGTCGGGGGCCTGGATGTCAGTTCGGTCACATGTCGGGAACATGCGGGCTTCCTGATGCGTACTAATGGGGCCGGAGGCGGTAAGGTCACGCGCTCGCCGGGTCCCTTACGCGGCTCAGGAAGGGACAGCCCGGCAGCAACCTGAAGGCCCAACCGTCCCGGAGTTCCGGACACAGAGTGACCCAGCTGGGAGTGAGAAACCGATATGGCAACCGACTACGACGCGCCGCGTCGTACCGACGACTCCGGACTCGGAGAGGACAGCCTGGAGGAGCTGAAGGCTCGTCGCACCGAGGCCCAGTCGGGGCAGGTGGACCAGGACGAGGCGGACGTCGCTGAGGCGTTCGAGCTGCCGGGTGCCGACCTGTCCGGCGAGGAGCTGACCCTCAAGGTCCAGCCGATGCAGAACGACGAGTTCCGCTGTTCGAGCTGCTTCCTGGTGCACCACCGCAGCCAGCTGGCCGAGGAGCGCAACGGCCAGCCGATCTGCAAGGAGTGTGCGGCCTAAGCGGCTGGCCGCCGACAGCGTGGGTCAAGATGGCCTGATGACTGTGGAAGTCCAGCTGCGGATGCTCGACCCCGACCTGCCAGCGCCGGCGTACGCCCATCCGGGTGACGCCGGCGCTGACGTGGTCGCCGCCGTCGACGTCGACCTGGCGCCCGGACAGCGGTCGTTGGTGCCGACCGGGGTGTCCATCGCGCTGCCGGAGGGGTACGCCGCGTTCATGCACCCCAGGTCCGGCCTGGCGCACCGCCTCGGCATCACCATCTTGAACGCGCCGGGTACGGTCGATGCCGGCTACCGTGGGGAGATAAAAGTCAATCTCGTGAACCACGGCACCGAAGCCGTGCACATCACCCGTGGCGACCGGATCGCGCAGATCGTGGTCCAGCGGGTCGAGCGCGCGGTCTTCACCCCGGTCACCGAGCTGCCCGCCTCGGTGCGCGGGGAAGGCGGATACGGATCGACCGGCGGGCATGACCGGCTCGACGCGGCAAACGCGCTCGCGGCCTCGGGAGGGGAGTAGACGGTGTTCCGACGCCGCAAGCAGAGGCAGGCCGAGAAGGAAGCGGAGTTCGCCGACCTCTCGCTCAGCGCAGACAACCGGGAAGGCGTCGACGACATCGAGGCCTGGATCGCGGAGGGTCCAGGCGGCGACCACGACGGTGACCTGACCGGCGGCGCCGGTGACGAGCGGCCGGAGCCGAAACCGGCCGGACGCCGCCGCCGGCACCGCGCCGACGACGAGGACGACGAGGCGGCCGTCGCGACCCCGGTTCCGACCCCGGCGCCGGCTCCGACCCCGGCACCGGCTCCGACCCCGGCACCGGCGAGCAGGCGCGCCGGTGGGCCGTGGGACGAGAAGGACGCGCCCGGCGACGACGGCGTCAACCGCATCGACCTCGGCGCCATGCAGGTGCCGACGCCGCCGGAGGTCGAGCTCCGGCTGGAGGCCGACCCCAACGGCCAGATCGTCACGGTCGCGCTGTTCCACGGCGTCAGCACCCTCAACCTCGGCGTGTTCGCCGCGCCGCGCAGCGAAGGCATCTGGGACGAGGTGCGCGAGGACCTGCGCAACGGCATCCAGAACGACGGCGGCCGGGTCGAGGAGGTCGACGGCGACTACGGCATCGAGCTGTACGCGCAGGTGCCGACCCCCGACGGCCTGCAGCCGCTGCGGTTCGTCGGCGTCGACGGTCCGCGCTGGTTCGTCCGCGCGGTGTTCTCCGGCCACGCCGCCATCGATCCGGAGCAGACCGGTCCGCTCGGCGAGGTGCTCGACAACCTGGTGGTCGTACGCGGCAACCAGCCGATGCCGGTGCGCGACCCGTTGCCGCTGCAGCTGCCGGCCGAGGTGGCCGAGCAGGCCGCCGCCGCGCAGCAGGAGGCCGAGGACGACAGCGGCCGGCACCGCCACCTCGACCCGCCGCAGCGCGGTCCGGAGATCACCGAGATCCGCTGACCGGCTCCACGCGCAGGTTGCGCCAGCTCGCGGTGGCGTTGAAGTCGCGTACGCCGACCGCGCCATGCGTGAAGGTGCAGTCCGTCGCGCTGGCGGCGGTGCCGTCGACGGTGATCGTGCAGCCGTCGACGGTCACCGCGAGGTGATACCAGCTGCCGGCCGGCACGCTCGGGATCGGCGTGACCGAGAGCGGTGTCCAGTTGTCGGCCTGCCGGCCGATCACGATCGAGTTCGCGGTCACGCCGACGTAGTAGCCGTCGAGGTTGTCGGTGCCGACGGTCGGATCCGTTGCGCGTACGAGCAAACCTGCGTTGCCGTTGGTGCCGACGCTGTCCAGCCGTACGTCGGCGGACACCCGATAGGAGGTCCAGGCCGTCGATCCGGCGATCGCCTTGTTGCCGCCGGACCCGCCGGTGGTCTCGCCGTAGACGCCGTTCGCGGCGCTCCAGCTGCCGCCATAGCGGATCCAGCCGGGATCGCCGGCGCCGAAGTCCGCCGCGTAGGGCAGCACCCCGGCGTTGCTCTGGCCGGTCAGCTCCTGGCAGCCGTACGGTCCGGTGATCCCGGCCGCCGCATAGCGCACCGTCGTGCCGTCGGCCGACGGCAGCAGATCGGGGCTGTAGTTGGGATTGCAGTTGGACGTGCTGCCATTCCCGATCGGCACGGCGATCGGTGCCGGCATCCACGACCACGAGTCGCCGGTCGCGCTGCTCAGCACGATCTGGTGGTCTTCCGGCGCGCCGCCGCCGACCAGGGTCTCGCCATAACCGGTGAGCAGCAGCCGGCCGGCCGGGCTCCACACGATCACCGGCGAGCCGTAGAGACCGCGTCCGTCGTCGGTGCGTACGGCGGTGCCGAGATCGCCGGCGTTCCAGGTCGCGCCGTCGGCCGAGGTCTTCACTCTGACCGCGCAGTTTCCTGGTCCGCAGACCTCGAAACTCATAATGTAGCGGTCGGTCGCCGGCATGTACGCGACCGTGACCATCCCCGGCCGGTCCGCCTGCGTCGCCGACGCGACATCCTTGACCGGTGCCGCCGTCCAGCTGTCGCCACCGTCGGCCGACACGATGTGGCCGAGAAACTGGCTGTAGGTCGCCGACTGCCGTTCGTCGGAGAAGTAAAGCAGCAGCCGGCCGGCGCGGTCGAGCATCGCGAAGGGTTCCCAGATGCCGCGCGGCGACGGTCCGCCAACCTGCGGCGCACCAACGTACGACCAGGTCGCGCCATGATCGTCACTGCGCCACTCGCGGATGGTCGTCGCCGTGCTGTTTTTGTCCACTGTCAAGCCAAAAAGCAGCAACGTACCGGCTGGATGGCCACCAAGCTGCCGTGGCAGCTCGTACAGGAACGGCTGGAAGGAGTAGGTGTCGCCCGGCACCTCGGACAGCGTCGACCAGGTTGCTCCGTCGTCGTCACTCCGCCTGACAACGTACGACGAGACGCCACCGTTTCCGTCCCAGTGCTCGAAAGTCGCCAGCACCGTCCCGGTCGACAGCCGGATCATCCGCGCATACGCCATGCCCTCACTGGCCGACGCCGGCGCGTACAACGGATCGCCTTGTACGTTCGCGACCGCTGCCTGCGCCCCACCGACGACCAGGAAGGCCGCCGCGGCCGCGATCACTACCCGCCAGAGTGCTAGTTTTGGCCGCATGACTACCCTTCCGGGGGATTTGGTCCGTTGAGAGCGTGGCCGGCGTTGGGTCCGTGGTCAAGAGCCGAAGCTGGCCGAGCGGCGATTTCGCGTGGCCGGCTTGTGCCGGCGGGGTGTGCCAGCGAGGTCGGGAGGAGGCGGGGAGAGGCTGCTGGGTTTTCCTGGTTGTTGCGTTGGGTGGGTGGTGGCGCCTGCGCGGCGGGCGCTCCTGCGCGGAGGGCGACCTCAAGGGGAGGGGTGCGCGGGGTTTGTTTGTGGTTGGGTTGGGTGCCGCGCGTGCGGTTTGGTCTGTGGTGTGGACCAGCAGTGTAGCTGGGGCGCCGGCGGTGCCGTGGCGTCCCGCCCTGTGGCGAGAAGGTCCACTATGTGGGACGCGAAGGTATGTGGAGCGCTAAATGTCCGGCTTGTGAGGGTCGCGGATGGCATGAATGTCGAGTTACTTGCGTTGGACGCAAGAAACAAGGCTCTCACGCCGCAGTGATCACTGGAGGCTGTGACGGGTGTGACTACTGAGGCTGACAATGCTGCTGTGATCGCCTGGCTGTAACAGACGTCCGTTTTGATGTTTTGTTAAACAAGTATTACGCAGTCAGCCGCCCCAGCAGGATCGTTTGGCGTCCAGACCGACGGGTTGCTTCCCATACGTGACCGAGCAAGCCTAGAGGACCCAGCCTCGCCCGCAAACCGCCGCCCGCACCCCTATGCACACCGATTGGCGGCCACGCGCCCCCTCCCTTGAGGTCGCCCTCCGCGCAGGAGCGCCCGCCGCGCAGGCGAAAACCAACCACCCACCCAACGCAACAAACAAGAGACGCGACCACCTTCCCAACGCAACAATCAGAAGTCGCAACCACACCCCCTTCACCTCACCGCTGCAACCTATCCAACGCCACATTCACCCCCAACACATTCACCCCAGGATCCCCAACAAACCCCAACCCCCGACCATACGAATTGTCGGCCACGACCTTCTCCACCTGAGCCACCGACAGTCCCCGCGCCTTGGCAACCCGATTGACCTGAATAGCCGCATACGCAGGACTGATGTCGGGATCCAGTCCAGAACCACTGGCCGTCACCGCATCCGCCGGCACCAACGACTCCGGTACGCCGTTGAACTGCGCGACCTGCGTCCGCCGTTGCTTGATCGCCTTGACCAGGTCAGGGTTTGACGGGCCGAGGTTGGACGCGCCAGAGGACGTGGGGTCATAGCCGGTCTTGCCGGCGGCCGACGGTCGTGGCTGGAAATAGCGTGGCAGCGGGTTTCCCTTGTCGTCGGTGAAATTCTGGCCGATCAGCGCAGAGCCGACGACCTTGCCGTTGACCTCGACGCGGGAGCCGTTGGCGGCGCTGGGGAAGACGACCTGCGAAATGCCGGTCACCAACAGCGGATACGCCAGGCCGAGGATCACCGTGAAGACCAACAGTGCACGCAGAGCCGCGACGTGCATGCGGATCCAGTTTGGCAGTGTACGCATGAGAAAATCACCGAATCCCGGGGATGAACTGGATGACCAGGTCGATCAGCTTGATGCCGATGAACGGCGAGATCAGGCCACCGAAACCATAGATGAGCAGGTTGCGGCTCAGCATCGACGCCGCGGAGGCGGGTTTGTAGCGTACGCCGCGCAAAGAGAGCGGGATCAGCGCGACGATGATGAGCGCGTTGAAGATGATCGCCGAGACGATCGCCGATGTCGGACTGTGCAACCGCATGATGTTCAGCGCGTCCAGGCCAGGGTAGGCGACCGCGAACATCGCCGGGATGATGGCGAAATACTTGGCCACGTCGTTGGCGATCGAAAACGTCGTCAGAGCGCCGCGGGTGATCAGCAACTGCTTGCCGATCTCCACGATCTCGATCAGCTTGGTCGGGTTGGAGTCCAGGTCGACCATGTTGCCGGCCTCTTTGGCCGCCGACGTGCCGGTGTTCATCGCGACACCGACATCGGCTTGCGCCAGCGCCGGGGCGTCGTTGGTGCCGTCGCCGGTCATCGCGACCAGTTTGCCGCCGGCCTGTTCGCGTTTGATCAGCGCCATCTTGTCTTCCGGCGTGGCCTCGGCGAGGAAGTCGTCGACGCCCGCCTCGTCCGCGATCGCCTTGGCGGTCAACGGGTTGTCGCCGGTGATCATGACCGTACGAATCCCCATCGTGCGCAACTCGTCGAAGCGTTGCCGCATGCCGGTCTTCACCACGTCCTTGAGGTGAATGACACCGACGATCGCTATCCTTTCGGCGTTTTTCTCGGCCACCACCAGCGGAGTGCCGCCAGAACCGGAAATGCCGTCCACCGCCTCGCCGAGCGTCGGTGGTACGTGCCCGCCTTCCAGCCGGACCCAGTCGGCGACGGCGGCCGCGGCGCCTTTGCGGATCTGCCGGCCGTCCGGCAGGTCGATGCCGCTCATCCGGGTCTGCGCGGTGAACGCGACGAAATCCGCGCCGGGCAGCTCGCCGGCCGCGCGCTCCCGCAGGCCAAACTGGGTCTTCGCCAGCACGACGATGCTGCGGCCTTCAGGAGTTTCGTCGGAAAGGCTGGAAAGTTGCGCCGCGTCGGCGACCTCCTCGGCGGAGAAGGCGCCGATCGGAAGAAACTCGACGGCCTGCCGGTTGCCGAGCGTGATGGTGCCGGTCTTGTCCAGCAGCAACGTGTTCACGTCACCGGCGGCCTCGACCGCCCGGCCGGACATCGCCAGCACGTTGCGCTGCACCAGCCGGTCCATGCCGGCGATGCCGATCGCCGACAGCAGCGCGCCGATCGTCGTTGGAATAAGGCAAACCAGCAGCGCGGCCAACACGATCAACGACTGCGGCGCCTGGGAGTAGATCGCCATCGGCTGCAGTGTCACCACCGCGAGCAGAAAGATGATGGTGAGGCTCGCCAGCAGGATGTTGAGCGCGATCTCGTTCGGCGTCTTCTGCCGCGACGCGCCTTCCACCAGCGCGATCATCCGGTCCACGAAGGTCTCGCCGGGGCGCGAGGTGATCCGTACGACGATCCGGTCGGAGAGCACGCGCGTGCCACCGGTCACCGCCGACCGGTCGCCGCCGGCCTCGCGAATGACCGGCGCCGACTCGCCGGTGATCGCCGATTCGTCAACGCTGGCAATGCCTTCGACGACGTCACCGTCGCCAGGGATGACCTGTCCGGCCTCGACGACGACGTGGTCGCCGACCGACAGGTCGTTGGCGCGCACCTCGGTTTCCGGTGTGTCCGCGCGGCCTTTCCGCCAGCTGGAAAGCCGCCGCGCGACCGTGTCGGTGCGCGTCCTCCGCAGCGTTTCCGCCTGCGCCTTGCCGCGGCCTTCGGCGACCGCTTCGGCCAGGTTGGCGAAGACGTTGGTCAACCACAGCCACACGGCGATCACGATCGCGAACACGCTCGGCTGCAGGATCGCCATGATCGTCGTGATGATCGAGCCGATCTCCACGATGAACATGACCGGGTTTTTGTACAGCGTCAGCGGATTGAGCTTTCTGACCGCGTCAGGCAACGACACCAGCAGCTGTTTGGGCTCCAGCAACCCGCCCTGTACGCGGTGCGGAGTCGCCTTGTCGGCATGTTTCTGTTCCGGCGCCTGAGAAGGCGCCTCGGTGGTGGTCACTCTCTCTCCTCTTACAGACCTTCGGCCAGCGGGCCGAGAGCCAGCGCCGGGAAGTACGTGAGGCCGACGACGATCAGGATCACGCCGACCAGCATCCCCACGAAGATGCCTTTGTGGGTCGCCAGCGTGCCGGCGGTCTCCGGCACGGCACCTTGTTGCGCCAGTGATCCGGCCAGCGCCAGCACGAAAACCATCGGCACGAACCGGCCGAGCACCATGCACAGCCCCAAAGCGGTGTTGTAGAACGGCGTGTTCACCGAGAGGCCGGCGAAAGCCGAGCCGTTGTTGTTGGACGCCGACGTGAACGCGTACAACACCTCGGAAAGTCCGTGCGCGCCGGGATTCAGGATGCCGCTGGTTCCCCACGGAATGGCGATCGCCAGGCCGGTGCCGATCAACACCAGCGCCGGCGTGGTCAGGATGTAGAGCGAGGCCAGCTTGATCTCGCGCGCACCGATCTTCTTCCGCAGATATTCCGGCGTACGGCCGACCATCAGACCCGCGACGAAAACCGTGACGATGGCCAGGACCAGCATGCCGTACAGTCCGGATCCGGTGCCGCCAGGAGCGATCTCACCAAGCATCATGTTGAAAATCGCGATGCCGCCCCCGAGTGCCGTGTACGAGTCGTGGAAGGAGTTGACCGCACCGGTCGAGGTCAGGGTGGTGGAGCTGGCGAACAGCGCGGATAGCGGTACGCCGAAACGCACTTCCTTGCCTTCCATGGCCGCACCGGCCAGCTGTGGCGCGAGCCCCGGATGCGCGGTCTCGACCCAGGTGAGCAGGCCGACCGAAGCGGCCCACAACGTCCCCATCACCGAGGCGATGGCAAAACCCTGCCGGTTGTCGCCGACCATTTTGCCAAACGTACGAGGCAACGCGAACGGGATCAGCAGGATGAGGAAGATCTCGAAAAGACTCGTCCAGGCACGCGGATCCTCGTACGGATGCGCCGAGTTGGCGTTGTAGAAACCGCCGCCGTTGGTGCCGAGCTCCTTGATGGCCTCCTGCGAGGCGACCGGACCACCGGTCAGATGCTGTGTGGCACCGGCGATCGTGTGCGCGTCCGTGCCGGACGACAGGTTCTGTACGGCGCCGCCGGCGACGAGCACGAGCGCGCCGACGAACGCGATCGGCAGCAACACGCGCAGGCTCGCGCGCGTCAGGTCGACCCAGAAGTTGCCGAGCCGATTTGTCTTGGACCGCGCGAAACCGCGTACGAGTGCGACCGCGACCGCGATGCCGACGGCCGCCGACACGAAGTTCTGTACGGCAAGGCCGGCCATCTGCACGAGATGACCCATCGTCGACTCACCGGAATAGGACTGCCAGTTGGTGTTGGTGACGAAGCTGATCGCGGTGTTCCACGCCTGGTCCGGCGCCACCGGTCCGAATCCGAGCGACAGCCACAGCTTGTCCTGCAGCCGCTGGAAAAGATAGAGGAACAGCACCGAAACGGCGGAGAAGGCCAGCACACTGCGCAGATAGACCGGCCAGGTCATGTCCGCGTCGGCGTCGATGCCCATCACCCTGTAGAGCACGCGCTCCACACGATTGTGTTTGGCCGCGGTGAAAAGCCACGCCATGTAGTCGCCGAGCGGCTTGTAGAACGCGGCGACCGCCACCACCAGCACGATGACCTGCAGCCAGCCGGCCATCAGAACTTCTCCGGAAACAGCAGCGCCACGATCAGATAACCGGTCAGCACGACGGCGACCGCCAGGCCGACGAGGTTGGCCACGAGTTGTACGGTCACAGCCGCTCGACTCCTCTCGCCACCAGGGCGATCAGGGCGAACACCGCGACGGTGAGCACCACGAAGATCAGGTCGCTCATCAGCGACCGACCCCCTTTCCAGAAGAAATTCCGACAGTGCCGACGTTAGAAAGCACCGGCGGGCGCGTACGGCTCGTTGACGGCTCCCATACGCCGCTCCAGACCGCGTTAACGTGTTCTTGACGGGGGCTGTGACGGGCCTCGCTAGCGGAGCCGGCCGGGCGCGGCACACTGATGGCATGGCGCGCGGTCAGTTGCGGATCTACCTCGGTGCGGCACCCGGGGTCGGCAAGACGTACGCGATGTTGGGGGAGGCCAGGCGGCGTCTGGACCGCGGCACCGACGTCGTGGTCGGCTTCGTGGAGACGCACGGCCGCCAGCTCACCGCCGAGCGGTTGACCGGCCTGGAAACCGTCCGGCGCCGGACAGTCCACTACAAGGGCGCGTCATTCGAGGAGATGGACGTTGACGCGATCTTGACGCGGCGACCGGCGGTCGCGATCGTCGACGAGCTGGCGCATACGAACGTGCCAGGCATGCGCAACGAAAAGCGCTGGCAGGACGTCGAGGAGCTGCTGGACGCCGGAATAGAGGTGCTGACGACCGTCAACGTCCAACATCTGGAAAGCCTGAACGACGTCGTCGAGCAGATAACCGGTGTGCCGCAGCGCGAAACCGTGCCGGACGAGGTCGTACGCAAGGCAGACCAGATCGAGCTGGTCGACATGGCGCCGGAGGCGCTGCGGAAACGAATGGCGCACGGCAACATCTATCCGGCCGAGCGGGTCGACGCGGCGCTGTCCAACTATTTCCGCGTCGGCAACCTGACCGCGTTACGCGAGCTCGCGTTGTTGTGGGTCGCCGACCGCGTCGACGAGGTGCTCAACCGCTACAAGGCCGAGCACGACATCCGGCGTGTGTGGGAAGCGCGTGAGCGAGTCGTGGTGGCGCTGACCGGCGGCCCGGAGGGGGAGACGCTGATACGCCGTGCGGCCCGGATCGCCGCGCGATCGGCCGGTGGCGAGGTGCTGGCCGTACACGTGCTGCGCAGCGACGGCCTGACCGGCGCGTCGCCGGCCAAGCTGCGACGGCAGCGCGAACTCGTCGAAAGTGTCGGTGGCAGCTTCCACACTGTGGTGGGGGATGACGTTCCAGCGGCCCTGCTGGACTTCGCGAGGGGGGTGAACGCGACGCAGCTGGTCCTGGGTACGAGCCGGCGCTCGCGGCTCGCGCGTGCCTTCGCCGAAGGCATCGGCGCGACCGTCACCGCCGCCTCCGGCGACATCGACGTACACATGGTGACGCACGCCGAGTCCGGCGGCTGGCGGCGCCGGCTGCCCCGGCTGACCGGTGGCCTCAACTGGCGTCGCCGGGTCGCCGCGCTGGTGGTGGCCGCCGTCGGCCTGCCGTTGCTCACCGAGCTGTTGCTGGCCTTCGGCGACGAGGTGACCAGCGCCAGCGTGCTGCTGTTGTTCCTGATCCTGGTCGTCGGTGTGGCGCTGATCGGTGGCCTCTATCCGGCGCTGATCGCCGCGGTCGCCGGTGGCCTGATCGTCAACTGGTTCTTCGTACCGCCGGTCGGCACGTTCACCATCGCCGAGCGCAACAACGTGGTCGCACTGTTGGTGTACGTGCTGGTGGCGGTCGCGGTGGCGACCGTCGTGGACCGGTCGGCGCGGCGAGCGACCCAGGCCGCTCGCGGCCGCGCCGAGACCGCGATGCTCGCCTCGCTGTCGCGCAGCGTGCTGGCCGGCAACCGTGGCGTACCAAGCCTGCTGGAGCAGATCAGGGAAGCGTTCGCGCTGACCTCGGTGACGATGCTGGAGCGCGACGGCGAGCGGTGGGCGGTCGCCGGGTTCGCCGGGCCCAACCCGTGCGAGAAAGGTGGTCAGGCCGACGAGGACATCCCGGTCACCGACGACCTGCGGCTGCTGCTGTGCGGCCGGGCACTGGCCGCCGCCGACCGGCGCGTACTCGTCTCCTTCGCCGAGCAGGCGGCGGTGG
This sequence comes from Fodinicola acaciae, assembly GCF_010993745.1. Lineage (NCBI taxonomy): Bacteria > Bacillati > Actinomycetota > Actinomycetes > Mycobacteriales > Fodinicola > Fodinicola acaciae. The sequence continues at coordinate 50,873 of NZ_WOTN01000001.1, forward strand.
CGCTGCAGCGCGCGAGGCTGCTCCGGCAGGCGGCCGAGGCGGAGAAACTGGCCGAGGCCAACAGGATGCGCACGGCGCTGCTGGCGGCGGTCAGCCATGACCTGCGTACGCCGCTGGCCTCCATCAAGGCGGCCATCGCCGGCCTGCGCGCCGAGGACATCGAGCTGGACGAGACCGACCGCAAGGAGCTGCTGGCCGCCGTCGACGAGTCGGCCGACCAGCTGACCTCGCTGGTGGCCAACCTGCTCGACATGAGCCGGCTGCACACCGGCACGGTGGCGCCGACCAGCCAGCCGGTCGGCTACGACGAGGTGGTCGCGCGAGCGCTTCGCGGTCTGGAGAAGGCCGAGCTGGCGCGGATCGAGGTGGACGTGCCGGACACCCTGCCGTCCGTACGAGCCGACCCCGGTTTGCTCGAGCGCGTGGTGGCCAACGTGGTGTCCAACGCCGTACGACATGCGCCGACCGGTCCGGTGAAGGTGTCGGCCAGCGTCCACCTCGACCAGATCGAGCTGCGCGTCATCGACCGCGGTCCCGGCATCCGGCCGGACGACCGGGAGAAGGTTTTCGCGCCGTTCCAGCGGCTCGGCGACCGCGACACCGGCACCGGTGTGGGGCTCGGTCTCGCGGTGGCGCGCGGTTTCACCGAGGCGATGGGTGGCACGCTCACTCCGGAGGACACTCCCGGTGGCGGCGTGACGATGGTCATCGCTCTTCCGGCGGATTCGACAACCGCACCGGCCGTCGTACCCTGATGGCATCAGCCGGTGTGCGTGGCACTGGCGTCAGCAGGGGACGGGATTCGCTATGGGCGGTCAGGGTTTGAAAGGCCTGCTCAGGAGGTTGACGGCGCCGGAGGAGGAGCTGGAGGCCGAGGATCTGCAGCGGGCCTGCGAGCAGACTGGCGCCACCCCGGTCGGCAACTGTTCGCGCGGCAGGCCGGTGACCGTTTCCGGCCGGCTGCGTTCCGTGCAGTACTGTCCGCGTAGCAACCTTCCGACGCTGGAGGCGGAGCTGTTCGACGGCACCGGCACGGTGTTGTTGGTGTGGCTCGGCCGGCGCAGCATCGTCGGCATCGAGCCGGGCCGGCCGATCCGGGCCAGCGGACGCCTGTCGGTGCGGGACGAGCGCAAGGTGATCTACAACCCCGAATACGAGCTGGAGCCGGCGATCAAGTGACATCAGGCGAGTCCAGGCTGGAGAAGCCGACCACGACCTCCGAGCCGGGCTCGGATCCGAATCCGGACGACATCTCGATCAGGGAGTACTTCGCCTCCGGCGAGTTCCGCCGCGAGGTGGCCCGCCAGCTCGGCGGCTGGACCGGCATCGCCGAGAGCGCGATCCCGGTCGTCGTGTTCGTCATCGCCAACACGTTCCTGTCGCTCTATCCGGCGCTGATCGCCGCGGTCGCGGCGGCGCTGCTCATCGCCGGTTTCCGGCTGCTGCGCAAGCAGTCACCGCGGCAGGCGCTCAACGGCCTGGTCGGCATCGCGATCGCGGCGATCTGGGCCGCGCGGACCGGGCGCGCGCAGGACTTCTATCTGCCTGGCATCCTGATCAGCTACGCGTACACGCTGGTCATCGCCGGCTCGGTGCTGTTCCGGCGTCCGCTGGTCGGCGTGGTGTGGGCCTTCTTCGGCAACATCGGCTCGGAGTGGCGGCGCGACCGCGGCCACTACCGGATGTTCTTCTGGCTCACCCTGCTGTGGGCCGTGGTGTGGTTCGCCAAGGTCAGTGTGCAGGCCTGGCTGTACGTCGCCAACGCGTCGGCGGCCGAGCTCGGCGTCGCGCGGATCATCTTCGGCAACCCGCCGATCGTGCTGCTGATCGTCGTCACCGCCTGGGTCGTACGCCGCCACAACAAGCGCCACGGCATCCCCGAGCCGACACCCGAAACCCCCGCCGCCGAAGCCTGACCCGCCAGGTCAGGCGGTGCGGCCGGAGACGGCGTTCTCGATGGCGTCCTCGTGTTCGCTGGTGGCCAGGAACATCAGCTCGTCGCCGGCCTCCAGCGGCTCGTCGCCGGACGGCACGATCACCCGGCCACCGCGCAGGATCGCCACCATCGCGGTGTCCGGCGGCAGCGGTACGTCGCGCACCGGCCGGCCAGCCAGCGGCGAGTCGGCGGCCAGCGTGATCTCCACCAGGTTGGCCTGGCCGCGCCGGAAGGTCATCAGCCGGACCAGCTCGCCGACCGTCACCGCCTCCTCGACGAAGGCGGCCATCAGCCGGGGCTTGCTCACCGGCACGTCCACGCCCCACTGCTCGGTGAACAGCCACTCGTTCTCGGCGCGGTTGACGCGCGCGACCGTGCGGCTGACCGCGAACTCGGTCTTGGCCAGCAGCGACACGACCAGGTTGACCTTGTCGTCGCCGGTCGCCGCGACCATCACGTCGCAACCGGCGATGCCGGCCTCCTCCAGGCTGGACAGCTCGCAGGCGTCGGCGAGCAGCCAGTCGGCCTTGGGCACCAGCTTGGACTTCAGCGCCTCCGAGGAGCGCTCGATGAGCATCACGCTGTGGCCGTGCTCGATCAGCTCCGCGGCGATCGAGCGGCCGACGTTGCCGGCGCCAGCTATCGCGACTCGCATTTACTCTCGCTCCTCCGGCGGTGCCGCCGCGATCGCGGTGACGCGGTCGACGATGTCGTCGGTGACCATCATGAAGACCTGGTCACCGTCCTGGAAGACCGCCTTCAGCGTCGGCAGGATCCCCAGGCCGAAGCGCCAGACGTACGCGACGCGCGCGCCGGTCTCCAGCTCCAGCTGCTTGACCTTGTGCGCGACCCAGTCCTTGTGCAGCTCGATCTCCACGATCGCCACCACACCGGTCGGCTCGCGCCACACCTCGGCCGTGCCGTCCGGGTCGAGCGCGCGCAGCATCCGGTCGGAGGTCCACCGTACGGTCGCCACCGTCGGGATGCCGAGCCGCTCGTAGACGGCTGCGCGCTTCTGGTCGTAGATGCGCGCCACGACCTTCTCCACGCCGAACGTCTCGCGTGCCACGCGCGCGGAGATGATGTTGGAGTTGTCGCCACTGGACACCGCCGCGAACGCGTCGGTGTGCTCGATGCCGGCCTCCAGCAGGACCTCGCGGTCATAGCCGATGCCGGCCACCGTCTGGCCCTTGAACTCCGGCTTGAGCCGGCGGAAGGCGTCCGGGTTCTGGTCGATCACCGAGACCGAGTGACCGCGGGCCTCCAGCAGGTGCGCGAGGGTGGAGCCGACCCGGCCGCACCCCATGATCACTACGTGCAACGCGCCTCTCCCGCTCGGATGACAACCTCGGAGGACGCACTTGGCCAGCCTCGTCCCCCCACGGTGGAAACGGTACACGGCACCGCGTGACGTGGGGGTGTGGTGCCGGGAAACGGTGTGGCGCTGCCGTACGCTCCCCGTGTGACCGCTCCGACCTCGCTGGTCAAACGACTGTTGCTGGGCCGGCCGTTCCGCAGCGACCGGCTGTCCGAGACCTTGCTGCCCAAGCGCATCGCGCTGCCGGTGTTCGCGTCCGACGCGATGTCGTCGGTGGCGTACGCGCCGGGCGAGATCCTGGCGACGCTGTCCGCGGCCGGCCTGTCCGCCTACCTGCTGTCCCCGTGGATCGGCATCGCGGTCGTCGTGGTGCTACTCACCGTGGTCGCGTCGTACCGGCAGAACGTGCACGCCTATCCGAGCGGCGGCGGCGACTACGAGGTGGTCACCACCAACCTCGGCGGAAAGTACGGCCTGGTGGTCGCGAGCGCGCTGCTGGTCGACTACGTGTTGACCGTGGCGGTGTCGGTGGCCTCCGGCATCCAGAACCTGGCGGCGGCGATTCCTTTCCTGCAGGGCAGGGAAATGATCGCGACGGTGACCGTGGTGGTCATCCTGACCGCGATGAACCTGCGCGGCCTGCGCGAGTCCGGGATCGCCTTCGCCATCCCGACGTACGCCTTCATGGTCGCCATCCTGGGCATGGTGGTCGTCGGTCTGTTCCGGATTTTCGCGCTGGGACAACATGTTCAGACAGCCAGCGCGCACTTCACCATGAAGCCGGAGGCCTCGTTCATCGGCCTGGCCTTCGTTTTCCTCCTGCTGCAGAGCTTTTCCTCCGGCTGCGCCGCGCTCACCGGTGTCGAGGCGATCAGCAACGGCGTGCCGGCGTTTCGTAAGCCGAAGAGCAAAAACGCGGCGACGACGCTGCTGATGCTGGGGCTGCTCGCGGTCGCGATGATGATGGGGACGCTCGCGCTCGCGCAGCTGACCGGTCTCAAATACGCCGACAACCCGCACGACCTGGTCGGCGCGCCGACCGGCTATGTCCAGAAGACGGTCATGGCGCAGCTGGGCGAGGCGGTGTTTTCCTGGTTCCCGCCGGGTTTCTACGTGGTCACCGCGGTCACCGCGCTGATCCTGGTGCTCGCCGCCAACACCGCCTTCAACGGTTTTCCGGTGCTCGGCTCGATCCTGGCGCAGGACCGCTATCTGCCGCGGCAGCTGCACACCCGCGGCGACCGGCTGGCGTTCAGCAACGGCATCCTGTTTCTGGCGATCTTCGCGATCGTGCTGCTGGTCTCGTTCAACGCCGACCCCAGCTCGCTGATCCACCTCTACATCGTCGGCGTCTTCGTTTCCTTTACGCTGAGCCAAATCGGCATGGTGTTGCACTGGACCCGGCACCTGAAGACCGAGACCGACCGGGCCGTACGCCGGCGGATGATCCGCTCGCGGGTCATCAACGCGTTCGGCTTCCTGATGACCGGCACGGTGTTGGTCATCGTGCTGATCACCAAGTTCCTCGAAGGCGCGTGGATCGCGATCGCCGCCATGGCGGTGATCTACGTGCTGATGGTCGGCATCCGGCGGCATTACGACGCGGTGGCGCGTGAGCTGGCGACCGACGAGGAACGGCCGGTGCTGCCGTCCCGTAACCACGCGATCGTCCTGCTGTCCAAGCTGCACCAGCCGGCCGTACGCGCGTTGGCATATGCGCGCGCCACTCGTCCCGACACGCTCAACGCGGTCACGGTGAACGTCGACGACGCCGACACGCGCGCTTTGCAGGCGGAGTGGGAACAACGTGACATCCCGATCCCGCTTGTCGTGGTTGACTCGCCTTATCGTGAGATCACCGGCCCGATTGTCCAGTATGTCAAGGGAATCCGCCGCGAGTCGCCGCGTGACGTGGTCACCGTGTTCATTCCCGAATACGTCGTCGGTCACTGGTGGGAGCACCTGCTGCACAACCAGAGCGCGTTGCGGCTGAAAGGTCGGCTGCTGTTCGAGCCGGGCGTGATGGTCACCAGCGTGCCGTGGCAGCTCAGCTCGTCCGAGCGGCTCAACCTCAACCGCCGCGACCGGATCGTCGGCGGCATCCGGCGCGGCATCGTGACCGCTCCGCTCGGTGGTCCGGTCGAGCGCCCGCGTAAAATCGAAGAAAGCAAGAAATGACGGCAACCAAGGCACTTCCGGTCGGCTTCGAGGTGGAGGTCGAGGTCGGTCCGGTGGCGCACGGCGGCCACTGCGTGGCGCGCCACGACGGCCGGGTGATCTTCGTGCGGCATTCGTTGCCAGGTGAGCGCGTACGCGCGCGGATCACTTCTGACCGTGGAAAGGCGTACGCGCTGGCCGAGGCCGTCGAGGTGTTGCGGCCGTCGCCGGACCGAGTCACCCCGCCGTGCCCGTACTCGGGAGCCGGTGGCTGCGGCGGCTGCGACTGGCAGCACGCCGATCCGGCCGCCGTGCGACGCGGCAAGGCGACCGTTGTTCGCGAACAGCTGTTGCGTCTCGGCGGTCTGTCGACGGATCAGCTGGATGTGTTGGGACTGACCGAAAACACCGAGGCTGAGGCGTTGCCTGGCGGTCCGCTGGGTTGGCGCACGCGCGTACGCTATGCCGTCGGCGACGATGGCCGCGCCGGTTTCCATCCACATCGTTCGAGCACTGTCCTGCCGATCGACGACTGTCTTTTGGCAACTGACGACATCCGGCAGCTCGGCGTACTCGGCCGTCGTTATCCGGACCTGGCCGGCATCGACGTCGTATCGTCGTCGGCCGGCGACCACGCCGTGGTGCTGCGGCCGCAGGGTCAGGCGCACGTCGACGTCAGTGACTGGCCGGAAAACCTGGCGGTGCTCGACGGTGGCGCACATCCGGCCGTCGCCCGCCGAGGCCACAACCGCGTACGCGAAAACGCCGCCGGCCGCCGCTGGCTCGTCCACGCCGACGGCTTCTGGCAGGTCCACCCGGCCGCCGCGACCATCCTGTCCGACGCCGTGATCGCCGAAATCGACCCGCGCCCCGGCCAGACCGCACTCGACTTATACTGCGGCGTCGGTCTTTTCGCCGGCGCGCTCGGCATCCAGGTCGGCCGCCACGGCAAGGTCTACGCCGTAGAATCCGATCGGGCCGCCGCCGACAACGCCCGCCGCAACCTCCGCGACGTACCCGCCGTCGTGGTCTCCTCAGGCGGAGTCGGTGGCTGGCTGCGAAAAACCCAAATCGACAAACTCGACGCCGTCGTGCTCGACCCTCCCCGTACCGGCGCCGGCGCAGCGGTGTGCAAACAGCTCGCCGCGCTGGAGCCGCCAGTTATTTGTTACGTGGCTTGCGATCCGGCAGCATTGGCGCGCGATGTGAAAGTGTTGGCCGGGCAGGGCTATCGGCTCACCGCGCTTCGGGTTTTTGATGCGTTTCCTATGACTCATCATATCGAATGCGTGGCGACATTACGGGTTTGAGCGGGTCGGGATTTCTGGTTGTTGCGTTGGGAGGGGCCGGGCTCTTCATTTTTGTTGCGTTTGGGGGGTTCGCCTTCGCGGCGGGCGCTCCTGCGCGGCAGGCCCGGCCAGAATGTGCTCAAGCAGAGCTCGCCGACGGGGGAGAACGGACAAACCGGACCGGGAGTGTGGCTGGGGCGCCGGAGCTGCGGTGGCGTCTCGGTGGGGGGCGTGAGGGTCCAGTATGTGGGATGCGAAGACGTGTGGAGCGCTAAATGTCCGGCTTGCGAGGGTCGCTGATGGCATGAATGTCGAGTTTCTTGCGTTGGACGCGAGAAACAAGGCTTTCACGCCGCAGCGATCATTGGAGGCTGTGACGGGTGTGACTACTGAGGCTGACAATGCTGGTGTGGCTGCTGGGCTGCGCCAAATGTCCATTTTGATGTCTTGTTAAACAAGTATTACGCAGCCGATCCGCCTCGCCTGCATTATCAGCCACAGCAGTCACACCATCACCCCCCGGCCGCTGTGATGGCGTGCATGCCGACGGGTTGCTTCCCATAGGTGACCGAGCAAGCCCGGAAGACCCGACCCCGCACGCAACCGCCGCCCGCACCCCTATGCACACCGATTGGCGTTCCCGCGCCCCCTCCCTTGAGGTCGCCCTCCGCGCAGGAGCGCCCGCCGCGCAGGCGACAAACCCACCACCTACCCAACGCAACAGTCAGAAAACGCAACCGCCTCTCCACCGCAACAATCAGAAAACCCACGACCTCACCCACCGCAGCAATCAGAAAACCGACCACCCCGCCCAACGCACCAACCAAATCCCACCACTCGCCCAACGCAGCGAAGAAAACCGCAACCACCGCAGACGTACAAATGGCAGAATCCGCCAACCTCACCCGACCGCCTTGATCTCCGGCGCGTCCGGCGGTACGAGCCGCTCCGGCTCACGCAACACCAGGGCCACCGCCCCAAGCACCTCCGCGCGTTCACCCAAAATCCCGGGCCCGACCGACATCGCCGCGACAGCCGCCGGCACTGCGGACCGCTGCAGGGAGGCGCTCAACGGATCCAGCAAGAGCGACCCCGCGCGGCCGAGTTCTCCGCCGATCAACACACGATCGGGGTTGATGAGGTTGACGATTCCGCCGAGTGCGACGCCGACGTGTCCGCCGGCGTCGGCGAGGAGGCGGCGGCAGGCGGCGTCCTCGTCCTCGGCGAGGCGTACGAGGTCGGTGAGGTCGGTGATTTCCGGTCGTGTCGGCTGTAAAGCGGTCACCAGTGCGGCGCCACTGGCGACCAGTTCAAGGCAGCCACGGTTGCCGCAGCGACAAATGTCGCCGTTGGTGTCGAGGCTGAGATGGCCGATCTCGCCGGCCGTGCCGCTCACGCCGCGGAAAAGTGCGCCGTCCAACACGATCCCGGCGCCGATTCCGGTGCCGAGCTTGACATAGACGACCGCCTCATGACCTCGGCCGGCACCCCACAACGACTCGGAAAGCGCGCCGAGGTTCGCGTCGTTTTCCACGCACACCGGTACGCCGAGCCGCGCACCGAGTTCGTGTGTCGGTGTCAGTCCGGCCCAGCCGGGGAAAATGTTCGGCGAGCCGATCTGGCCGGCTGGATTCACGACCGGCGCAGGCAGGCCAAAACCGATGCCGATGACGTCGGCAAGGCTGTGGCCGCAGCTGTCCAGCAACCGCTCGATGGCTCCGGCGGCGCGCTCCAACACGGCGGCGGCGTGCGTTTCTTCGCCTGGGACCGTACGTTCGGCCGCCTCAGCGACGATCGTGTGCGCCAGATCCGCGACGGCGACCCGCAAATGGCTGCGGCCGACGTCGACGCCGACGACGATGCCGGCCGACCGGTCGAGCTGTACGACCGCGGCGGGCCGGCCGCCGGACGGACCGGCCGGCGCCGTACCGCCGGGTTCGATCACCAGCCCGGAGCCGGTCAGCTCGCCGACGACCGCTGACACGGTCGCGCGCGACAGGCCGGTGGCCGAGATCAGCTCGGCACGCGTGGACGGACCGAGCACCCGCAACGTCTGGGCGATGCGGGCTTGGTTGCCGGACAGCCGGCTCAGGGGATGGTCCGCCGAAGGCATGCGGCGATACTCGGCGACTCGCGCGGTTATGTCAATAGTTTGACTAACGGCGGCGTTGGCGGCCGGAAAACGATGTCGTTCGTATTGCAACCGCGTTTCTGATTCGATCCAGTCAACATAATTCGGACGACACGAAAAAGCACTTACGTCGACCGGTTGACACAACCGGCCGGCAGGGCCAAGGTCGAGCCGATCGGGGTCGTGCGACATGGCGCACATGACAGTGGCCCGCTGGATGGAGGGGTACAAACGTGAGGATCACTAGGCGTACCGGGATGCGGTCGGCGCTGACCGCCGTCGCGGTGGCGGCGCTCGCGCTCGCCTCCGGCTGTGGCCAGGCGCCGCAGTCCGGCGGCAACGCGAGCGGCTCCGCGGGTGCCGCGAGCATCGACCAGGGCTTCAAGATCGGCCTGCTGCTGCCCGAGTCGAAGACGGCACGGTACGAGAAGTTCGACCGGCCGCTAATCGAGCAGAACATCAAGAAGCTCTGCCCCAAGTGCACGATCCAGTACCTGAACGCCAACCAGCAGGCCAACACGCAGCAGCAGCAGGTCGACACGGTGCTGACCGCCGGCGTCAAGGTGCTGATCCTGGACTCGGTGAACTTCAAGTCCATCGCCAGCTCGGTCGCCAAGGCCAAGGCGCAGGGCGTGCCGGTGGTCGCGTACGACCGTCTCGCCGAAGGCCCGATCTCGGCCTACACCTCGTTCGACAACGAGAACATCGGCAAGCTGCAGGGCCAGGCCTTCCTCGCCGCGGTGTCCAAGGGCGGCAACCCCAAACGCGGCAAGGTCGTGCTGATCAACGGCTCGCCGGACGACCCGAACGCGGCCCAGTTCAAGAAGGGCATGCACTCGGTGCTCGACGGCAAGGTCGACGTCGGCGCCGAGTACGACACGCCGGACTGGAGCCCCGACCAGGCGCAGACCGAGGCGGCCGGTGCCATCACCAAGCTCGGCGTCAAGAACGTCATCGGCATCTACGCCGCCAACGACGGCACCGCCGGCGGCGCGATCGCCGCGCTGAAGGCCGCCAACGCCAGCCCGCTGCCGCCGGTGACCGGCCAGGACGCCGAGGTGGCCGGCCTGCAGCGGATCGTCACCGGTGACCAGTACGCGACGATCTACAAGTCGATCAAGCCGCAGGCAGAGGCGGCCGCCGGCTTCGCGGTCGCGCTGGCGACCGGCAAGAAGTACGACAAGGCGACCAGCACGGTCAGCAGCGGCAGTGCGCAGAACGTACCGGCCGTCATCGTGCCGGCCGTGACGGTGACCAAGGACAACATCAAGGACACCGTGGTCAAGGACGGCTACTGGACCGTCCAGGAGATCTGCACTCCGCAGTACGCCGCTGCCTGCAAGGCGGCCGGCCTGACCTGATCCGGCCTCGCGGCGGTGGCTGTCCGACCAGACGGCCACCGCCGCTGCCGTGACCACGACCGTTCCCCACACCAGTGAGGTGGAGTTGATGTCGACGAACCTGGAGAAGGACCGGCCGGCGGACCGTCCGACCCCGGACCGCTCAGGGCCGCCGGTGCTGAAGCTGACCGGGATCTCCAAACGCTTCGGCGCCGTGCAGGCCCTGACCGAGGTCGACCTGGACGTGCACCAAGGCGAGGTGCTGGCCCTGGTCGGTGACAACGGTGCCGGCAAGTCGACGCTGATCAAGGTGATCGCCGGCGTCAACCCGCCGGACAACGGCACGGTCGAGTTCGCCGGCAGGACCGTACACATCAACCGGCCGCACGACGCGCAGCTGCTCGGCATCGCCACCGTCTACCAGGACCTGGCGCTGGCCGACAACCTCGACGTGGTCGGCAACCTGTTCCTCGGCAACGAGCTCTATCGCTTCGGCCTGCTCGACGAGGTCGGCATGGAGAAACGCTCGCGGCAGCTGCTGGACACGCTGTCGATCAAGATCCCGAGCGTACGGATCCCGGTCGCCTCGCTGTCCGGTGGCCAGCGCCAGGTGGTGGCGATCGCCCGGTCGCTGCTCGGCCAGCCGAAGCTGGTCGTACTGGACGAGCCGACCGCCGCGCTCGGTGTGGAACAGACGGCGCAGGTGCTCGACCTGATCGAGCGGCTCCGGTCGCAGGGCCTGGCGGTCATCGTCATCAGCCACAACATGGAGGACGTACGCGCGGTCGCTGACCGCGTCGCGGTGCTGCGGCTGGGCCGTAACAACGGCGTCTTCGAGGTCAGGGACACGTCCCAGGAGCAGATCATCGCCGCCATCACAGGCGCGACCGACAACGCGGTGACCCGTCGGGCCGCGCGGGAAGGTGCAAAGTGACTGTCAGCAAGCCGCGTACCGAACCGGTGCCCGAGGCCGCCCCGGCCGGCGCGGTCAGCCAGATCGACCCGCGGCTGCTGGTGCGCGAACGGGGTTTCGCCGGCTACGTGCAGGAGGCGCAGCGGCGGATCCGCGGCGGTGAGTACGGCTCGCTGCCGGTCATCGTCGGCCTGATCCTGATCTGGGCGATCTTCCAGTTTCTCAACCCGCAGTTCCTGTCGCCGCAGAACCTGTCCAACCTGAGCGTGCAGATCGTCGGCACCGGCCTGATCTCGGTCGGCATCGTGTTCGTGCTGCTGCTCGGCGAGATCGACCTGTCGGTCGGCTCGGTCGGCGGCGCCTGTGCGGCGATTTTGGCCGTGTGCAACGTCAACTGGGGGATCAACCCGGTCCTGTCGATCGTCATCGCGGTCGTCGCCGGCATGGCGATGGGCCTGATCCACGGCTTCTTCTTCGCCAAGATCGGTGTGCCGGCGTTCATCGTGACGCTGGCCGGCCTGCTCGGCTGGAACGGCTTCATGCTGTGGGTCTTCGGCCTCGACGGCACCATCAACCTCGACTACAACAGCCTGATCGTCAAGCTGACCAGCACCTACTTCGGCGAGGTCGCGGTCGCGTACGCCCTGGCCGCCGTCGTGGTCGTGGTCTACGCGGTCACCTCGTTCGTCGGCAACTCGCGCCGGCAGGCCGCCGGGATCCCGACCCGCAGCGTCAGCGAGCTGGTGATCCGGATCGTCGGCCTGGCCATCCTGTTGTTCGTGCCGGCGTACGTGCTCAACCAGTACAAGGGCCTGCCGCTCGCGCTGGTCATCTTCCTGGCCTTCGTGGTGGCGCTGGACTTCGTGCTGCGGCGTACGTCCTTCGGGCGCAAGGTCTTCGCGCTCGGCGGCAGCGTCGAGGCGTCGCGACGGGCCGGCATCAACGTTGCGGCCGTACGGATGGCCGTCTTCACCATCTCCACCGGCATGGCGGCCATCGGTGGCATCTTCTTCGCCTCGCGGCTGGCCTCGGCCAACCAGTCCGGCCTGGACCAGAACGTGCTGATGAACGCCATCGCGGCGGCCGTCATCGGCGGCACCAGCCTCTTCGGTGGCCGCGGCAGCACGTACTCGGCGCTGCTCGGTGTGCTGGTCATCGAGTCGATCCGCTCCGGCATGGCGCTGGAGGGCATCGGCAACGCCATCCAGTTCATCGTCACCGGCGTCGTACTGCTCGCCGCCGTCACGCTGGACTCGGTCTCCCGACGCAGCCAGAAAGCCGCCGGCCGCGCCTGACCGTCTTGGTCGCATGGCCCCCATGCGTGCGTTGGATGCACGCATGGGGGCCATGCGACTTTCCTAGCGCGCGAAGGCAGGCGTGCTGTTGAGGAGCGCGAAGACGTACGGCATCGCGCCGAACTGCCAGAGCGCGAGGGTGACGCCGACGATCGCCAGTGGCACGGCCACGAACCACTGCTCGCGCAGGCCACCGGTCGGCATGTTGCTGCCGCGGAAGCGCTTTTTGCTCAGTGGATAGAAAAGCGGCACGCCTTCCGTGGTCATGACGTCCCCGGAGATGTGCGCGGCCACGCCGAGCGCGTAGCTGGCGCCGACCCAGGCCCAGTGGACACCGGCCAGGGTCGCGGCGACCGTGAGACCGGTGCAGGCCACGAACGTACCCACGTTGGCGATGACTCCGCTGCGCGTCCAGCCGAGGCCGCGCGCGCCGAGTCCGACCGCGAGTACGACAGCGATCGTTGGCAGATAAGGGATCCACTGGCCGCCGATGACCATCAGCTGGGCGAGGATGCCGGTGATCGGCACGGCCCAGATCGCGTGCGTGCCTTTCCGGTGGCCACCGGAAAGGCACGCGATGCCGCGCGCCAGCAGCCGTGTCGGCCAGCCAAACGTACGCGCCACGGTCGCCGACGGATGGTCGAGATCGGGCAGCAGCGCCGCGCCGGCGGTCACGACCGCGCCGGCGGCCAGCTCTGCCGGTCCGAGGTGGACGACCTGCGTCAGCAGCGGCGCGGCGGCCAGCCACACCGCCGCGCCGCTGATCGCATGCGTGTGGCCCATCATCGAAGCCGGCTCCTCCCGTTGGCGGCCGAAAACGTACAACGGGACGGCGTCGTGGACGCGTGCGCCGCACCGAGCGGGTGGGTGTTGCGGTCGTCACGGCCGGTTTTATCGGGTCATAACGGAAACCCAGCGGCATTGGTCCCGAGAAAGGTGGGGCCCCGACCACATCGGCGGACCTACCTTTTGCGTGATCCACATCGCCGCATCAGGCTGAAGGGGCACGTGCGGTGGTGATCGGTCATCCTCGCGTAGGACGACGGATTAGACTCGCGTGTTGCAAACCAAGGACTGAGGAGGCCCGCTGGTGGAGCAGCAACGAAGCTTGCTCGAACAGATCGCCGGACCACGAGACCTACGCCGCCTGCCGGCCAGCGACCTGCCGGCCCTGGCCAGCGAGATTCGTGAGTTCCTCGTCCAGAAGGTCTCCAGGACCGGTGGCCACCTCGGTCCCAACCTCGGTGTCGTCGAGCTGACGCTGGCCATCCACCGGGTCTTCTGCTCGCCGGCCGACCGCGTGCTCTTCGACACCGGCCACCAGGCGTACGTGCACAAGATGCTCACCGGGCGGCAGGCCGGCTTCGACGAGCTGCGCCGCCGCGGCGGGCTGTCCGGCTATCCGAACCAGGCCGAGAGCGCGCACGACGTCATCGAGAACTCGCACGCCTCGACGGCCCTGTCGTACGCGGACGGCCTGGCCAAGGCGTACGCGCTGACCGGCCAGGGCCGGCACGTGGTCGCGGTCGTCGGCGACGGCGCGCTGACCGGTGGCATGTGCTGGGAGGCGCTGAACAACATCGCCGCCGGCAAGGACCGCCGGCTGGTGATCGTGGTCAACGACAACGGCCGGTCGTACGCGCCGACCATCGGCGGCCTGGCCGACCACCTCGCGACGCTGCGGCTGACGCCGGGCTACGAGCGCGCGCTGGACATGATCCGTGACGTGCTCGACCACACGCCGCTGGTCGGACCTCCGCTTTTCGAGGCACTGCACGGCATCAAGAAGGGCCTCAAGGACGTCGTCGCGCCGCAGGGGATGTTCGAGGACCTGGGGCTGAAGTACATCGGCCCGATCGACGGCCACGACACGGCGGCGATGGAGTCGGCGCTGCGCCGCGCCAAGCGCTTCGGCGGACCGGTGCTCGTACACGCGGTGACGACGAAGGGCCAGGGCTACGCGCCGGCCGAGCAGGACGCCGAGGACTGCTTCCACAGTCCGAGCACGTTCGACCCGGGCACCGGCAAGGCGCTGGCCAAGCCGGCGGTGAAATGGACCGGCGTGTTCGCCGACTCGCTGGTCGCCGCCGCCGAGCGCCGGCCGGACCTCGTCGGCATCACCGCCGCGATGCCGGGGCCGACCGGCTTGTCGGAGATGATGCGCCGCTTCCCGGAGCGCGTTTTCGACGTAGGCATCGCCGAGCAGCACGCCGTCACCTCCGCCGCCGGCCTGGCGCTGGGTGGCATGCATCCGGTGGTGGCTGTCTACGCGACGTTCCTGAACCGGGCGTACGACCAGACGCTGCTCGACGTCGCGATGCACAAGCTGCCGGTCACCTTCGTACTCGACCGCGCCGGCATCACCGGCCCGGACGGACCGAGTCACTATGGCATTTGGGACTATTCGCTGCTCGGCATGGTGCCCGGCATGCGGATGGCCGCGCCACGTGACGCGGAGCGACTGGTGGAGGAGTTCGCCGAGGCCGTCGAGGTCTCCGACGGTCCGACCGCGCTGCGCTTCCCGACCGGCTCCGTCCCCGACCCGATCCCGGCCGTCAGGCGCCTGTCCGACGGCGTCGACATGCTCGTCGAGTCCGACCGCCGCGACGTACTCCTGGTCGCCGTCGGCGCCTTCGCCGGCATGGCCGTCGAAGCCGCGGCACGCGTCGCCGACGAAGGCATCGGCGTCACCGTGGTCGACCCCCGCTGGGTCATCCCGATGCCATCGTCCGTACTGGAGATGGCTGGCGATTATCGGCTGGTGGTCACTCTCGAGGACGGCGTACGGTCCGGCGGCATCGGCGCGACCTTGTCGCAGTCGCTGCGCGACCGTGACGTGGAGGTGCCCGTGCGGGATCTCGGCGTACCAAAGGCCTGGCACCCCCACGGCACCCGCGCGGAGATCCTGGCCGATCTTGGGTTGACTGCCCAGGACGTCGCGCGGCAACTGATCGGCTGGGTCTCGCGGCTGGAAGAGCCGCTGGATGTGCGGTTGTCGGAGTCGTCAGGGGAGTAGTCGGCTGGTTCGGAGCCGGTCGCGTCTTCTGTTTTGTTGCGTTGAGAGGATTTTCGCCTTCGCGCGGGGCTCCTACGCGGCGGGCGACCTCAAGGGGAGGGGCGCGCGGGGTTTCGCTGTTGGTCCGGTTGGGTGCCGCGTGTGCGGTTGGTCTGTGGGACCAGGTGTGTGGCTGGGGCGCCGGCGGTGCCGTGGCGTCCCGGTGGGTGGCGTGAAGGTCCAGCATGTGGGATGCGACGCGTGTGGAGCGCTAAATGTCCGGCTTGTGAGGGTCGTGGATGGCATGAATGTCGAGTTACTTGCGTTGGACGCAAGAAAAAAGGCTTTCACGCTATAGCGATCCCCAGAAGCTGTGACGGGTGTGACTACTGAGGCTGATAATGCTGTTGTGGCTGCTGGGCTGCAACAAATGTCGGTTTTGATGTCTTGTTAAACAAGTATTACGCAGTCAGCCCGCCTCGCCCGCATTATCAGCCACGCCAGTCACACCAGCACCACTCCGGACGCTGTGATTGGCGTCCATGCCGACGGGTTGCTTCCCACACGTGACCCAGAAAACCCAGCCCCGCCCGCAAACCACCGCCCGCACCCCAATGCACACCGATTGGCGGCCACGCGCCCCCTCCCTTGAGGTCGCTCGCCGCGTAGGCGCGCCCGCCGCGCAGGCGAAAAACCACCACTCACCCAACGCGCCAACCAGAAAACCCAGCCACTTCACCAACGCACCAATCAGAAAACCCGGCCACCTCACCAACGCAACAAAGCAGAAAACCCAGCCACCTCACCAACGCAACAACCCTGAGCCGCAACCACCCGCACATCGCAACAACCAGGAGACTCACCACCGCGACACGCAGGGACCCTCCACGCACCCCAACCGAGCCCACCACCTACAACTCGACCCCTGCCCGCGCATCCCTCTCCGCATACTCCTTCAAATTCAGCAACTGCTTCCGCATCATCACCAGATCCCCAATCCCAAGCACCTCCGCCCGAACCCGCTCCACCCACCCAGCCACCCCCACCGCCAACCGCCCAATCAACCGGCAGCGCCCGGAGTCCAGAGGCTCGGCCGCGTACGTCAGAGCCACTGGTCCAAAGAACCGCTCGGCGGATGGGATCGTGCGGCCGGTGAACTCGTGGCCGGGTTGTACGTCGACCAGGTCGAAGATTTGCACGCGTTTGCCGACGAAAAGATCGTCCGCGCCAGGAGTGAGGGCATGAGGACTGCGGCGGCCCCAGTTGTCGATGAAGTCATAGCTGTACGGCGCGACCGCGATCTGGCAGAGCCAGCGATATCCGAGTGACGCCGGTGCCGCGACCGTGACGGCGCGGGTCAGCAGGGTGACCGAGCCGGGCAGGGCGCTGTCGGCGAAGTATGAGCGGGCGATCTCGTCCGGGGTGGCGCCCCAGTGCCGGAGGGACATGAGCGGAGACCTTTCCGTACGCTGCCGTATGGTTAGCCCATACGGTACCGTACGGTGGTGGCCGAGAAAAGACGGTTGAGCAAGCAGGACTGGGCCGACGCGGCGCTCGCGGCGCTGGCCGATGGCGGCCTGGCGGCGGTCGCGGTCGAACCGCTGGCGGCCCGGCTCGGTGCCACGAAAGGCAGTTTCTACTGGCACTTTGCCAACCGGGACGCGCTCGTGCAGGCGGCGCTGGAGCGCTGGGCCGACCGGCAGACCGAGCAGATCATCCGTGACGTGGAGCCGATCACAGATCCGCTCGAGCGGCTGCGCGCGGTGTTCGAGATCACGCTCGGCGCCGGCAGGGTCAGCCGGGCCGAGCTGGCGATGCTGGCGCACGCCGACGACCCGCTGGTGGCGCCGGTGCTCGCGCGAGTGACCGCGCGGCGCGTCGATTTCCTGGAAGCGTGTTATGTGGCGGCCGGCGCGGCGCAGGCCCGGCAGCGCGCGGTGCTCGCGTACACGGCGCACATCGGGCTCATCCAGGCGCAGCGAGCCAGCGGCGGCACGCTGGTGACCGACGCCGACCGGCCGGCCTACCTCCGCTTTCTATACCGCGCCATAAGTGTCTGAGCGCCGCCGTACGGTAGACCTGTCCGCGACGAGAGGAGCATTGGCGTGCGCGTGCTGGTGATCGAGGACGAACGGGCGCTGGCTGACGCGGTCACTCGCGGCCTGCGCCGCGAGGGCATGGCGGTCGACGTGGCCTACGACGGCACGCAGGGCCACGAGATGGCCCTGGTCACCAGATACGACGTGGTAGTGCTCGACCGCGACCTTCCCGGCGTGCACGGCGACAAGATCTGTGCAGACCTGGTTGCCTCCGGAGCGCTCACCCGGGTGCTGATGTTGACCGCGAGCGGTACGGTCGCGGACCGGGTCGAGGGGTTGGAGATCGGCGCGGACGACTATCTGCCCAAGCCGTTCGCCTTCGACGAGCTGGTCGCGCGCGTACGTGCGTTGGGCCGGCGGGCCACCCCGCCGGCGCCGCCGCGGCTGGCCGCGCAAGGCGTCGAGCTCGACCCGGCGAAGCGGACGGTGACCAGGGACGGCAAGCCGGTGGATCTGACGCGCAAGGAGTTCGGAGTGCTGGAGGTGCTGCTCGCCGCCGGCGGCGCGGTGGTCTCCAGCGAGGAGCTGCTGGAGCGCGTCTGGGACGCCAACGCCGATCCGTTCACGACGACGGTACGGGTGACGGTGATGACGTTGCGCAAGAAGCTCGGCGATCCGCAGGTGATCGAGACGGTGGTCGGCGTCGGCTATCGGGTCTATCCGTCATGACGACGTACGGCCCGATGGCCCGGCCGTCCGCCCGCAAGCGGCTGCGGCCGACGTTGCGGCTGCGGCTGACGATGATCAACGGCGCCCTGCTGGTCGCCGCTGGCGTCATCGTGCTGGGCCTGGCCTGGGTGATCGTCAACGGCGGCCTGACCAGCACCGAGCGCGCGATGCCCGGCACGACGGTCACGGTGAAGCAGGCCAACGGCACCGAGGCCAGGATGGACGTGGCCGACTGGCAGGCGCAGCAGGCCAGGTCGATCGAGACCAACCTGCTGCTGCAAGGCGGCCTGGCGTTGCTCGCCGTGTCGGTGATCGGCGTGGCCGGTGGCTATCTGGTGACCCGCCGCGCGCTGCGTCCGCTGCACGTGCTCACCCAAGCCGCGCGCGGCCTGTCCACCGACACGCTGTCCGAGCGGATCTCGCACATGGGGCCGGACGACGAGGTCAGCGAGCTGGCGCAGACCTTCGACGGCATGCTCGACCGGCTGGCGAAGGCGTTCGACAGCCAGCGCCGGTTCGTCGCCAACGCCAGCCACGAGCTGCGCACTCCGCTGGCCGTGATGCGCACCGAGATCGACGTGACGCTGTCCGACCCGGACGTGTCCAACGAGGACCTGCGGCGGATGGGACGGGTCGTACGCGACGCGTCCAAGCGCGCCAACGACCTGATCGAGGCGCTGCTGCTGCTCGCCCGCACCGAGGCGCAGGCCGGTCGCCGGCTCAACAAGGAGGTGCCGGTCGACCTCGCGGTCGGCGTGCCGACCACGCTCAACGCGGTGAGCCGCGAGGTGCGCCGGCTCGGCCTGCGGGTGGAGACGACGTTCGCGCCGGCGATGGTGATGGGGGATCCGGCGCTGCTGGAGCGGCTGGCCGGCAACCTGATCGAAAACGCGGTCCGCTACAACCTGGCCGGTGGCCGGCTGCAGGTGCGCACCGGCTCCGATCCAGCCAACGCCTGGCTGGTGGTGGCCAACACCGGTCCGGAGGTCGACATCGCCGAGGTGCCGCAGCTGTTCGAGCCGTTCCGGCGCGGTGGAGTGGAGCGGACCGGCACGCGCGGGGCCGGTCTGGGGCTGTCGATCGTACGAGCCGTGGTCGACGCACACAACGGCATGGTCAAGGCGGTGCCACTGCTCAACGGCGGCCTCGAAGTGACGGTGACGCTGCCGATCGCGCGTACGCCCATGCCGGTCGCCGGCCGCGCCACCGTCCCCGGCTGACGCGGTCAGGTATCAAAAGGCGCAGCCCGACGGATGGGGGGTTTCCGTCGGACTGCGCACAGTCATTCTCTCACCACGATGGGGAGCGTGAAACCGCATCGCGACAAAACTTTGTGTCGTGTCCGTTCCGTTACCGGCCGGTCATCGCAATGTCGTTGTCTCGCTGGGAAAACGCCATCTGACCGAGTCTAGTGGGTTATGCGGAAAAGACATGGATAGTCGGTTTTGTCATGGTTTTTCATGCTGCTAAGGCATACTCGCGACACCAGGCGCGAGGAACCGGCGGCCGGTGACCTTCTCCGAGATGCCGAGCCGGTCCAGCGCCGGCGTGATGCCGCCAAGGTGAAACGGCCAGCCGGCGCCGAGGATCAGGCACAGGTCGATGTCCTGCGCTTGGGCGACCACCTTCTCGTCGAGCATGATCCTGATCTCCTCGGCGATCGCGCCGAGCGCCCGCTCGCGCACCTCGTCCTCGGTGCGTACGGTCGAGCCGACGTCCAGCAGCTTTGCCACCTCCGGGTCAACCTGCTGCTGGCCAGTGTCCCAGCTGTAGAACGAGTTCTTGCCTGCCTCCACCAGCCGTCGCAGGTTGGGGGAGACGTAGAACCGGTCCGGGAACGCGGCGTGCAGCGTCTCGCTGACGTGCAGCGCGACCGCCGGACCGACCAGCTGCAGCAGCAGCATCGGACTCATCGGCAGGCCGAGCGACTCGGTGGCGCGGTCGGCGACCTCGATCGGCGTACCCTCGTCGACCGCCTTGATGATCTCGCTCATGAACCGGGTGAGAACCCGGTTGACCACGAAGGCCGGCGCGTCGGCGACCAGCACGCTGGATTTCTTCAGCTGCTTGGCAACCGCGAACGCGGTCGCGAGGCTCGCGTCGTCGGTCTTCTCCGCGCGTACGATCTCCAGCAGCGGCAGCACCGCCACCGGGTTGAAGAAGTGGAAGCCGACGACCCGCTCCGGATGCCTGAGGTCGGCGGCCATGTCGGTGATGGACAGCGAAGAAGTGTTGGTCGCCAGCACGGTTGTCTCCGGCACGACCGCCTCGACCTCGGCGAAGACCTGCTTCTTCACCGAGATCTCCTCGAAAACCGCCTCGATGACGAAGTCGGCGTCGGCGAAGACGTCCTTGGTCAGCGAGCCGGTCACCAGCGCCTTGAGCCGGTTGGCCTGGTCCGGTGAGAAGCGCTTTTTGGCCTCCAGCTTGTCGATCTCGGTGTGGACGTACGAGACGCCCTTGTCGACGCGCTGCTGGTCGATGTCGGTCAGCACGACCGGCACTTCCAGTCGTCGCGCGAAAAGCAGCGCCAGCTGGCTGGCCATCAGGCCGGCGCCGACGATGCCGACCTTGGTCACCGGCCGCGCCAGTGCCTTGTCCGGCGCACCGACCGGCCGTTTCGCGCGCTTCTGTACGAGGTCGAAGGAATACAGGCCGGCGCGCAGCTCGTCGGTGCCGATGAGGTCCGCCAGCGCCTCGTCCTCGGCCGCCGTGCCTTCCTCGAAGGTCGCGGTTTTGGCCAGCCGCAACAGATCCAGCGCACGATATGGCGCTGGAGCCGCGCCGTGTACGCGTCCGTCCGCAATCGCCTTGCCGCGCGCGATGGCGCTGTCCCACGCTTCGCCGCGGTCGATCTCGGTGCGCAGGATGGTCGTACGCTGGTTGAGAACGTCAGCGAGGAAGCCAAAAGACTGTTCGATGAAGTCGGCGGGGTCGAGCAGCACGTCGGCGATGCCGAGCTCGTAGGCCTCCTTGGCCTTCAGCATTTTGTTCTGGTTCAAGGCGTTCTCGACGATCACCTTGACCGCGTTGTCCGGACCGATCAGGTTGGGCAGCAGCTGCGTGCCGCCCCAACCCGGCACCAGGCCGAGGAAACACTCCGGGAAGGAGATCGCCGCGGCACCGGAGGACAGCGTCCGATAGTCGCAGTGCAGCGCGACTTCCAGACCGCCACCCATGGTCGCGCCGTTGACGAACGCGAACGTCGGCACGGATGCGTTGCGCAGCTTCGCAAAAACGCTGTGGCCGGCGCGCGCGATGGCCAGCGCCTCCTCGCGGCTGGACAGCTGCGGCACACCGGAAAGGTCGGCGCCGACGGCGAAGATGAACGGCTTGCCGGTGATGGCGATGGCGCGTACGGCCGGCTCGCGCGCCGCGATCTCGTCGATCGCGGCCTCCAGCTCGGCCAGGCCGCCGGGTCCGAAGGTGTTGGGGCGGGTGTGGTCGTGTCCGTTGTCCAGCGTGATCAGCGCGACCTCGCCGGCGACGTCCGGCACGGTGACATACCGGACGTGCGCGTGCGTGACGACCTCGTCGGAAAAGTGCTTTGCCAGCTCAGAAACCGTCGTCATCAGGCGGCCTTTCCGGTGTAGTGCGGGTTTTCCCAGATCACGCTGCCGCCCATGCCGATGCCGATGCACATCGCGGTGAGGCCAAAGCGTACGTCCGGACGGGCTTCGAAGTGCCGCGCCAGCTGCGTCATCAGGCGTACGCCCGAAGAGGCGAGCGGATGACCCATCGCGATCGCACCACCCCAGGGATTCACGCGCTCGTCGTCGTCGGCGATGCCGAAGTGGTCGAGGAAGGCCAGCACCTGCACGGCGAACGCCTCGTTGAGCTCGAAAAGCCCGATGTCCTCAATGGACAGTCCGGTCTTCTGGAGCGCCTTCTCGGTGGACGGGATCGGGCCGACCCCCATGACTTCCGGCTCCACGCCGGCGAAACCGAAGCCGACCAGCCGCATCGCGACCGGCAGCTCCAGCTCCCGCGCCACGTCCTCGGCGGCCACGATGCAGGCGGTGGCACCGTCGTTGAGACCGGCCGCGTTTCCGGCCGTCACCCGGCCGTGCGGACGGAACGGAGTTTTCAGGCCGGACAGGCCCTCCAGCGTGGTCGACGGCCGCGGCGGCTCGTCGGCGGTGGCCAAGCCCCAGCCGATTTCCTTCGAACGCGTCGACATCGTCACCAGGTCGCGGTCGATGTGGCCGTTGGCCAGCGCTTTGGCGTACTTTTGCTGGCTTTCCAACGCGTACGCGTCGGCGCGTTCCTTGGTCAGCGTGGGGAAGCGGTCATGCAGGTTTTCCGCCGTCGAACCCATCACCAACGCCGACGGATCGACGATTTTCTCGGCCAGGAAACGCGGATTGGGGTCGACACCTTCGCCCATCGGGTGGTGGCCCATGTGCTCCACACCGCCGGCCAGTGCCACGTCGTACGCGCCGATCGCGATGCCACCGGCCACCGTCGTCACCGCGGTCATCGCACCGGCACACATCCGGTCGATCGCATAGCCGGGCACGCTCTTGGGCAGACCGGCCAACAGCGCGGCCGTGCGGCCGATGGTCAGCCCCTGGTCGCCGATCTGTGTCGTCGCCGCGATCGCGACCTCGTCGATGCGCTCCGGCGGCAGGTTGGGGTTGCGGCGCAGCAGCTCGCGGATGACCCGCACGATCAGGTCGTCGGAGCGGGTCTCGGCGTACAAACCCTTCGGCCCGGCCTTGCCAAACGGCGTCCGTGCGCCGTCGACGAAGACGACGTCCCTGACTTGCTTACCTATCGACACGGCAGGCCTCCATTGTCGTCACTCTCCCTGACCGCGAGACTACTACTCGCCAGTAACATCCGCCCGCGCAGCTTGGCGTACCTCACAGCCGCGGTGCGGTTGTTCGACACGTGGTGCGGGTTAGGTGTGCGTGTGGAAAGCGCGCTAGGCGGACAGTCTTGTTTGTCGGAGCGGCTTGGGAGTGGTTGGGTTTTCGCCTGCGCGGCGGGCGCTCCTGTGGAGCGCTAAATGTCTGGCTTGTGAGGGTCGCAGATGGTGTGAATGTCGAGTTACTAGCGCTGGATGCAAGAAATGAGGCTTTCACGCCTCGGTGGTCACCAGGGGCTGTGACGGGTGTGACTATTGAGGCTGACAATGCTGTTGTTCAGGTGGTGAGTGCGGCCGCCAGCCGGTCGGCGGCGAGCAGGATCTGCCACTCGCGCGCGCCCTGGCCGCGCAGGACCTCGCCGACCGCGTCGCCGGTGAGCGGCTGGGGCGGGTCCCAGGCCAGCCGTCGTACGAGGTCAGGTGTCAGCAGGTTCTCGACCGGGATGTTGTGCTCCGCCGACAACTCCGCCATCACGGCGCGAGCGGCGGTGAGCCGGCCGGCGGCGTCCGGGTTCTTGTCGGCCCAGCGGTTCGGCGGCGGCGGACCTTCCGGTGCGGCCGAGGTCGGCGGCAGGTCGGTGCTGGCGCGCGCTTCCTCCAGCGCGGTCATCCAGACGTCCACGAGCCGCCGGTTGGCCCGGCCGGAGAAGACCGGCAGGGCCAGCAGCCCGCGTACGTCCGCCGGATCGGCGATCGCGGCGCTGATGATCGCGGCATCGGGAAGCACGCGGCCGGGGGCGATGTCGCGCTCGCGAGCGAGCCGGTCGCGGGTCTGCCACAACGCGCGTACGCGCGCGAGACCGCGCTGCGATCGGACTTTGTGCACGCCGGACGTGCGCCGCCACGGCTCGGCGCGCGGCGGGTTTGGCGGTCGTACGGCCAGGGCCGCGAACTCCTCGAGCGCCCAGGCGAGCTTGCCCTGCTGGTCGAGCAGGTCGGCCAGCGCGTCGCGCAGCGCGACCAGCAGCTCGACGTCAAGCGCCGCGTAGACCAGCCACTCCGGCGGCAGCGGCCGCGTGCTCCAGTCGGCCGCGGAGTGTGTCTTTTCCAGCGAGAAGCCGAGTACGCGCTCGACCATCGCGCCGAGCCCGACTCGGTCGAAACCGGCCAGCCGGCCGGCCAGCTCGGTGTCGAACAGCTTGCGCGGCCGCATCCCCAGCTCGGCCAGGCACGGCAGGTCCTGGCTGGCCGCGTGCAGGACCCATTCGGCGTCGGCCAGCGCCGCGTCCAGCGCCGAGAGCGCGCCGTCACGCGGTGGATCGGCCGGCCGCAACAACTCGTCGGCGGCGGCGAACGGCAGCGGGTCGATCAGCGCCGTGCCGGCTCCGTCGCGGCGCAGCTGCACCAGATACGCGCGCTGGCTGTAGCGATAGCCGGACGCGCGCTCCGCGTCGAGCGCCACCGGACCGGATCCCCGGCCGAAACGCGCGATGGTCTCGGCGAGTTGGTCCGCGGTCGCGATCGGGTCCGGAGTGCCGTCGCGGGGCCGCAGCAGGGGTACGGGGGTGGCCTCCTCCGCGTCCAGCTGCACGGCCGGTGAGGCCGCCAGGTCGTCAGATTCCGCCACGATCCCCACCGTACGGCCGTACGACAGCCGATGTCCTGCCGCCGCGCCGATTCAGGCCAGTTTCGCGCCGCGTACGAGCGTCGCGGCGTCGCGGCTGTCCGGCCGTTCGGAGAGCTGCCAGTCGCCGCGCTCGACCAGCATGCGGTCGCTGTCGGCGAGCATCCAGGCCTGCGCCGCGACGCCGTCACCGTGCCGCCAGTCGAGCCGTACGACCGGCCGGTCGAGCTGCCTGACCAGCCATTGCGCGGCACGCTCCGGTGCGCGTACGCGCGCGACCTTGTCGGCCTGCTCGACGAACAGGTCGCCGCCGAGGGCGTCGGACAGGTCGTCGTCCAGCTCGGCGCGGGTGGCCGAGCACCAGCCGGCGGTCAGCCAGCGATCGGTGAGGTCGATGCGGATGGTCGCGAGCGTCAGGTTTGCGGCCGGATCGCAGATGTCCACGTACGCGCGGAGCCAGCCGTCCGCGTAGTGACAGCGCGTGCCGGCCGGCTCGACGCCGGACCGGCGCTCGCTGAGCTCCGCGCGCAGCGCGACGACCGTCGCGGCGGCCGCCATGTCGTCGATGTCGCCAGCGTCGAACCACTGCCCGTCGGCCTGCTCGAACGGCTGCTCGGCCGCGGCATCCGCGTACCTCCGGCCGCGCTGGCGCTTGAACGAGTCGAAGGCGACACCGTCGTCGAACTGCTCGCGCGCGTAGGCCACCTGGCAGACCGCGCGGCAAACCGGCAGCTCATAGCCGGTCCGCGGCCGTACGGCGGCGCTGAACAACACCAGATCCGGATCGCCGCCGAGCCGGTCGACGGCGTCCTGCTCGGCGCAGCGGCCACCGCCGGACCGACCGACCGCGTCGGTGCCGTCCTGGATCTCGACCGCGCCGACGATCGCCGACGGCTGTGGCTCAGGAGACATCGCCGGCCATGATGTCAGACATCAGCTCGATGTCCGCGATGACCGCGTTCCAGCCGGACGGCAGGCCGGCCAGCCGCCGCGGTGCCGCCGGGTCGAGGCCGGCCGGCAGCTTCGCGCCGATCGCCACCAGCGTGCGCGCGGCGAGGCGCAGCCAGCTCTGCCATCGGTCGGCGCGAGCCGCCGCTTGCAGCACGTCGACGGCCGTATCACCGGTGACCTGCCACAACGCGTGAGCGGCGGCCGTTCGCACCGGCCAGCCGGCCTGCTCGTCGGTCGCCAGCGTGCGCAGCTGCCGGCCAAAACGCTCGGCGAGTGGACCGAAGTCGGCAATGCGTTCGAGGCTGTCTTCTGACGGATGCCTCAGGGTTGCTTTTGCCGCTGCCTCGACGATTTTGCGGCTCGTGCGGTCAACCGGCCGGCCGCGCAGCCGCCAGCCGGCCCAGCCGGCCGCCTCCGACCACAGCGACTGGCTCGCTGCGACCCGGTCGAGCTCCGGGAGCGCGGCGGTCGCGCCGATCGCCACGAGCGCCTGGCAGGCCGGCACCACCTCGATGCTCGCGGTCAGCAACCTGGTCAGCTCAGGCACGGCCGGTGCGGCCGGCGGACCCCAGGCGGCGAGTGTCAG
This sequence comes from Fodinicola acaciae, assembly GCF_010993745.1. Taxonomy (NCBI): domain Bacteria; kingdom Bacillati; phylum Actinomycetota; class Actinomycetes; order Mycobacteriales; genus Fodinicola; species Fodinicola acaciae. The sequence goes on from NZ_WOTN01000001.1 coordinate 76,986, forward strand.
CGCGACCTCTCGCCGCAGGCGCATGTCGACGCCGTCGGCGAGCAATCCGCGCAGCTCTGGCAAAAACTCGTCGGCGTGGTCGACCAGCGGTCCGAGCACGACGTGCAATGGCGGCAGGTCGCCGTCCAGGTACGCCGTGAGCGTGGCGCGCAAAGACGGCACGCAGCGCGGATCGCCGGCCATGCCGAGCGCGGCGGTCGCGTACGGTGCCGCGTCGGTTTCCAAGGCATGCGCAAGAACGTCCGCGTACGGCCGGACACGGTCACCCCACAGCGAGAGACCGCGTACGGCCGCCAGTTGCGTCGTCGCATCGGTGGAGGCGGCCAGCCGAGCGAGCGGTCGCAGGACTTCTTCCGTGCGCCACATGCGCGAAAAGGCGGTCGCGCCAACAGCCGTGGCGAGATGCCATTGCGGTGTTTCCGCGCCACTTAAGGCATCGATCAGGTCAAGTGCCGGCGCGGCATCCAGGTGCTCGATCTCGAAAGCGATCCACTGGTCGGCCGGTCCGATCCACTGCTGGTGTGCGGTCTTTCCGTCCATCTCGGCGAAATCGGCCGGATTCACGTCGACACCGAGACGGCCGGCGGCGGCTGCGCGCACCTCCGGATGTGGTGAAGCGATCAGTGTTCGCGGAGCCGCGCAGGCCAGTCCGATCCGGGCTGCGACATCGGGTTCGTCCGCCACTGCCGCGGCCTCAGCTGTCGCCTCCGGCACCAGACGCGCCAGCGCGTACGACGCACAGCGCCGCAACTCGATATTGTCGGTGTGCGCGGGGTCGAGCAGGCTGACCAGCGCGGACGCGTGTTTTCTTGCCGTGTCAAGGACGACGTGGTGTCCGAACTGCTCCTCGTCCTCAGCGAGAGCCAGAAGCTCCTCAAGCAAGGCCACGCGGCCGGACGTACGACCGTCGAGCAGCAGGTCGATGATCAGCGGCACCAGGTCGTACGCGGCCGCGGAGACGAAGTCGTCGTCGCCGAGCAGCTCGTCGTGCACCTCCTCGACGATCTCGGCCGCCTCCGCGTCGTCACCGAGGCCGCGCAGTTTTTCCAGCTGTCGCTTGAGATCGCTCATCGCACCTGCTCCACCAGGTCGGCCTGCCGGTCGCCGTCGATCAGTGGGCGGTTGCCGGACCAGACCAGCACCACCGCGTCGTCGTGCGCGATCCACGCCGTCGCGCCCGGCTCGTCGATGTTGTCGAACCAGCGGACGCGTACGACGGTCAGCCGCAGCTGCTCGGAGATCCACTGGAACAGCTCGCGTACGGTCGGATTTCGCAGTGTCTGTGCGCGAAAACCGGTGCACTGCTCGATGTCCGGCTCGACATCGGCGCGCGAGGCCTCGCACCATGCCATCCGCGCGAAGCCCACGCCGACGTCCAGCCGCAGTGTCGACAGCACGACTTTCTCGTCATAGTCGCAAATGTCGATCAGCAGCGTGAGTACGCCGAAGCGCGTCACCGCCGAGGTGTCCTCCGGCCGCAGGTCCGGGGTGGCCCACGATCCGGTGTTGCGGCGCAGGATCGACAGCACCGAATAGGCGTACGCCGGTGCCGCCGGCTCGTCGTCCGGAAAGGCGAACCATTCGGTCATGAGATGCCGGCGGCTCTCTTCTCGAAGCGATAGTTGCGGCCGACGGCCGTCCAGAACCCGTCGAACTTGGTGCCCGGCTCGAACTGGTCTCTGGTGAACTTGGTCTGGCAGTTTCTCCGGCAGACCGGCATTTCCAGGTTGCCGCGCGGCCGCTCGGCGGTGGAGAACAGCACGTCGCCGCGGTTGCCGCCGAGCTGGTGCACCACGTCGTCCTCGGCGCAGCCGCGCGGTCCGCTCTTGCCAAAGGCGGTCTCGCCGGTGCGGATGTTCACGCCGCCGACCGTGGTCTTGCTTTTGGCCGTACGACTGGTAAGCCCGTTGATGCCGTCCTCTCTCGCCTGTCTGGCACGGGAAAACAGCGTGTCCCGCTCGGCCTTGGAGAGCTTGCTGCCGGCGCCGTGCCGGAAGCGGTTGAGGAAGATCTTCGGTTCTTTGCGCAGCTGTTTGGCAAACGCTTTCAGCAGCAGCCAGGCCTTTTTGAACAGCGTCTTGATCGACTGTTCCTCGACCCATGTCACGGCCTTCTTGATGGCCGTACGGATCGCGACCCTTGCGGCGGCGATGAAACCGGGGATTTCGGCAAGCGTGGCACCGAAACTCGGCGCAGCCGAGGCGATCGCCTGGATCACCTCGATCAACAGGATGATCAGCTGGATGATGATCAGCAGCTTCAGGATCAGCACGATCACCGCCGCGACGATCATGGCCGCGCCGATCAGGAAGGCGGCGGTCGCGCCGTCGGCCAGATGCTGCGATGGTCCGTCCGCTCCGGACCACTGCGTGCCGAAGGCGGTGATGTCGTCGCCGCTGTGCTGCGTGGTGATCGTGCTCGCCGACTGGTTGGCCTCGCCGAGCCGGCTGAGCAGCTGCGAGCCGAACTCGATCCACGACGCGCCGACCTCGGCGAGCTTCTCCTCGTCGGCGTGCGGCCAGTCGTAGCCGACCCAGCCGAGCGCCTCGACCAGCGGTGCCGGCAGCTGCAGACCCATCGGTCTCAGACCTCGATCGCGCCGACGCCGTCGGCGTTGGCCGTCTCGGTGTCGGCGTGGTTGTCGGCGGCCTGCTGCACGCGTACGCCGGTGCCGTCGACCTCTTCGGCGTAGGAGGCGTAGACCTGCAGCGCGTAGTCGGTCAGCGCCACGTACGCGTCGCCGATCATCGAGCCGATCTCGTCGTCACCCCACGGCGATCCGTCGCCGGTGACCTTGCTCTGCAGCGCCGTCACGTCGCCGTACAGCGAGCCGCCGGTCGCCGAGAGGTCCTTGCCGGAGCCGCGCAGGTCGTCGGGCGTGACCTGAAAACCACTGCTCATGACCGTTGGTCCAGCTTGCGGACGATCGCCTCCAACTGCTCGCCGAACACGTCCAGCTGCCGGCCGACCCGCAGCTGCACCTCATCGAGCTGACCGCCGAGCTCGTCCGGCCGCGGCAGCGCGCCGGTGGTCGGCAGCTTGGTCAGCAGGTCGTCCTGCGCGGCGCGTACGGCCGCGGTGATCTGCTCGCCGAGCGTCTGGCTGTCCATCCGCATCGCCTTCGGCTCGATGGTGACCTTCTCCAGCCGGCCGCCGGTGGACACCTCGGCCCTGACCAGCTCGTCGGCCGCTGTGCCGTAACCGCGCTGCGCCGTGTCGACCGGCTGCTTCGGCTCGGCCGCGTCGCCGGACAGCTGGGACAGCATGCGGCGCGTGTCGGCGACCATGCGATCGATCTCGTGCGCGCCAGTGCGACCCAGCTCGGACACTCTCGACTCCTCGTGCTCGTACGGCAAACTCAAGGATAAGTGCCGGAGCCAAGGTGTTTACCGGTCGCGGAGGTCCAGCGCGGTGACGCCCTCCGGCGGCAGGCCGGCGGTGGAGGCGAGCAGCGTGCACCACGCCTCCAGATGCGGACCGAGCGCGGTGTCCAGCGCCGTCCAGGAGGCCCGCAGCTCCACGTCGGCGGTGTCGGCCGGGCCGGCCAGGTCGCCGAACCGGCTGGAGTTGGTCGTGGTCACCGTGCCGCCGGCGGCCGTGTAGCGCGCGCCGTTGTCGTCCAGCGACTCGATCAGCCAGCTCCAGCCGACCTCGGCGAGCAGCGGGTCGGCGGCCATCTCGGTGTCCAGTTCGGCGCTGACGAACGTGACGATCCGCAGCAGGCCGTCCCAGGCCTCCTGGCCGGCCGGGTCGTACAACAGGATCAGCCGGCCGGTGGCCACCTCGGTGTCGCCGCGGTGCACGGCGGCGCTCATCGCGAAGGAGTACGGAGCGAGGCGCTGCGGCGGGGGGATTTCGTCCAGCGAGATCTCGGCACGTGGACGTACCCCGCGCAAGGCGTCGATCGCCTGCGCGAACACGTCCGGCACCTTGTCGGCTGCCGCGGCGGAGTCCGGCATGACCGCAGCGTAGGCGCATCTGTCCGCGCCGTGGGGTACCGGCACGCCGACATGCGCTTGCGGCGTGCATGCGACGATGGTCGCGATGACGACGAACTCGACTTTTCTCCGCGCCTGCCGCGGAGAATCCGTGCCACGTACGCCGGTGTGGTTCATGCGCCAGGCCGGCCGCTCGCTGCCCGAATACCGCGCGCTGCGTGCCGACGTGCAGATGCTGGAGGCCTGCCGGCGTCCGGATCTGGTCACCGAGATCACCCTGCAGCCGGTCCGCCGGCACAAGGTCGACGCGGCGGTGCTGTTCTCGGACATCGTCGTGCCGCTGCGGGCGGTCGGTGTCGACGTGGAGATCAAGCCGGGCGTCGGTCCGGTGATCGCCGAGCCGATCCGCGACAAGGCCGACGTGGAGCGGCTGCGCGCGCTGGAGCCAGACGACGTGCCGTATGTCGCCGAGGCCGTCCGGCAGTTGGTCGGCGAGCTGGGGGAGACGCCGCTGATCGGCTTCGGTGGCGCACCCTTCACGCTGGCGAGCTATCTGGTCGAAGGCGGTCCGAGCAAGTCGTACGCGAAGACCAAGGCGATGATGCACGCGCAGCCGCGGCTGTGGCACGCGCTGTGCGAGCGGCTGGCGACGATCACGCTCGGCTTCCTGCGCGTACAGGTGGCCGCCGGTGCGTCGGCGATCCAGCTGTTCGACTCGTGGGCCGGCTCACTGTCCGATGTGGACTATCGGACCCACGTGCAGCCGCACAGCGCGCGGGTTTTCGCCGGCCTGGCCGATCTTTCCGTGCCACGCATCCATTTCGGCGTCGGCACCGGCGAGCTGCTGCGCTCGATGGCCGAGGCCGGTCCGGACGTGGTCGGCGTCGACTGGCGCGTGCCGCTGGATGTCGCCAGCTCGCGGATCGGTCCGGACTTCGCCGTGCAGGGAAACCTCGACCCGGCGCTGCTTTTCGCCGGCGAGGACGTGATCGAGGAGCAGGTGCGGCGGATCCTGGCCGAGGGAAAAGCGGCGAAGGGTCACGTGTTCAACCTCGGCCACGGTGTGCCGCCGGACGCCGATCCCGGCGTGCTCACCGCGCTGGTCGAGACCGTCCACCGACTCTCCGCCGCCTGACCTACTCGCTCTCCGGCACGGTTTTGACGCGACGGGTACGCCGGCGGACGAACCACCAGATGATCGCCGCCGGCGCGCCGAGCACGATCAGAAATGGCAGCAGCGCGCCGAAGACAGCCAGAGATCCGTTGAGTACGGCCAAAAACGCGTTCCAGCCGACGATCAGGCCGCCGAGGAAACCACCGGGTGCCGGCTTCTGCGCCGGCGGTGGCGGCGTGGCCGACACGGTGAAGCTGATGGTCGACAGGGCGATCTGGCTGTCGAGCGCCTTTTTCTGTGCCTGCAACGTCTCCAGCGCGGTCTGCCGCTCGGTGAGCTGCCCCTCCAGGGTGACGATGTCGCTGATCTGCTGTGCTCGCGCGAAAAGCGTGCGCGTACGGTCGAGGCTCGCCTGTGCGGTGTGGATCCGCGCGTCCAGGTCGATGACCTGGCCGCTGACGTCCTGCGAGCTGACCGTACGGGTGGGCTGCGTGCCGAGCTTGGCGAGCGCGGCGACGGTCGGATAGAAGGCCTCCGGCGGCACCCGCAGCACGAGCGTCGCGCTGGCGTCCATTCCTTGGCCACTGCGCCTTTCCGAGCCGATCAGTCCGCGCGCGGTGGTCGCCATCGCGACCGCTTGGTCGGCGACTTTGTCCACTGTGGACGAACGCACCGTCACGTCGGCGGTGTAGATCACCGACACGTTGCCGGCCGGTGGCAGCTTGGCCGGCGTACCGGCGCCTCCGGTCCCTCCGGCGGCTTTGTCGGCCGCGCCGGGCGCGGCGCCGCGATTGGCTCTTTGCGGTGCGGCGGCGCTCTCCGAGCTGGAGGCGTTCATGCCGCAGCCGGCCAGCGCCAGGAGAGCTGCTGCGGCGGTGAAGGCGAGCCACCGGCGATAGTTGGTCAACACGGCTGGTCCTCCCGTGGTGTGCTGATTGACGCCGATAGGACTCCAGTTCCGACCGCTCGGTTCCGTCGAGTTGTCGGCTTGAGACCATGGGATGCGTGAACCCAGCGCAGGTTGTGGTCATTGGTGGCGGGATATCCGGAGTGTCGGCCGCGTTGGCCGTACGACGGCAGGCGCCGCCCGGCACCGCGATCACGATCGTGGAGCAGACCGACCGGCTCGGCGGCAAGATCCGCACCGGCGAGGTCGCCGGCCACCGCGTCGAGAGCGGCGCCGAGACGTTCATCGTGCGCGCGCCGGAGGCAGCGGGGCTGGCGGCCGAGCTGAAGCTGCCGCTCATCCATCCGGCACCAGGCGGCGCGTCGGTGTGGATCGGCGGCACCCTCCGGTCGCTGCCTGGCGGCACGATGATGGGGGTGCCCGGCGATCCGGCCACGGTCGCCGGCGTGCTTCCGGCCGAAGCGGCCGCGGCCGTCGAGGCCGAGCCGGCGAATCCTTCTGACGAGCCGTTGTTGGCGGCCGGGGACGACGTGTCGGTCGGTGCGCTCGTACGGTCGCGGCTGCCCGGTGAGGTCGTCGACCGGCTGGTCGATCCGCTGCTCGGCGGTGTCTACGCCGGCCGCGCCGACGGCCTGTCCGTACGCGTCACGGTGCCGGCTTTGGCCGCGGCCGCGGAAAAATCGCACTCGCTGGTGGCGGCGGCGAAGCTCGCGGCCGGCAGCGGAGGCACGCGTACGACCGGACCGGTTTTCGGCACCGTCGACGGCGGTCTGAGCGAGCTGGTCGAGAGCGCGGCGCGCGAGTCCGGAGCCAAGGTGCGCTATGGCCTGCCGGTGCGTGAGCTGCGGCGTACGGCGACCGGCTGGCAGCTGGTGATCGGCTCGACGCGGCATCCGGAGCTGCTCGACGCCGACGCCGTCGTCCTCGCCGTGCCAGCCGCTCCGGCCGCCCGGCTGCTCTCCGGCGTGAGTGGTGCGGCGGCCGAGATCGCGACGGTCGACTACGCGAGCATGGCCCTGGTGACGCTGGCGCTGCCGCGGCTGGAGCTGCCGGCCGGCAGCGGGTTCCTCGTGTCGACCGACGCCGGCCTGGTCATCAAGGCGGCCACCTTCATGTCGCAGAAGTGGGGTTTCCCGGACGCCGGCGAGCTGGCGATCGTACGCGCGTCGGTCGGCAGGTTCGGCGACACCGAGGTGCTGCGGCGTGACGACGCCGACCTGGTGGCGCTCGTACGCCACGACCTGGAGACGGTCATCGGCCGGTCGCTGCCGCAGTCCATCGACACGCGTGTGACGCGGTGGGGTGGTGGCCTGCCGCAGTACGCGCCGGGTCATCTGGCGTTGGTTTCCCGCGTACGCGCGACGATCGAGGACTTCGACACGCTGGCGGTGGCCGGCGCCGCGTACGACGGCGTCGGCATCCCCGCGTGTGTGCGATCCGGCACTGCGGCCGGGGCCCGGGTGTCTTTGGCGCTCGGCAAAGAGCAAGAATCGGACCATGGCTGAAGACGTGCAGACGAACGCCGCGCGGATCCGCGAGCTGAACGCCACGATCCGCTACACGATGTGGTCGGTTTTCCGCGCCACCTCACCGCTGCCGATCGACCGTACGGCCGTCGCCGAGGAGCTGGCCGAGCTGATCCAGCAGCTGGCCGCCAAGGACGTCGTGGTGCGCGGCCTTTATGACGTGTCAGGTCTGCGCGCCGACGCCGACATCATGGTGTGGTGGCACGCGTCCAGCGCCGAGGACCTGCAGGAGGCGTACGGCCGGCTGCGCCGCTCGACGCTCGGCGCGCATCTGGCGCCGGTGTGGTCGCAGATGGCGCTGCACCGGCCGGCGGAGTTCAACAAGAGCCATCTACCGGCCTTCATCGCCGACGAGCAGGCGCGCAAGTATGTCTGCGTCTATCCGTTCGTCCGCTCCTACGACTGGTATCTGCTGCCGGACGCGGAGCGGCGGGAAATGCTTGCCGAGCACGGAAAGATGGCGCGCGGCTTCCCGGACGTACGCGCCAACACGGTGTCGTCCTTCGCGCTCGGCGACTACGAGTGGATCCTGGCCTTCGAGGCCGACGAGCTGCACCGGATCGTCGACCTGATGCGCGAGCTGCGCGCGGCGCGGGCGCGGTTGCACGTGCGCGAGGAGGTGCCGTTCTTCACCGGCCCGCGCCGCGACCCCGCCACCGTCGTCGAGTCCCTGCCATAACCTCACCAGCCGAAGTCGAGCGGCTTTCCGGTCTCCAGCAGGGACTTGAGGCTGGACAGCACGGCCTGCCAGCCGTCGGTGGTGTCGGCCAGCTCCTCCTCCGGCAGGTCATGGTGCTGCACCGTCAGCTTGACCAGGTCGCCGGCCGGCTCCAGGTCGAAGGTCACCCGTGACACCTTGTCCTGGCTGTTCACGCCGGCCCAGGAATGCGCCAGCCGGCGCGGCGGGTCGATCTCCAGGATCGTGCCGACGATGTCGTTGCCGCCGTCGGTGCGCTGATGCTCCCAGCTGTCACCTTTGCGCCAGCCGGACACGTTGCGATGGCCCCAGTATTTCTCGGTGGTCTCCGGATCGGTCAGCGCGTTCCAGAGTTTTTCCGGTGTGGTGGCGATGTAGGTGACGTAGACGACGCTTGGCTTGTCCATTGTGGACGGTCCTTCCAGGTCGGAGCGAACGCTGTTCAGCGCGTCGAGATCGGGGATCTCGAACTTGGCGATCCAGCGCCGGTGGATGTCGTGCAGTGGCACCGGGTTGAGGTAATGCAGCTTCTCGCGGCCACGGCGTACGGCGGTGACCAGGCCGACCTCCTCCAGCACGGCGAGGTGCTGGGTGACGCCCTGCCGGGTCATGCCGAGGTCGCGGCTGAGCGCGCTCAGCGTCTGACCGTTGTCGGCATGCAACCGGTCGAGGAGGCGCTGCCGGGTCGGGTCGGCCAGCGCGCGAAAGATCTGCGCCATGTCCTGCACGCGTACGACAATAGGCAAGCATTTACTTGCCTGTCAATCCGAGCTGCACTGAAGGCGCCTCAGCTGCCTCGTCAGTCGCAGTCGCCACATCCGTAACACCCTTGATGCAAGCAAGGCCACCTCACGTGCGCTGGATGCACGTAAGGGGCCTTGCGACCATCACTCAAACCGGCAAGACAGGCATTTAGCGTTACAGCAGATGTTCGCCGCGGTGGCGCGTGCTCCAGGCGTGACCCGCGTCCCCGCGGCTGTACGAGCGCTACTGGGTTGGCTCGAGGGTCAGGCTGATGGAGTTGATGCAATAGCGGTCGTCGGTCGGCGTCGCGTAGCCCTCGCCGTGGAAGACGTGGCCGAGGTGCGAGTCGCAGTTGGCGCAGCGCACCTCGACGCGGCGCATGCCGAGCGTACGGTCCTCGATCAGCACGACGTTCTGCGCGTCCGACGGTGCGTAGAAGCTCGGCCAGCCGCAGTGCGACTCGAATTTGGTGTCACTGCGGAAAAGCTCGATGCCGCAGGCGCGGCAGCGATAGACACCGGCGGTCTTGGTGTCGGTGTACTCGCCGGTGAACGCGCGCTCGGTCCCGGACTCGCGGAGCACATGGTATTCGGCCGGGGTGAGCTGCTGCCGCCACTCCTGCTCGGTCTTGACCACCTTGGGCTGCGTCATGTCTCCAGGCTACTTCGCACGTCCAATGCCGGCCGCCGGCAATCATTACGCATTGCTGACCAGCGCCGTTTCCGGGCAACCGGACCCCGATTGCCCGGAAACGGCGGTCGGGTCAGCGCCAGAGGACCGGCCGGATGCGTACGACCTGCGGGTCGTGGTCGGACACCTGGTCGTGGAACTCGCTGTTCACGTGCACGATGTCATAGTCGAGCAGCGCGCCGGGCCGGGTCAGGCCGCGGCTGACCAGGATGTGGTCGAGGATCTCGGAGTTGCCCTCGTAGTCATAGCTGTAGCGCTGGTCGACCGGTAGCGTACGCGGCAGGTCGACGAGTCCGCCGCCGGCGGTGAGGATGTCGGCGGTCCGCGAGAACTGGAAGTCGTTCAGGTCGCCGAGTACGACGACCGCGGCGTTGCGGTCCTTGGCCTGCAGTTGATCGACGAAGCCCTTCACCAGCGTCGCCTGCGCGTGCCGTTGCGTCTCGGACGGCCGCGCCGGCGGCTGGAAGCGGCCGAGCAGCGGCTGGTCGCCGCCCTTGGAGTTGAAGTGGTTGGCGATCGCGAAGAGCGTACGGCCGTAGTAGGTGAACTCGCCGGCCAGCGGCTTGCGGCTGGCGGTCCACGCGGCGTCGGCCGGCGCGATCCGGCCGGGGGAGGCGCTCAGGTGCGGCGCGCCGGCGCGGCCGGTGACCGTCACCGGCGTCGTCGAGTCGCCGCCGGGGCGGTCGACGAAGCGCAGGCCGCGGTCGGTGCGGAACAGGAAGCCCTGCCGGATGTTGCCGTCCGGCTGGCCGCCGTCGGTGTTGTTGACCGGGTCGATCTGCCGGTAGTCGTACGCCGGCCCGCCGGCCGCCTTGATCGCCGCGATGAACCTGGCCCAGGTCTGGTCGGCCGCGACGCCACCCTTGCCCGGGCCGTTGTTGTCCTGGATCTCCTCGATCGCCAGCAGATCGGGCGCGCGCAGGTTGTCGACCACGACCTTGGCCAGGTTGTCGAACTTGGCCTGGTCGTTGACCGGACTCAGGTTCTCCACGTTGAAGGTCGCCACCGACAGCTCACCGGGCAGCGTACGGCGCGTCGTCTCGCGCTGCAGGTTGCCGCTCTTGACCGTCGGCGTCGCCAGCGGAGCCATCATGAAGTTGCCGAAGGAATAGTCCAGCGGACCGACGACATCGCCGACCAGTTTGTCGCCGACGTTGACCGCGGGGATCTTGGCCAGCGTGTCGGTGAGGAACAGCCGCTCGGTGTTCGGATCGGCGTACGAGTAAAGGACGCCGCCGCGTGCGCTGCGCGGTTTTCCATAGCCACCAGGCAAAACCGGCAGCTCACCGTAGGAGTTGGTCGGGCCGGCCGCGGTCGCGTCGTGTACGCGCAGCAGCATGCCTTCCAGCGACTCGTAGAAGTCGAGCGCGTTCTTCTTCGGATCGAAGGTCGCCGAGCTTTCCACGTCGTTTGGGTTGTCGGCGCGTACGGCCTGCGGCGCGCGTAGTCCACCGGGACCGATCAGCGTGGGCGCCGGAACGGCCGCGGACTCGGCGGTGACGGTGATCTTCGGCGAGGCGATCTCGGTGGTCGTCAGGTTGTTGTCGTCGTTGCCTGGCCGATATTCGGTGACCTTGCCTTCGACGCTCAACGCGTTGCCGCGCGCGACTTTTGGCGCACCGCCGGTGAAGACGAAGATGCCTTCGCTGGTCGCCGGGTTGTTGTCCGGCTGCGGGTCCTGCATCCAGAACCCGTTGGTGCTGACAGCCGTGACGACACCGGTGACGTCCTTGACGCGCTTGCCGGTCAGCGGCGAGCGGTGCGCGGCGCCCTGTACGTCGTGGATCTTGGCGCTGACCGGTGGCTCGACCGGACCGCTGGAGCCGTTGGCCGGCGAGGGGTCGCCGACGGTGAAGTCGGCGGAGTTGTCGTCGGTGTCGGCGCCGTCCGTACGCGACGCGGAGGTGCTGTTGGACAGCGTGCCGGTCGGCGCCGTCTCGGAGTCGTTGGCCGCCGAGCCATAGCCGACGTAGTCGCGTACGCCGGCGGCCGCGTGGCAGGTGTTGCCGCAGGCCAGCGCGGTCTGGCTGGTGACCAGCGCAACCTTGCCGGCGGTCGCGCTCATCGAGATCGAGCCGTCGACGTCCGGCGTCGGCAGCGGCTGCGAGGCCGTGTTGCCGGCCGCCTCGGCGACCAGGTAGAGACCGTGCGCGGGGATGCTGCCGGTCAGCTTGGTGACCTGCCAGCTGCCGCCGGCGGCCGACGCGTACTGGATGCTCCAGCCGCTCACGTCGACGGCTGCGCCGCTGTTGTTGACCAGCTCGACGAAGTCGCGCGAGAACGGCGCTCCGGTGTTGCCTCCACCGCCGTAGACCTCGTTGATCACGACGTCGGTCGAGGTCGCCTGCGCTGGTGACGCGATGGCGACACCTATGCCGACTGCAGCGGCCATGGTGATGACCGACAAGCCGGCGATGGTTGCTCTGACGCGCACGGATTCTCCTTCTGACGGGATTGCCGCGCTCCTGAATACCAGCCGGATCGCCGTCGCGGGGGAACTTTACGTGGAAGTTAGGTGTCGACGTGCAGGTAAATGGGTGATAGGACGCGTACCGTAACGCGCATGGCAGCAACTCCAGCGGAGGAAATCGACGTCGCCGGACACGACATCCGTCTGTCCAATCCGGACAAGGTGTATTTTCCCGATCTCGGCCAGGAACACGGCACCAAGCGCCACCTGGTCGAGTACTACGTGTCCGTCGGCGATGGCATTCTCCGCGCATTACGCGACCGGCCAACCTATTTCCAGCGCTTTCCCGGCGGCGTGACCGAGGACGAGATCTACCAGAAGCGGGTGCCGCGGCACGCGCCGCCGTGGATCAAGACCGTACGCATCCAGTTTCCGTCCGGCCGCTATGCCGACGCGCTGCGCGTGCAGTCGGTCGCCGACATCGCCTGGGGTGCCACGCAGGGGACGGTCACCTTCCACCCGTGGCACGCGCGCGCGATGGACACAGACCATCCCGACGAGCTGCGCATCGACCTCGACCCGCAGCCGGGCACGACATTCCTGGACGCGCGCAAGGTCGCCATCGAGTACGTGAAACCGTTGCTCGACGACCTCGGCTGGGTCGGCTTTCCCAAGACCAGCGGCAGCCGTGGCGTGCACATCTACGTACGCATCGAGCCGCGCTGGACCTTCACCGAGGTCCGCCGCGGCGCCATCGCGCTGGCCCGCGAGATCGAGCGGCGCGCCGGCGGCGCGGTGACGACCGCGTGGTGGAAGGAAGAGCGCGGCGAGCAGATCTTCGTCGACTACAACCAAAACGCGCGTGACCGTACGATCGCCAGCGCCTACAGCGTGCGCCGCAACCCGGCCGGCTGGGTCTCCGCGCCGGTCACCTGGGACGAGCTGCCGGACGTGGAGCCGCAGGACTTCACGATGGTGACCATGCCGGAACGCTTCGCCAAGCTCGGTGACGTGCATGCCGCGATCGACGACAAGTCACACGACATCGGCGTGCTGCTGGAGTGGTACGAGCGGGACGAGGCCGACAAAGGGCTCGGCGACATGCCCTATCCGCCCAACTATCCGAAAATGCCCGGTGAGCCGATGCGCGTACAGCCGTCGCGCGCCAAGCACCAGGAGGAGGCTTAGCAGGCTGGTGACGACCAGTCTGCCGGGACCGGGTTCTTGAAGGCGCTCGGTCCGCGCGGTCCGGTGGTGAACTCCGCCTCGCCGACCTCACCCCACGCGCCGCCGAAGCCAAACCACGGCATCGTGCGTACGTCGTGCAGTGGCCGGTCGTAGGCCGGCCAGGCCTCGCCTTGGCTGGTGTGGTCCGTGAATCCGGGCACGCTGGTGGGGTGGTCGCCGGGTGTCGAGTACGACGCGTGCGTACCGCTGGCTGAGAAGACTCGAAGATGGCCGCCGGTTTTCGGCGCTGAAGCATAGCTGAGCAGGCAATAGCCGCCGTGTTGGAAGTATGCGACGGTGACCGGCCGGTCGTCGGCGTCCAGCCGGATCGAGATCCGTTCCCAGTCGCCTTCGTGGTTTTGCACCAGCGGTCCGTCGTCGTACGCGTAGAAGAACCAATAAGTGATGTGGTCTGCGCGCTTGTAATCGTAGTAGAGCTCCGACTGGACGCTGCCGAGGTCGTGCTGGCTGTCGTCCAGGTCGAGGTACATGCCTTCCTTGGTCCACGTCTGGTTCGGCCGTACGTCCTGGTTGCTGGCGTACGCGCTGCCGGTGTGCTGGCAGACGACGTTGGTCTTCTGGTGCTCGTACGACCCGTTGCCGAGGCCGGCCGCCGACACCGTGCCGAGCTTGGCGAGCTCGTGGTCGGGACAGCCGCGGTGCGACCAGCCCAGCGACGAGTGCCGCAGGAAGTCGGCCACGTTCGCCGGCCGCTTGCTCTCGCCCTGGGCCAGGTAGACCATGGGCGCGTACGTGACCGGGAGCGCCGCGTCAGCTGCCGCGCGGCCGGTCGCCGCCAGGAGCAGCAGCCCGATCGCGGCCGCGACCAGTGCGGTTGTCCGTCGTCTCATCGTCCGCGCCTTCCTGTCAGGGTCCGGGAAGACCCTGGCAGGCACCGCTAACCGATCGCTATTTCGTGGTTTCGTTGCGGTTCGTGGCGACCGGGCCTACGCTTATTGGATACGAGTCGTTTCTTATCGTGGAGGCGTCGATATGACCCAGACGGACCTGCCGGAGTTTCCGGTGACGCGCGGCTGTCCGTATCGCCCGCCGTCCGGCTATCAGGAGCTGCGGGAGCAGGGACCGGTCAGCCGCGTGCGGATGTTTGACGGCACACCGGTGTGGCTGGTGACCGGCTATGACGAGGTGCGCTCGCTGCTGGCCGACCCGCGGCTGTCGTCGGACCGGTCGCACGACAACTTTCCGATCTTCTTTCCTGCGCAGCAGGCGATCCAGCGAGCGCGCGACTCCTTCGCCGCCGTGCTGATCGCCACCGATCCGCCCGAGCACGGCCGGCAGCGCCGGATGGTGATCCCCAGCTTCGCCGTACGCCGGATCGCCGCGCTCAAACCCGGCATCCAACGGATCGTCGACAGCCGGATCGCGGCGATGCGTGAGCACGGCGGGCCGGTCGACCTGGTGCGGACGTACGCGCTGCCGATCCCGTCGATGGTGATCTGCGAGCTGCTCGGCGTGCCGTACGCGGACCACGAGTTCTTCGAGGAGCAGGCGCGGCTGCGGCTGGACCCGGAGAAGGGCCACGAGGCGATCATGAAGCTCTATCGCTATCTGGACGAGCTGGTCGCGCACAAGGAGAAGTCGCCGGGCGATGGCCTTCTCGATGACCTGATCGCCGAGCAGTTGGCCGAAGGAAAGCTCGATCGCCGCGAGGTGGTGTCCTTCGCCGTCGTACTGCTGATCGCCGGTCACGACACGACCGCCAATGTGATCTCGCTCGGCACCTTCGCGCTGCTGGAAAATCCGGCGCAGCTGGCCGCTTTGCGCGCCGATCCGTCGAAAATCCCGGACGCCGTCGAGGAACTGCTGCGCTATGTCAGCCTGGTCAGCGCGTTGCCGCGTGTCGCCGTCGCCGACATCGAGGTCGGCGGTGAGACGATCCACGCCGGCGACGGCCTGCTCATCGCGCTCGCCGCGGCCAACCATTCCGACGAGTTCGTGCAACGGCCGGCCGAACTGGACGTGGACCGCGCCGACCGGCACCATGTCGCGTTTGGCTATGGCGTACACCAGTGCCTCGGCCAAAACCTCGCGCGCGCGGAGCTCGAGATCGCGTTCGGGTCGCTGCTGGCCGCGTTTCCGGACCTGCGGCTCGCCGTACCAGCCGACGAGGTCGAGCCCCGTTCCGGCCTGGTCGCCGGCGTCGTCGACCTACCTGTCACCTGGTAAGCCCTCTGCCGGCCCGCGAATCTGCCGGCCCTGCTGGTGCGCGGCCCTGCCGGTCGTGACGCGCCTGCCGGTCGTGACGCTGTCGGCCGGTCGTGACGCTGTCGGCCGGTCGTGACGCTGCCTGCCGCAAAACTGTCGGTGCGCGCTGGAAGACTGATATTCGGGGGTGCTCAGATCGGCGCCGAAAAATGGTCCCCCGAAAACAAGCCTTCCACGCGCGTCTGACAATCTCGACGACCGTACGCGTCGCTCCGAGCGCCACATAAATGTCGTCACTCGCCGAGCGCCACAGGAATGCCGTCGCTCGCCGAACGGCGGGTCTTCTGCGTATGCAATGGGCGACTGTCGTCTTTTGTGCGTCACTCGCCGAGTGTCGCGGGAATGTCGTCAGTCGGCGAGCGCCGCTGGAATGTCGTCGTTCGGTGGGTGGCGGTTTTTCTGCGTACGCAATGGGCGACTGTCGTCTTTTGTGCGTCATTCGCCGAGTGTCGCGGGAATGTCGTCGGTCGGCGAGCGGCGCTGGAATGTCGTCGTTCGGTGGGTGGCGGTTTTTCTGCGTACGCAATCGGTGACTGTCATCTTTTGTGCGTCACTCGCCGAGCGTCTCTGGGATGTCGTCGCTCGCCGAGTGGCGGGTCTTCTGCGTATGCAATGGGTGGCTGTGGTCTTTTGTGCGTCATTCGCCGAGTGTCGCGGGAATGTCGTCGGTCGGCGAGGGCCGCTGGAATGTCGTCGGTCGGCGAGCGCCGCTGGAATGTCGTCGTTCGGTGGGTGGCGGTTTTTCTGCGGCACCGGCACCGGCACCGGCACCGGCACCGGCAGCGGCACCGGCAGCGGCACCGGCACCGGCAGCGGCACCGGCAGCGGCATCGGCAGCGCCAGTGGCAGCGGCATCGGCAGCGCCAGCGGCATCGGCAGCGCCAGTGCCAGCGGCTGGCTGGCAGGAGGCTAGCCGGTGGGGCAGGTGGTGTTGGCGGCTGGTGGCCGCAGGTCGATCAGATAGTCGTCCACGGCGTCGCGGATGCACTGGGTGATCGGGTACGCCGTGTGGCCCTCACCCTGCCAGGTCAGCACCACGCCGGTGCCGAGCAGCCGAGCCAGCGACGCGGTGTTCTTGTACGGCGTCGCCGGGTCGTTGATCGTGCCGACGACGACGATCGGCGGCGCGCCGGTGGCGGCGCCGACGTCGACCGGGTCGCGGGTCGGCTGCCAGACCGTACAGCTGATCATGCCGCTGGCCAGCGACCCACCGGTCAGCGGATACCTCGCGCGCCACTGCGCCTGGTAGCCGCGGATCTGGTTCAGCGTCACCTTGGTGTCGTCGTCGTTGCAGCCGATCGTGATGAACGCGTCGGTCTGGTTGTCGTATGTGCCGTCCTGGCTGCGGCCGTTGTACTGGTCGGCGAGAAGCAGCAGCTGCTCCGGCTGGCCGGCCAGCGCCTGCTGCACACCGGCGGCCATGATCGACCACGCGCTGCGCTGGTAGAGCGCCTGCAACACGCCGGTGAAGGCCAGGCCGTCGGTGAACTTGCGGCCGTCCGGCAGCGGCAGCGGTCTCGCCTTGAGCTGCCGCAGCAACGACATCACACTGCCCTGCGGATCGCCGCCGATCGGGCAGGACGAGTGTTGCCGGCAGTCGTTGGCGAAGTTGGTGAACGCCCTCTCGAAACCGGCCGCCTGCCCCTCGCTGGACTGCACCAGGTCGAGCTTCGGGTCGACCGCGCCGTCCAGCACCAGCGCGCGGATGTTGGTCGGAAACAGGTGCGCGTAGGTGGCGCCGAGCTCGGTGCCGTACGAGAAGCCCAGATACGTCAGCTTCTTGTCACCGACCGCGGCCCGGATCGCGTCGAGGTCGCGAGCCGTCTGGTCGGTGGTGTAGAGCGGCAGGTTCTTCGGGTACGCGTTCTGGCACAGCTGCGTCACCTGCCGGGACAGCGCGACCTGCTGGTCGAACTCCTCCGGAGTGGTCGGGTCCGGCGTGAGCGCGGTGATCTTGTCCTTGAGCGTGTCGGGGATGCACTTCACCGGCGCCGACCGGCCAACCCCACGTGGGTCGAAGCCGACCAGGTCGAAGCGGCTGGTCACGTCGGTCGGCAGCGACTGTGTCAGATAGAGCGCGAGCTGCGTGCCGGCCGCGCCAGGGCCACCGGGGTTGACCAGCAGCGAGCCGATCCGGTTGTGCTGGTTCTTGGACTTGGCGCGTACGAGCGAGATCTGGAAGGTGCCGCCGCCGGGATGCGACCAGTCCTGCGGCACGCTGACACTGCCGCAGCTGTACGTGAAGTTGGGGTTGGCCTGGCCGCCGGACAGCTGCGCGATCACGCCGGGACACGGCTGCCAGTTGACCGGCTGCACCGGTGCGGCGCCGGCCGGCGCGCCGCTGCCGGCGGGGCCGGGGGAGAAGTCGCCGGTGATGGCGCGGGAACCGCATCCGGCGAGGACCAGGGCCGCCGCAGCGAGGACGGCCACGACTTTGTGGCGGGACAGGCCGGTCACACTTCTCCCTCGCGTTCGACTGAACCCCAGCGTAGAGGCAGCACGCCGGCCACCGCCGGCAGCTACGGCACAATGTCGTGATGCAGCTGCCGGTCATGCCACCTGTCAAACCGATGCTCGCCAAGTCGGTGGCCACGATCCCGCCAGGCATGCAGTACGAGGCGAAATGGGACGGCTTCCGCGCGCTGGTCTACGTCGACGGGGACGAGGTCGAGATCGGCAGCCGCAACACGCGGCCGCTCACGCGTTATTTCCCGGAGGTCGTGGAGCTGGCGAAGGCGCAGCTGCCGAGCCGATGCGTGGTCGATGGCGAGATCGTCATCGCGACCGGCGACCGGCTCGACTTCGAGGCGTTGCTCCAGCGCGTACATCCGGCCGAGTCACGCGTACGCCTGCTGGCCGAGCGGATCCCGGCCAGCCTGGTGGTCTTCGACATCCTGGCTCTCGGCGACGACGACCTGACCGAGCGGCCGCTGTCCGAGCGCCGGTCGATCCTGGTCGACGCGCTGAGCGGCGTGAAACCGCCGGTGCACGTGGCGCCGGCGACCACCGACATCAAGGTCGCGTCGCGGTGGTTCGAGCAGTACGAAGGCGCCGGCCTGGACGGCGTGGTCGCCAAGCCGCTGGACGTGCCGTACCAGCCGGACGCGCGCACCATGTTCAAGATCAAGCACGTGCGTACGGCCGACTGCGTGGTCGCCGGTTTCCGCTGGCACAAGAGCGGACCGGTGGTCGGGTCGCTGCTGCTCGGCCTCCACAACTCCAACGGCGAACTGCAGCACGTCGGCGTGTCGGCGTCGTTTCCGATGAAGCGGCGGCGCGAGCTGGTCGACGAGCTTGAGCCCTATCGCGTCGACTCGCTCGACGGTCATCCGTGGGCCTCCTGGGCCGAGGCGGAGGCACACGAGGCGAGCCGGCTGCCAGGTGCGGTGAGCCGGTGGAACTCGGCGAAGGACCTGTCCTGGGTGCCGCTGCGGCCGGAGCTGGTGGTCGAGGTCGGCTATGACCACATGGAAGGCACCCGGTTTCGGCACACCACGCAGTTCAAGCGCTGGCGGCCGGACCGCGAGCCGCGCAGCTGCGGCTACGAACAGCTGGAGCGGCCCCTCTCGTACGACCTCACCGAAGTCCTCGGCTGAAAAGTCAGGCGCGGGTGTAGCGGAGGATGAGCATGCCGTCGGCCTCCAGCGCGTGAGCGAGCGACAGCTGCCGCGGGAAGGTCGCCGCGCCTTCGGTGATACGCGGTGCGCCGGGGCCGGCGGACATCGGCGAGATCGTCAGGCACAGCTCGTCGACCAGGTCCTCGGCCTGCAGCGCACCGTGCAGCAGTGGACCTCCCTCGCACAGGATGTGCCGCAGGCCGAGCTCCCGCAGCTGTCGTACGGCATCGGTCAGGTCCACAGTGGACACACCGGTCACGATGAGGTCGGCGACCGCGCTCAGCTCCGCGCGTTTGTCGGCCGGCGACCCGGCGTGCGTGATCAGGATCGGCCGCGCCTGCGAGAAAATCCGGTGGCTGGGGGCGAGGTCGAGCGCCGACGAGACGACCGCGAGTCGCGGCTGCGGCGGCAGGCCGTGCGCCTCGCGCCAGGACTGCCGGTCAGCCGCCACCTGCGTGCCTTCGTACGACTCGGCGCGTACGGTGCCGGCGCCGACCAGCACCACGTCGCACACGTCGCGCAGCAGCTGGAAAACCTGCGTGTCCGCCTCGTTGGACAGCCCACCCGACCGGCCGTCCAGCGTGGCCGCGCCGTCGGTGCTGGCCACGAAGTTGATCCGCAGCAGCGGCCGCTCGCCACCGATCGGACCGTACAACTCGGCGAGCCGTTCGTCGGTCACCTCACCGCCGCCGGCGCCCGGATAGATCAGTCGCATCCGCCCATCTCATCACGCAGGCGGCTCAGTCGTCGCGAGGACCGATCGTCAGCGCCAACGCCGTACGCGATGTGACGCCGAGTTTGGCGTAAATCCGGGAAAGATGGCTCTCCACCGTCTTTGGACTGACGAAAATCCGCTCGGCGACCTGCTTGTTGCTCAGCCCCCGCGCGATCAGCGACGCGATCTCGCGCTCGCGTGTGGTCAGTGAGTCGAGGCCGGCGTTCGATGGGGCGCCGGCTCGCCGCATACGCGCGCCGATGCGCCGCTGCGAGTCGACGACCTCCGCCAGCACCTGCTGCGCACCACCGCGCGCGAACAGGTCCTTCGCGATCCCCAAAGCCGCCAGCGCGCCTTCGCGGTCGCCGCTGCGCGCAAGCGCCTCACCAGCGAGCAGTTGCGCGCGACCGACGCTGATCTGCATCTTCACCGCGCCGAAGTCCTGCGCCGCCGACCGCGCCAGCTCGGCCGCCTCAGCCGACTCGCCAGCCGCCAGCCTGATGTGCGCGTGCGCCATCGCCGCGAAGGCCGCACCCCGCCGCAGGCCGGCCGGCGCGGCCTCGACCGCCCGGTCGGCCCACTTGCGAGCCTCGTCCAGCCGGCCGCGGCCGACCTCGGCGAAGGCCAGCAGCTCGAAGATCCACGGCCGGTACGAGGCCGGCAGGTGCTGCTGCTCCTCGCCGACCGCGGCCAGGATCTCCTGGATGCCGCGCTCCTGCTGACCGGCGATGATGTGCGCGTATCCGGCCTGCACCTGGGCCTCGCGCGCATAGTACGGATCGGGCGCGCGGCTGGTCTTCACCGACCAGCTGGCCGCGTCGATCGCCGCGTCGAGCTGTCCACGTATCACCGCCGCGCGGCACAATGCCGTCGACGCCGCCACCTGCAGCTCGCTGACCTTCAACAAATGCGCCATCTCGGCGGCGTCCTCGGCACAGCTGAACGCCTCGTCCAGCTGGCCGCGCCAGTAATGCGCCTCTGACTTGTCGACCAGCAGGTTTGGTACGAGCTGGCGCTGACCGGTTCGTCGCGCGATGGTCAGGGCGCGCTCGCTGTGCCGAATCGCGTCATCGAACCGCTCGAGCGCCAGCTCCGCGCGTACGACACCGGTGATCGCCCCGAGCCGCAGCGCCAGCTCCTCGTCGGTCGCCGCGTCGATCGACGCGACCGCGGTTGGCAGGATCTCGGCGGCATGGTGGATGTCTGCCAGAATGGTGCTCGATGAGGCCAGTACGCCGGCCGCCGCCGCGGCATGGAGTCGAGCCGCGAGCGTCGTGCCGGTCGCCAGCTCCAGCCCGCGTACGGCCCACTCGCGCGCCTGGCCGACCTCGCTGCGCAGCAGGCACAGCATCGCGATCTCGCAGGTCAGCGACGCTTCCTCGTCCGGATGACCGGGCTGCAGACTGGAGAGCGTGTCGCGCATCATCGCGTACGCCTCGTCATAGAGCCCCAACAGCCGCTCAACGCGCGCGCACGCCACCGCGACGGCGACCCGCTTCACCGGCGGATCGACCGGCAGCTCGCGGCGCAGCTGGTGCAGGATCGCGCGGCTGTCGATCAGCTGGCCCGACATGAACAGCGCGGTCGCGCGGTGCGTCAACAACTCCAGCCGCCGCTCCGGCTGGTCGCTGTCGATCGGCGTCTCGGACAGCAGCCGCAGCGCGCTCGCGGCCCAGTCCGCCGCGATGGCCGGCGCGCGGTCGAGCACCTGCGCGGCCGCTTCGGTCAGCGCCGCGATCGCCGCGTGGTCGCCTGGCTGCGCCGAACGCTCGATGTGATGCGCGCGCTCGACCACCTGCCAGCCGCGCCGCTCGGCCGCCGCTGCGGCTCGCCGGTGGGCCTCTACGCGTGCCTGCTCGCTGACGCCGAGATAAGCCGCCGCGCGTACAAGTGGATGCCGGAACGCGAACTGACCGCTCTCACGCATCCGGATCAGGTCGTTGCGCTCCAGCTCCTCCAACGCGCGTACGGTCCGCGGCTCGTCCAGGCCGCTGATGTCGATGGCCTGCTGCAGGCTGCACGACTCGCCGGCGACCGCGGCCGCGAGCGCGACCTGCCGGGTCTGTTCCGGCAGCCGGATGATCTCGCTGCGCAGCGCGCCGGCGACCGCGGTCGGTACGCCGCCGGCGCCGTCGAGCGGCAACGCCAGCGGCCGCGCGTCGGTGCTGCCGACGCGGTGCAACGCCTGTGCGTAGAACGGATTGCCGCCACTGCTCGCGTAAAGCTCGTCGATCTCGGCGATCCGCATGCCGAGCAGCTGCGCGGTCTCCGCGCGGCTCAGCGGCTCCAGCTCGACCAGCTCCATCCGCATGCTCGCCTCGGCGGAGTAGAGGCTCGCGGTCAGCCGTGCCGACGCCTGCCGCGGCCGCAGGCCGACCGCGAACAACGCACGGCAGCGCGGCGGATGCCGCAGCAGGTGGTCGAGCAGCTCGACCGACGCGTCGTCAGCCCAGTGGCAGTCGTCGAGAATCAGGACGAGCAGGCGATCGCCGGCCAGCCGCTCGAGCACCGTACGCACCGCGCGGTGCACCCGAAACCGCTCGATCGACGTCTCCGCGCCGGCCGCGCGTGGCAGCAACGCGAGCGCGATGTCGGCGGCCGGCTCGGTGAGGCCGCCACCCTGCGCCGCGGCCGGGAAAACCGTGCCGAGCAGCTGTCGTTGCTGCAGGGGAAGCTGGTCGAGCACGGCCTTGCCGGAGCTCTGCAGCTCGTCGTCCAGCGCGTCCAGGAACAGGCCGAACGGCAGGTCGCGCTCAAACTCGGCGGCCCGACCGGTGAGCACCAGCGCGCCGCCGCGGCCGGCGAGGTCGGCCAGCTCGGCGAGCATCCGGGTCTTGCCGATCCCCGGATCGCCGGAGACCAGCAGCAGCCGGCAGCCGCCGGACGTGACGTCCGACAGGGCGCGCGCGAGCTGCTGCCGCTCGCCGACCCGGCCGACGATGGCACCGAAGCCGGGCCGGCCGGGCGATGACGGTGTCACCCTGCTGCCTCCCCGGCTGACCAGTTGGGCGCCAGACTATCCACCCATGGGTTGAGCCTAAGGTTCCACTGCCGGCTTGATGTGCCAAAACGCGCCAGTTCATACGGTCGAAGGCGTCAGATCGACACATCGTGAAAGGACCGGCCGTGAACAACCTGCCAAGCTACGCGTACGCCATCCTCGGCGTCGTGCTGATCGCCTTCGTGATCGTCAGGCAGGTCAGCGAGCGCCGGATGACGATCGGCAAGCTGGCCATCATGCCGATCGTGTTCGTCGCGCTGCCGCTCCTCCAGGACCACGACCTGGGACACCGGCTGGTCAGCTCGCCGCTGGCGATCCCGCTGCTCCTGCTCGGCCTGCTGGTCGGCGCCGGCACCGGTTGGCTGCGCGCGATGACGATGAGCGTACGGCTGGAAGGCAGCACGCTGATCACCAAAGGCAGCTGGAAGACCGTCGGCACCTGGGTCGCGCTGATCGGCCTGCGGCTCGGCGTCGCCGGCCTCGCGTATCTGCTCGGTGTCAAGGAAGGCATGGGGGAGGCGCTGTTCTGCGCGGCCGCGAGCTTCGGAGTGCAGAACCTCGTCCTCGCCTACCGTGCGGGCCTGTTGAGCCTGCTGAAGGCGGCCTGAGGATGATCGGGGGATGACCCTGATAGCCGACGAGCGACCGCGTACCGCTCTGGGAAGAGCCAGGTACGTGGTTCGCTACGTCGCTCTCGTCGCGTTCGTCTACGCCGGTTTCTCCAACGTCGCCAACACCTGGCCGGCGTCGCTGGTCTGGCTCGGTTACGCGATCGTCGTGCTGGTCGTCGTGTCGCTGGTCGCGATGGCGTTGTTCGTCAAGGAATCGCAAGTAGGGACGCTGGTCTTCGCGTTCGTCGGCGCCGCCGGCGCGGATGCGTTGCTCGCGGTCAACTCGGCGTCGGTCGGCGGTGTCATCACGCTGGTGCTGTGCCCGTGGCTGGTGACCCGTCTCAAGCCGAAGGTCGCCTTCCGCGCAATCGCCGTGCTGATCGCGATGGTCACCATCGTCGGCGCGGTGGAGCTGTTGACGCGCGGCACCGGCTGGGGCTCGCTGGCCGGATACGTCGGCGGCGCGATCGGCACGACCTCCTTCGGCTGGAGCATCCGGCTGATGCGCGAGCGGGTCGCCACCGCGGAACAGCTGCTGGAACAGGAAAAGGAAGCCGCCAGCGCGGTCGCGCACGCGCGCGTACTCGATGAGCGAGCGCGGCTGGCCCGGGAGATCCACGACATCCTCGCGCACACGCTGTCCGCTCAGACCGTCGAGCTTGAGGGCGTACGGCTGATGCTCAAGCGGCGCGACGATCCCGACGAGGTGCTGTCGCACGTCGACAAGGCGCAGCGGCTGGCGCGCGACGGCTTGGCCGAGACGCGGCGTGCGTTGGCGTCGCTGCGCGGAGACGTACGTCCGCTGCCGGAGGCTATCGGCGCGCTGGCCGCCGACGCGTCCGCCGAGCTGTCCATCGACGAGCCGGTGCCGGAGCTGAGCCCCGAGGTGTCGGTCGCGGTCGTGCGTACGGTCCAGGAAGCGCTGACCAACACGCGAAAGCACGCGGCCGGTGCGCATGTGACCGTGTCGTTGCGTTTTCCGCCTGGCGCGGTCGAGGCGGAGATCACCGACACAGGTGCCAGTGCCGCGGCTCCGCAGGCGCTGGCAGAATCCGGAGGCGGGTACGGACTCGCCGGGATGGCCGAACGCGCCGAGCTGCTTGGCGGCCGCGTCGAGGCCGGCCCGGCGGCGGACGGGAAGGGCTTCCGGGTGTGGCTGAGGATTCCGACCTGATCAGGGTCGTCATCGCCGACGACCAGCGGGTGGTCAGGGACGGGTTGAGCTTCCTGCTGTCGCTGATCGACGGCATCGAGGTGGTCGGCACGGCGGCCGACGGCGGCGAGGCGGTCGCTCTGGTGGCCTCGCTCGACCCGGACGTGGTGCTGATGGACCTGCGGATGCCGCACATGGACGGCGTCGACGCGACCCGCAAGGTGCGCCGCGACCATCCGCGTACGCAGGTGGTCGTCCTCACGACGTACGCCGACGACTCGTCGGTGCTGGCCGCCCTGCGCGCCGGCGCGCGCGGCTATCTGACCAAGGACGCCGGCGCCGAGGAGATCGGCCGCGCGATCAACCGGGTCGCCGGCGGCTCGGCCGACCTCGACCCGGGCGTACAGGCCAGGCTGCTGGACATGCTGCCCGGCGGCGACGCCGCGCCGGCTCCGGCCGAGCACACCGGTCCGCCGCCGGACGGCCTGACCGAGCGCGAGTTGGAGGTGCTGACGCTGATCGCCGCCGGCCTGTCCAACACCGAGATCGCCGAGCGGCTGGTGGTCTCCGAGGCGACCGTGAAGACGCACGTCAACCACCTGTTCGCCAAGACGGCCGTACGCGACCGCGCGCAGGCGGTCGCGTACGCCTACCGCCACGGCCTGGTGCGTTAGGACTCTAGCGAGCGGTGAAGCCGCCGTCGACCGCCAGCGTGGCGCCGGTGACGAAGGTGGACTCCTCGCTGAGCAGGAAGGCGGCGAACGCGGCGATCTCCTCCGGCCGCGAGATCCGGCCCACCGGATGCAGGCCTTCGATGAAGGCGATGGCTTCCGGCGTCGTCCCCATGGACGTACGGAAAAGCGGCGTGTCCACGCCGCCGGTCGTCAGCGCGTTCACGCGTACGCCGGCGGCCGCGACCTCCAGCGCGACGGCTTTCGTCAGCCCGACGACACCGTGTTTCGCCGCCACATAAGGCGCGACTTCGGCCATGCCGACAACACCCAGATTCGACGCGTGGTTGAGCACGGCACCGCCGCGTCCGGACTCCAGAATCGCCGGGATCTCATATTTCAGGCCGTAAAACACGCTGGTCAGGTTTTGCGCCAACTCGGCCTGCCACGACTCGCTGGCGATGCCGCCGACCGGCCCGGCCGCGTTCACGCCGCCGGCGTTGTTGAACGCTCCGTCCAGCCGTCCGAACTCCTCGACGGTGGTGCGTATGAGCGCCTCGACCTCCTCCTCGACGGTCGCGTCCGTCTGGACGAACAGCGATTTTCCGCCGCTGGCACGAATATCGCCCGCGACCTGTTCGCCGACGTCCTTGCGTCGCGCGGCGATGACCGCGACGGCGCCTTCGGCCGCGACGCGCTCGGCGACGGCACGACCGACGCCGGAGTTGCCGCCGGTGACGATGATGACCTTGTCTGTGAACCGCTCTGTCATGTCCACGAGCCTGACAGCCGGCAGGTGCCTACGCTGGCGCTTATCGGTCTTTGACTTGCACCACAGCGAAACATTCGCCGCCGACAGTCGTCGCCTCACTGTCCACAGTGGACGGACCATTGGTCAGCAGGAGCTCGCCAGCGATCCGGACGGTACGCGGCTCCGTCGACAGATTGGCGATGACACGGAGATCGCCGCGATGCAATACCAGCCAGCGCTCGTCTTCGTTGAAATCAACCGAAAACCGGTCGAGCCGGGGATCGCTGAGCTGCCCGTACGACCGCCGCAGCGCGATCAGTTTGCGATAGATCTCCAGCAAAGGAGCGCTGTCCACCTCGGACCAGTCGAGCTTCGACCGCTGGAACGTCGCCGGATCCATCGGATCGGCCACCTCGGCCGCATCCCAGCCGTGCTCGGCGAACTCCGCGATCCGGCCGGCTCGAGTGCTCTCGACCAGCGCCGGCTCGGGATGTGAGGAGAAAAACTGGAACGGCGTACGCGATCCCCATTCCTCGCCCATGAACAGCATCGGTGTGTACGGCGAGGTCAGCACGATCGCAGCCGCGACACCGAGCAGGCCGACGGAAAGGTGTGTCGACAGCCGGTCGCCGGCCGCGCGGTTGCCGATCTGGTCGTGATCGCAGGTGTACGCCAGAAAGCGATGCGCCGGCGTGGTCAGCGTGTCGACCGGCCGGCCGTGATGTCGCCGTCGAAACGTGGAATACGTGCCGTCGTGGAAAAACACTCGCTCCAGAGCCTTGGCCAATGCCTCGATGCTGCCGAAATCGACGTAATATCCGCGACGCTCGCCGGTCAGTGCCGCGCGCAGGCAGTGGTGGATGTCGTCATTCCATTGCGCGGCAAGGCCATAGCCGGCCGGTCGCGGCGTGACCACCCGCGGGTCGTTGAGATCCGACTCGGCGATCAGCGTCAGCGGCCGGCGTACCTGCGCCGACAGCACGTCGACTTCCGCCGCCATTTCCTCAAGAATGTGGACGGCGCGGTTGTCGCTGAGCGCGTGCACGGCGTCCAGCCGCAGGCCGTCGAGGTGGAAATCGCGCAGCCAACTGGTGACGTTGTCGAGCACATAGCGGCGGACCTCGTCGGAATCCGGTCCGCTCAGGTTCAGCGTCGGCCCCCAGATCGTCCGGCCGGCGAAATACGGCCCGAACTCGTCCAGATGTCCGCCACTGGGCCCGAGGTGGTTGTAAACCGCGTCCAGAATCACCGCCAGACCGCGCTGGTGGCACGCCTCTACGAACCGTTTCAACGCGTCCGGGCCGCCGTACGGCTGGTGCACGGCATACCAGAGCACGCCGTCGTAGCCCCAACCCCAGACGCCGTTGAACGCGTTCATCGGCATCAGCTCCACGAAATCCACGCCGAGCTCGACCAGATGGTCGAGGCGGCCGATCGCCGAGTCGAGTGTGCCATCCGGTGTGAACGTGCCGATGTGCAGCTCGTAGACGATGCCGCCAGGCAGCGCGCGGCCGGGCCACGACTGGTCCGACCACTCGTAGCTGTGGTGATAGACCGCCGACAGGCCGTGGACGCCGTCCGGCTGCCACAGCGAACGCGGGTCGGCGACCGGCTCGGTCGCGTCGTCGAGCAGGAAGCCATAGCGGCTGCCGGGGCCGGCACTGTCCACAGTGGACTGCCACCAGCCACCACCGGCCGGCTCCATCGCGCTGGTCGCGCCGTCGACGAGGACTCGTACGCGCCGGGGGACCGGGGCCCAGACACGAAAAGTCTCCGTCACGACCGCCACGCTACCTGACCGCGCGGCGTGCGACAGCTTCGATCATCGCGGCCAGGTCGGCGAGGTCGGCCTCGAACTCCGCGTCCCAGTCGACTTTCCGGTCCAGGTGCGGCTTGAGCGCGTGGTGCGCCGGCAGCTCCGCCGCGGTGGCCCAGGCAGCGCGCTTGCTCGGCGGCTCACGGGTTGCCGCGAACCGACCGTTGACCTCCGACATCGCAAAGCCGATGATCGCCGTCGACGTCAGCCGCTCGACGCGCGCGACCTCCGCGGGCGGCACGCCGGCGTCGAGCAACGCGGCGAAAACCGCGTCGACGAAACGGATGGCGTCAGGCGTCACGGCCGGCCGGGCGAAGATCAGCTCCAGGCAACCCGGATGGCGGTGCGCGAGGTCGCGTACGCCGTGCGCGATGGCCGCCAGCCGGTCCTGCCAGCTCGCGTCCGCATCGGGGCGCGGCAGGCTGCCGAGGAGCCGGCCGATCATCGCGTCGAGCAGGCCGTCCTTGTTGCCGATGTGCGGATAGAGCGCCATCGGCGTGACGCCGATCTTCTCGGCGACCGCACGCATCGAGACGGCCGGCACGCCGTCCCGGCCGGCGATCTCCAGCGCGGCGTCGATGATTTCTTGCTTGCGGTCGGGCATGGTTATACAGTGTAGATCTATACGGCGTAGATCATTTAGAGGTGAGGCATGCTGATCGCTCGTGATGTGGTGAAGGCGTACGGTCCCGTGACCGCTCTGGACGGGCTGTCGCTGACTGTCTCCGCCGGCGAGATCTGTGGTCTGATCGGCCACAACGGTGCCGGCAAGAGCACGTTCGTCCGCGCTGTGTGCGGTCTGGAACGGATCGACAGCGGGTCGTTGTCGGTCTCTGGTCGGGTCGGCGTGTCGCCGCAGGAAACGTGCGTCTATCCGACGCTGACCGTACGCGCGCAGCTACGGCTTTTCGCGTCGCTGGCCGGCGTGGGTCGTGCCGCGATCGAGGAGGTCGCCGAGGAGTTGGGCCTGTCGCCGGTGCTGGATCGGGTCGTCGGCCGGCTTTCCGGTGGCCAGCAACGACGTACGCAGGCCGCCTGTGCGCTGATCGGCGATCCGCCGGTGCTGCTCCTCGACGAGCCGACCGTCGGCGCCGACCCATCGACTCGCGCGGCGCTGCTCTCCGCCGTACGTGCTCGCGCCGCCGCCGGTGCCGCTGTGGTTTACACGACGCATTATTTGCCTGAGCTGGTGGATTTGGGCGCCAGCCTGGCCATTTTGCATGCCGGCCGGATCGTACGACGGGGGAGTCAGGAGTCGTTGCTTCGTCACCTTCCTGGCCGCCTGCGGGTCAGTTTTGCCGACGACGCTGGTGTCGACATCCAGACCGCCGACCCCGGCCACGCTCTGGCCGACCTGCTCGCGACCGGCCGCGTACCAACCGCGGTCGAGATCTCGCGTCCGTCGCTGGACGACCTGTTCATGTCCATCACGGAGGCACGCGATGCGGCCTAACCGCACTTTGGCTCTGATCCGACACAACACCGGCCTGCTGCTGGCCCAGCCCGGCCCTGTCGTCGCGCGACTGCTGATGCCGGTCGCGATGATTGCCGCCCTGAAGCCAATCTACGAAGCCGCCGCCGGTCCCTCCGGCACTATTGGTGTGATCGCCGGGATCCTGGTGCTCGTGAGCCTGCTGACCACCGGCATTGTTGGCACGAACGTACTTTCCGAGCGGCTGTGGGGCACTTGGGATCGCCTGCGCGCGACCGCAAGGCCGTTCGAGATCATGATTGGCAAAACCACGCCCCTGCTGGCG
The DNA here is from genome assembly GCF_010993745.1 of Fodinicola acaciae. Taxonomy (NCBI): domain Bacteria; kingdom Bacillati; phylum Actinomycetota; class Actinomycetes; order Mycobacteriales; genus Fodinicola; species Fodinicola acaciae. The sequence goes on from NZ_WOTN01000001.1 coordinate 106,557, forward strand.
GTTTTGGTGGTGCAGCAGGTGATCGTCCTGGCGTTTGGCTATGTCGCGTACGGCGTCGACTTTCGTTCTGTCGGCCTGCTGTCGGCTGTGGTCCTGGTGTGGAGCTGCACCGTACTCAGCCTCGGCTTCGCTCTCGGTGCTCTGGTGAAGACATCTGGCGCACTGTCGGCCGTACAGGACATCGGCTCTTTCTTTCTGTCCGCCTTTGGTGGTGCTCTCATCCCTCTCGCGCTGTTGCCTGCTTGGCTGCACGTACTCGCGCCACTTTCTCCCGCCTACTGGGCTGTGTCGTCTCTGCGTGCCGCTCTCACCGGCGACGGTGCCACGACCGCTCTCGGCCTCTCAGTGCTGGCCCTCTGCACCACAGCCGCCGCCACCGTCACCTACCTCCGCCTCCGCTAGCCCGCGGCTAGGCGTTGCCACGCATAGATCCAAACTTCGACGGCGTGTGTTGATCGCCATCCGTCGCGCGGTAGATGGCAAGATCCTCTCGATCCGCTCCACGGCTTCGAAGAAGAGTTCTACGGTGCCGTCCTCGCGATTGCCGTACGTACGCATCGCAAATTGTGATGGCCGACGCCATATCGCCAAAGGTGGAAGCTGCGGTCACTCGACCAGAACGTCTCGTTGCTCATCGGGCTCCTCTGAACGGAGGTCGACAACGTACTTGTTTGGTCGGCCGACGCAGGCCCGCGATGAGCTGCGGAAAAACCCGCAGACGCGCTCGGGCCCCGGTCGCATTGGGGGGAACGCGACCGGGGCCCGGTTGTGCACTCCCGGTGGGGGGTCCGGGAGCGTGCGGGGGATCTAACTACGCACGGCGCTTACGAGCGACCAGGAACAGGCCGCCACCGATGAGCAGCAGAACCGCGCCGACACCGGCGAACAGAGCGACGTTCGTACCGGTGACCGGCAGGCTGCCACCGGCCGGCGAGGTCGACGGAGCCGGGGTGCTCGGAGCCGGGGTGCTCGCGCTCGGCGACTCCGACGGCTGCGTACCCTTCTTCCAGCTGGCCTCGACCGACTTCTCCGCCTTGGCCTTGGTCGTCGTGGCGACGATCAGGGTCTGCGTCTTGACCTTCGTGCCGCGGAACAGGCGGCCGGTCTGGATGTCGGCCTCCTTCAGCGCACCGGTGATGGTGGCCGTGCCGGCGTCAGCGTTGGCCGGGACCTTCAGGTAGACCTTGCCACCGTTGGCGGCCGACTTGACGACCTTGCCGTTCTTGTCGACAAGGGTGACACCCTTGGTCTTGGAGTCGACGGTCAGCGGCACCGAGGACTCACTGGTCTTCACGGTGAACGGACCGATCTTGTCGCCCGACTCGCCGGTCGCCTTGTCCGGGGTGATCTGCAGCGACGGCGCCGGCTGCACCTTGATGCCGGTGTTCTTCGCGCCGGTCAGGTAGTCGTACAGCTTCACCACGTTGGGCTTGTTCTTCTTCGCATCGAGCTCGACACCATTGCTGAAGTGCCAGATGGCGGCCTGCGTGCCGGCGATCGCCTCAGAGGTCTTCAGGCTGTCGATGCCGGCAGCCTTGGCCAGAGCGGCGAGATCGCTGACATGCGGGTAGGAGTTCTGCAGGATCCAGTTGACCTTTTCCGGCTGCGTTTTGAACTTGTTGTCCTCGGGATAGGTCGACCAGTCGTCCTCGACCATCGGCGCACCGGACTGAGTGTGCGTCTTCTGGTCGATGCAGTAGGTGTTGAGGACCTCACCCTTGTCCAGCTTGATCTGGAGCAGCGCGGTGTAGGCCTTGTCGCCACCGTTGAGGTAGACGTTTCCGCCCGACGTGCCCGATCCGAGGAACTTGCCGGTCACGCCTTCGTCGGCCTGGACCGGATTGGCTGCGAAGCCGATCATGAACACTGCCAGCAATGCGGCGGTTACGCCGAGAATTCTTCGAGAAACACTTCGCATAGACCGGGTCTCCTCGCCGTTGAGAGCCTTCGAAGGGAGCCAGAGATCAGACCCTGGCGCAATAGATATACACGGTCGCTGGCGTGGTGTTACGCGGAACCTACTAATTAGTTCCCCACCAGCGGAAATACTTTCGCGTACGGCTTATGTCTGATTCGCACGAAAAAGTAGTGTTCGCGGATAAATGCCATGGTATTTGTTTTGCTCATCAATATCGCAAAAACCGCCGGGCCCCGGCCGCGTACGGGACGCGGCCGGGGCCCGGCGAGGTGTCTACCCAGTGGGGTTTCGGGTAGGCGTGGTGATTACGCCGAGCGGCGCTTACGGGCGAAGAAGAACAGCCCGCCACCCAGGAGCAGCAGAACGGCACCGACACCGGCGAACAGCGCGACGTTGGAACCGGTGATCGGCAGGCTGCCGCCGGCGCTGGCGTTGCTGGTGCTCGGAGTCGGCTTGTCGCCGTTTCCGCCATTGCCGCCGTTGGACGCGGAGGCGGTCGGGTTGTCGCCGCCGTGGTCCTTGTCCTTGTCCCAGCTGATGCCGACGGTGACCACGGTCGGCGTGGTGCTGTCGCCGGCGACGATCTGCGACTGCGTGCCGGGACCGCCGGTGAACAGCCGGCCGGCGTTGACGCCGAGGTTGACGGTGGCGAAGATGTTGGCCTTGCCGGCCTTCAGCGTGGCCTTGACCTTCACCCACACCTTGGTGTCGTTGGCGACCTTCTCAATGGTGTTGCCGCGCGCGTCGACCAGCTGCAGGCCGCTGAGGCCCTCCAGCTTCAGGATGGCCAGCTTGGCCGTGGTCTTGACCAGGAACGGACCGATCAGGCCGCCGGCGTGACCGTGGGTCGCACCGAGCGGGATCAGGGTCAGCGAACCGAGCGGCTCGGTCAGCTTGCTCACCAGCGCGTTGGCGTCGGCGCCCTTGATCAGGTACTGGTACAGCGTCAGTACGAGCGCGTTGTTGTCGCCGTCCGGCACGATTCCGTTGGTGTAGTGCCAGATCGCCAGCTGCGTGGCCGCGATCGCGACCTGTTCGCTGATCAGCTTGACGTTCAGCAGCTTGGAGATGGTGCCGAGGCTGCCGACGTTGGGGTAGGAGTGCTGGATGATCCAGCTGACCTTGATCAGGTTCTGCTCGATGGCGACGCTACCCACCGGAGCCGGATAGTTTTTCCAGCTGTTCTCGACAAACGACACGTCCGCCTTGACGGCGACCGAGTAGTCGGCGCAGTAGGTCCTGATCCGGTCCGTCGACTTGGTGGCCTTGGCCGGCTTCAGGGAGTGCAGCCCGGTCGCGACCTTCTTTCCCTTGATGAGTACGTCGAGACCCTTGGTGGTCTCGGCCGTGATCATCTTGGCCGCCGTGCCGATGCCGTTCACCGTGCTGGTGTCGGCCTGCGCCGGAGCGGCGCCCATGCCGACCGCCACGATGGCGGCCGTCGCTGTCACCGCCAGCGTTTTTGTGAGTAGTTGCCGTAGGGCTTTGTGCATCTGGCCAGATCTCCTCGCCGTTGAGAGGCCGGTGGAATGGGACGCCAGCAAGATCGCTGGCACGGTATGTATACACGCTCCGTGCCGGCGTGTTGCAGCGACACCCCGCAAAACCCTTTGACCAGGGGAAAAGTCGTCTTTTCCGATGTGGCCGAAAGGTTGCCCGGGCTGGATGGCCGGATGTGGACACCGAGTTTTGGTGTCTCTTGGTAGTTGTACGGTCAGCGGCGAGTGAGCAACGCGACCGGCAGTCGCGCCAGAAGGTGAGACATCGTTACGGTTCCCCGAAAAACCGTGCCTGTTAAGGCATCGGTCCAGGTCTGGCCGGGTAGCACCAGCTCGGTGTCGCGCCAGCCGCCGGCGCGGCGCAGGCCGGCCGGCAGTCGGGTGGCGACCGCGATCGCGGCCGGCGAGCCGAAGGAATCCAAGCGGCAGAAGGAAAGTGCGTGACCGGCGGCCGGGCCGTACGCGGTCAGCGGCAGATAGCCGCCGCCGACGAAGACGTGCGCCAGCTCCTTGCGTACGCGCAGCGCGCGCGAAATGAGCCAAAGTTTGGCCGCGCCACTGGCATCCACGGCAGGCGCCTGCACCAGCCGGGAAAGCATTTCCCGGCGCAGGGCGAAATCTACCGGCCGGCGGTTGTCCGGATCGACGAGTGAGTCATCCCATAATTCGCAGCCCGCATAGGTGTCGGGTACGCCGGGACCGGCCAGCTGCAGGAGCGTCGCGCCGAGTGAGTTCGACCAGCCGTCCGGCGCGATTTTCGCAGCTAGGGTGCCGATCTGCGCACCGATCTGTCCATTGAGGACAGTGTCCAGCCAGCCGTGCATCCGCTGCTCGAAGTCGGTGTCGACGGCGTTCCAGCTGGTGGCGACCTCCGCCTCGCGCGCCGCTTTTTCAGCGTACGCATGCAAACGCGCGGCATTGAATTTGTCATCCGGATGCCAAACGCCGACCAGGGTTTGCAGCAGCAGATAGCCGATGCTCGGCTCCGGCGGCGGCAGCTGTGCGATCCAGTCGTCGACCGCCTGGCCCCAGACGTCGGGGATTTCCGCCAGCACCGCGATCCTGGTCCGTACGTCCACCGATCGCTTGGTGTCGTGTGTGGACAGTGTGGTCATGCCGGCCGGCCAACTGACGGCCTGCTCGGCCACCCGAAGGTGAAACTCGCCCGGTGACACGGAGAACCGGCGAGGGTCACCGCCGACCTCGTTGAGCGAGGACAGTCTGGCCGTACGGTAGAAAAGCAGGTCCTCGACGGACTTCGCGGTGATGGCGCCGGTGGTCTGGTGAAACCTGGCCGCGACCTCCCCTCCGGCGGCGAGTGCCGCGCCGACGGCCGAAAACTCCGGCTCGAGCCGCGGTGCGCGGCGCACCGCCTCGGCCAGTGAAGCCGCGAGAATAGCGGACGTCGACGGATAGTCGGCGCGATACACCGGCAGACACGCGGAAAGTTGCGCCAAAGCCTCGATGACGGCGTCCAGGCCGCCCGGAGTTTCCGGGATAAGTCGGGCAATTCGCCGCAATTCCGGTCGTAGGCCGTTGGTCGCGGTGCGCAGCTTCAGCTCGTGCTCCGCGAGGTCCAGGCTGGCCCGGTCGCCGGCGTCACCGGTCACCCGTCCGGCCACTGTGGACAGTGCGGATTCACCGGCCGGATCGACGAAAACGCCGTCGATGAGCCGCATCCGGTCATAGCCGGTGGTGCCGGCGACCGGCAGCTCCGGGTCGAGCTGTTCGTCGGCGGCCAGGATTTTCTCCGCGACGATCCAGGCGGCTGGCAGCTGCTCGGCGAGCCTGCGCAGGTACGCTGCCGGCGCGGCCATGCCGTCGGGGTGGTCGACGCGCAGGCCGTCGATCTGGCCGCGCGCGACCCGCGGCACGATCTGTTGGTGACAGGCCTGGAAAACCTCGGGATCCTCCTGGCGTACGCCGGCCAGCGTGTTCACCATGAAGAACCGGCGATAGCCGACCCGGCCGGCGTTCCACGGCACCAGCTCGTAATGCTGCCGGCCGTGCACCTCGACCGGCGTGCCGTCGGCCGTGTCGTCAGCGATCGGCAACCGGTGGTCGCCATAGACCAGCTCGTCGTCCTCGACGCGCAGCTTCTCCAACTCGCCGGGGTCGGCACCGAGGATCGGCAACGCGATCCGCGGCTGCGTCCAGTCGATGTCGAAATAATGCGCGTACGCCGACCGGCGGCCGTTTTTCAGTACGTCCCACCACCACGGGTTCTGTTTCGGGATCTCCACCCCCATGTGGTTGGGGACGATGTCGACGATGACGCCGAGGCCGGCCGCGTGCAACCGCTCGACCAACGCGTCGAAGCCGTCGGGTCCACCGAGGTCGGCGGAAATCCGCGTCGGGTCGACAACGTCATAGCCGTGCGCCGAGCCGGCGGTCGCCTGCAGGATCGGCGAGGCGTAGAGATGCGTGACGCCGAGGCCGGCGAGATAGTCCACCAGCTCGGCGGCCGCGGCGAAATCCAGCTCACGCCGCAGCTGCAGCCGGTAGGTGGACAGTACGGGCCTCGTCGTCACAAGCTTCTCCCTGGTCGTCGCGGTGTCGATGTCGCCCAGTTGGCCTATCACATGCCCGATTTACCCTGATATCGACCGGCCAACCCAGCAGACGTCAATGCGACGACGGAGCTATTCGGTCTTGCGCAGCAGGAGCAGCGACCGCGCCGGTACGGTCACGGCTTTGCCCGCCACCACGGTCAAGGCGTCGCCGTTGTCGTCGACGCCGGCACCGGTCGGCGCGGCGGTGTCGAGCTCGACCGTCCACTGCTTGGCATAGTCGCCGTCCGGCGTGGTGAAGTCGAGATCCTCGTCGTGTCCGTTCAGGCACAGCAAAAACGAGTCGTCGACGACCTGCTGCCCGCGCTGGTCACGCTCGGCGATGCCGTTGCCGTTCAGGAAAACCGCGAGCGACCGCCCGAAGCCGGAGTCCCAGTCGTCGATGGTCATCTCGGTGCCGGACGGGGTGAACCAGCCGATGTCGTCGAGCTGTCCGCCGGAACGGACCGGCTTGCCGGCGAAGAACCGCCGGCGCCGGAAGACCGGATGCTCGCGGCGGATACGCGCGGCGCGCGCGGTGAACTCGACCAGGTCGGCGTTGGTCTCGGCCATGCTCCAGTCGACCCAGGCCAGCTCGTTGTCCTGGCAGTACGCGTTGTTGTTGCCGTGCTGCGTACGACCCAGCTCGTCGCCGTGCGAGATCATCGGCACGCCTTGCGACAGCAGCAAGGTGGCGAGGAAGTTGCGCACCTGCCGGGCGCGCAGACCCACAACTTCGGGATCCGACGACGGCCCCTCGACGCCGCAGTTCCACGACCGGTTGTAGCTTTCCCCGTCGTTGTTGTGCTCGCCGTTAGCCTCGTTGTGTTTTTCGTTGTAGGACACGAGATCCGCGAGCGTGAAGCCATCGTGCGCGGTGACGAAGTTGATGCTCGCGAGTGGCCACCGGCCGTCGTCCTGATACAGGTCCGAGGAACCGGTGAGCCGGCTGGCCAGCTCGCCCAGCGTCGCCGGCTCGCCGCGCCAGAAATCCCGTACGGTGTCGCGGTATTTGCCGTTCCACTCCGTCCACAGTGGAGGGAAGTTGCCGACCTGGTAGCCGCCCTGGCCGACGTCCCACGGCTCGGCGATCAGCTTCACCTGGCTGACCGTCGGATCCTGTTGGACAAGGTCGAAAAACGCCGACAGCTTGTCGACGTCGTGCAGCTCGCGCGCCAGCGCCGAGGCCAGGTCGAAGCGGAAGCCGTCGACGTGCATCTCGGTGACCCAGTAGCGCAGCGAGTCCATGATCAGCTGCAGGGTGTGCGGATGCCGTACGTTCAAGGAGTTGCCGGTGCCGGTGTAATCCATGTAGTACGTCGGATTGTCGTCGGTCAGCCGGTAGTACGCGGCGTTGTCGATGCCGCGGAAGGCCAGCGTCGGCCCGAGGTGGTTGCCTTCGGCGGTGTGGTTGTAGACCACGTCGAGGATGACCTCGATGCCGGCCTCGTGCAGCGTCTTGACCATCGACTTGAACTCGGCCACGCAGCCACCGGGAGCGGTCGACGCGGCGTACGACGCGTCCGGTGCCAGGAAGCCGATCGAGTTGTAACCCCAGTAGTTGCGCAGGCCGCGCTCGGCCAGCGCGCGGTCCTGGACGAACTGGTGCACCGGCATCAGCTCGATCGCGGTCACGCCGAGCGACTTCAGGTGCTCGATGACGGCCGGATGCGCCAGCCCCGCGTACGTGCCGCGCTGCTCCGGCGGCACCGCCGGATGCCGGATCGTCATGCCGCGCACGTGCGCCTCGTAGATCACCGTCTCGTGGTAGGGCCGGTGCGGCTGCCGGTCGGCACCCCAGTCGAAGTACGGGTTGACGACGACGGAGGTCATCGTGTGGCCGAGCGAGTCCTTCTCGTTGCGCCGCTGCGGGTCGTTGAGGTCGTACGAGAACACCGCGTCGGAGTCGTCGATGGTGCCGTCGAAGGCCTTGCCGTACGGGTCGAGCAGCAGCTTGGCGGGGTCGCAGCGCAGGCCGCGGCCGGGGTCGTACGGCCCGTGCACGCGATAGCCGTAGCGCTGGCCGGGCTGGATGTCGGGCATGTAGCCGTGCCAGACGTAGCCGTCGACCTCCTCCAGCTCATAGCGCGTCTCGCCACCGTCCGCGTCGATCAGGCACAGCTCGACCTGCTCCGCGACCTCGGAGAAGAGCGCGAAGTTGGTGCCGGCGCCGTCGTAGGTGGCGCCAAGCGGGTAGGCAGCCCCGGGCCACGGGACCCGGGTCATGCTCGGCTGTGTCACGTCGAAGGACTTTAGCGGTCGGGTCCGACCTTCTCCGGCGGACCGGTCGGCCCTACCCACGGGCCCGCCACATCTGCCCTGGTGGACAACCGCCGTGAGACCTGGCTCACGACCGGCCGCCGCCGCAGGCCGATCGCCAGCACCGCGGTCGCGAGCAGCACCGCCACGAACGGCACGACCAGCGCCGTGCGGTAACCGTCCAGCACGAGGTTCTCACCGCGTACGACCGTCACCGCGGACAGACCGATCGCCGCGCCGAACTCGAACGACGTGAAGAGCAGGCAGGAAGAAGGCGTACGCGAGGACCGCGAGGAACAGGCCGCCGACGGCCACGTTCGCGCGTACGAGCGGGCCGGACCGGAGGATGGCCAGCCGGACCAGCGGCGTACGCGACCGCCGCTCGATCGCCACGAACCCGGCCAGCAGGACGCCGCCGGCGGCGAACGCCGCGGCCGTCAGCAGCGACGGCCGCTCCAGTCGCGTGACGTCGAAGATGATCAGGAGCATCGCGGCGGCTGAAGCCGGCGGCGCCGGTGCCGGCGTAGATCAGCAAAGCGCGGTTGCGCGCCGGTCCTTCCGGAAACGACGTCGTGATGATCGAGAGGCTGGCCGGTGCCATGAACGCGGCGCAAACACCGGTCACGAAACGCGCGACGATGAGCAGCCACTCCTCGTTGGCGAGTCCGCCAGGACCGGAGAAGACCAGGAAGACGGTGACGAAGGCGAGGAACAACCGCCGCCGGCCGAGCAGGTCAGCCGCCCGGCCGCCCAGCAGCAGAAACCCGTCGTAGCCGAGGACGTAGGCGCTGACGACCCAGTGCGGCGAGCTCTCGCCGATGCCGAGGTCGGCGCGGATCGACGGTACGGCGACGTTGAGCATCGCGACGTCGCGACGAGGACGCGCATGCTGACCGTCACGCTGCGCCAGCTGGAGCGTGACGGCCTGGTCAGCCGTACGGTTTATCCGGTCGTGCCACCGCGCGTGGACTACGCGCTGACCGAGCTTGGTTGCAGGCTGCGCGAGACGATCCAGGCGCTGGTCGTCTCGACCGAGACGCATCGCGGGGAAATCGCCGAAGCGCGCGCCGCGTACGACGAGAAGGCCTGATCAGCCGAGGAAACCGCGGAGCAGCGCGGCCGTGCCTTCCAGATGTTCGTGCATCGCGGCTCTGGCGCGCTCCGGATCGTGTGCCGCGATCGCGTCGACGAGCCTTCGGTGTTGCCGCTCGGAGTGCTCGATGTTCTTTGGCAGCAGGGGGATCGCGTCGAGCAGTTCGTTGACGCGTACGCGCGCCTCCGCCACGGCGTTGATCAGCAGCTCCGAGCCGGTCGCCTCGGCGATCGCCAGGTGGAAACGCGAGTCGGCCGGCCGATAGTCCGCAGCGCACGCGCAGGCCTGTTGGTGTGCCAGGAGGTTGGCCGGATCGGCGTGCCGAGCCTTGGCCGCGGCCTCGGCCGCGCCGACCTCGACCACCTCGCGGAAGGTGAGGACGTTTTCCAGTGCCGCGGCGGTTTCCGGGGCCAGCTCGGTCGACGGCGCGGCGGGGGAGACGACGAAGGTGCCGCCGTATCGGCCGCGGCGGCTCTCCAGGTGACCGGAGTCGGTGAGCGCGGCGATCGCCTCGCGTACGGTCGCGCGGCTGACGCCGAGCCGGGTCGCCAGCTCGCGTTCCGGCGGCAACCGGTCGCCGGCCGACACGACGCCGAGCCGGAGCGTACGCAGCAGCGCCTCCACCGCCTCCTCGAAGGCGTTGCCGGCGCGTACCGGACGCAGGACGGCGTCGGCGACCGAGGTGATCCGTGCGGTTGACACGCGTCAAGCCTCCTGCCACGCTGTCGCACACGTCAATGGACTGAGACTAGACCATTAGGAGCCGAAATGCCTGTCTCCGCTGACTCCTCCGACGAACAAAGGCTTCACCAACTCGGTTACGCGCAGGAACTCAAGCGCAGCATGTCCGGCTTCTCCAACTTCGCGGTCTCGTTCACGATCATCTCGATCCTGTCCGGCTGCCTGACCCTGTACGGTTTCGGCCTGAACACCGGCGGTCCGGCGATCATCGTCTGGGGCTGGATCTTCGTCGGCGTGATGACATTGATCGTCGGCCTGGCGATGGCCGAGGTGTGCTCCAGCTATCCGACCGCCGGCGGCCTGTATTACTGGTCGGCCAAGCTGGCGCCGAGAAATCCGGCGATGTGGTCGTGGTTCACCGGCTGGTTCAACTTCCTCGGCCAGGTCGCGGTCACCGCCGGCATCGACTTCGGCGCGGCCTTCTTCCTCAACGCGTTGTTGGATCTGCAGTTCGGATTCGACGCGCGTCCGTGGCACACGATCCTGCTTTTCGGCATTATCCTGTTGATCCACGGGCTGCTGAACACCTTTGGCGTGAAGCTGGTGGCGTTTCTCAACGACGTGAGCGTCTGGTGGCACGTCCTCGGCGTGCTCGTCATCGTCGGCGCATTGGCGATTTTCCCCTCGCACCACCAGTCGGCGAGCTTCGTCTTCGGCGGCTTCGTCAACAACACCGGCTGGACCTCACCGATTTATGTGACGCTGATCGGCCTGCTCGTCGCGCAATACACGTTCACCGGATACGACGCGTCCGCGCACATGACGGAGGAGACCAAAGACGCCTCGGTGTCCGGGCCGCGCGGCATCGTCGGCTCGATCGTGGTGTCGCTGATCGCCGGCTGGATCCTGTTGGTCGGCCTGACCTTCGCGATCCAGAATTACGACGGCGCGCTGAAGAGCGCCACCGGCGTACCGCCCGCGCAGATTTTCCTCGACGCGCTCGGAAACGTCGGCGGTAAGCTGCTGCTCGTCATCGTGATCGTGGCGCAGCTGTTCTGTGGCATGTCGTCTGTGACCGCCAACTCGCGGATGATTTACGCGTTCAGCCGCGACGGCGCGCTGCCGGCGTCGCGGATCTGGCACCAGATCAACAAACGCACGCGTACGCCCACCAACGCGATCTGGCTGGCCGCCGGCGGCGCTTTCGTGCTCGGCCTGCCATATCTGTGGAACAGCACGGCCTACGCGGCGGTCACGTCGATCGCGGTGATCGGGCTCTACATCGCGTACGTGCTGCCGACCTTCCTGCGGCTGTTGCGCGGCGCGGATTTCGAGCGCGGGCCCTGGCATCTCGGCCGGTGGAGCAGGCCGATCGGGGTCGTCGCGGTCGTCTGGGTGGTCATCATCACGATTCTGTTCATGCTGCCGCAGGTTTATCCGATCACGCCGGCCACTTTCAACTACACGCCGGTCGCGGTGCTGGTCGTGCTCGGCTTCGCCGGCATCTGGTGGGTAGTCTCGGCGCGGAACTGGTTCACCGGCCCCAAGGTGCAGGGCAGCGCCGAGGAGCTGGCCGCGATCGAGAGTGACCTGGAGAGCGTGTGACTGACGCGAGACCGGCCGTGACCGTGGAACAGTTGCGGGCCGAGGTGGACGCCGGCCGGATCGACACCGTGCTGGTGGCGTTTCCGGACATGCAGGGCCGGTTGCAGGGAAAGCGTACGGACGCGCGGTTTTTCGTCGACGAGGTGCTGCGCCATCACGCCGAAGCCTGCAACTATCTGCTCGCAGTGGACGTCGAGATGTCGACGGTGTCCGGCTATGCGAACTCGTCCTGGGAACAGGGCTACGGCGATTTCGTGACCGTACCCGACCTGTCGACGCTGCGCTGGATTCCCTGGCATGAGAGCACGGCGCTGGTTCTGTGCGACATCGAGACGACCGACGGCGAGCCGGCTTTCGCCGCACCACGCCAAATCCTGCAACGGCAGCTGGCCAGGCTGGCCGACCGCGGTTGGACCGCGTACGTCGGCACCGAGCTGGAGTTCGTGGTTTACCGCGACTCGTACGAGGATGCCTGGAACCGCGGCTACCGCGATTTGACGCCGGCCAACCTCTACAACACCGACTACTCGCTGCTCGGCACCGGCCGGATCGAGCCGCTGTTGCGGGCGATCCGGCGCGGCATGACCGGCGCCGGGCTCGTCGTGGAGTCGGCGAAAGGCGAGTGCAACCTCGGCCAGCAGGAGATCGCTTTCCGTTACGCGGATGCCTTGACGACCTGCGACAACCACACGATCTACAAGCTCGGCGCCAAGGAGATCGCGGCACAGCAGGGCATGAGCCTGACGTTCATGGCCAAGCCGAACCAGCGCGAAGGCAACTCCTGCCACATCCACCTGTCCGTACGCGAGGGCGACGAGCCGGTTTTCGCCGACGGCAAAGGGATGTCCAAGCTGGGCGAGCATTTCCTGGCCGGACAGCTGGCCGCGTTGCGTGAGCTGACGCTGATGTACGCGCCGAACATCAACTCCTACAAGCGCTATGTCCCCGGCTCGTTCGCGCCGACGGCCGTACGGTGGGGCCGCGACAACCGCACCTGCGCGTTGCGGCTGGTCGGCCATGGATCCTCGCTGCGGGTGGAAAACCGTACGCCTGGCGGCGACGTGAACCCGTATCTGGCGGTCGCCGCGATCGTCGCCGGCGGCCTGTACGGCGTCGAGAACGAGCTGCCGCTGGAGGCGGCGTACACGTCCAACGCGTACCAGGACCAGAGCGCGCCGCACGTGCCGACGACCCTGCGAGAAGCCGCCGAGCTGTGGAAATCCAGCGACCTCGCGGCCGCTGCCTTTGGCGACGACGTGGTGGCGCATTATGCGAACATGGCTCGCGTCGAGCTGGAGGCCTTCGACGCGGCAGTCACCGACTGGGAAATGATGCGGGGGTTCGAACGGCTGTGAAGTTGGTCAATCCGGCGACCGAGGAGATCGTCGGCGACGTCGAGGCCACCGATGCCGCTGGCGTGGACGCGGCGATCGCTCGTGCTCGCAAGGCGTTCGAGAGCTGGCGCAAGGTGGCGCCGGCCGACCGGGCCCGGCTGCTGCGCCGGTTCGCGTCCACTGTGGACGGTGCGATCGAGGAGCTGGCACGGCTGGAGGTCGCCAACTCCGGACACACGATCGGCAACGCCCGCTGGGAAGCCGGCAACGTACGCGACGTGCTCGACTACTACTCCGGCGCGCCGGAGCGGTTGTTCGGCCGGCAGATTCCGGTGCCCGGCGGGGTGAACATCACCTTCGCCGAGCCGCTGGGCGTCGTCGGCGTGATCGTGCCGTGGAACTTTCCGATGCCGATCGCCGGCTGGGGGTTCGGACCGGCGCTGGCGGCCGGCAACGCGGTCGTCCTCAAGCCCGCCGAGCTGACGCCGTTGACCGCGCTGCGGATCGGCGAGCTGGCGCTGGAGGCCGGCCTGCCGGAGCACGTGCTGCAGATCGTCCCCGGCGCCGGATCCGTTGTGGGGGAGCGTTTCGTCACTCATCCGGAGGTGGCCAAAGTGGTCTTCACCGGCTCGACCGAGGTCGGCACGAAGGTCGCGGCCGGCTGCATGGCACAGGTCAAGCCGGTCACCCTCGAGCTCGGCGGCAAGTCCGCGAACATCGTTTTCGCCGACGCCGACCTGGAAAAGGCAGCGGCGACCGCGCCGTACGGCGTCTTCGACAACGCCGGCCAGGACTGCTGCGCCCGGTCAAGGATCCTGGTGCAGCGATCGGCGTACGACGACTTCGTGTCGCTGCTCGACCCGGCCGTACGCGGCGTCAAGGTCGGCGATCCGTCGCTGGACGAGACCGAAATGGGGCCGCTGATCAGCGTCGCGCATCGCGCGAAGGTCTGGTCGTACGTGCCCGAGGGCGCGCCGGTCATCATCCAGGGTGAGGTGCCGGACGGCCCGGGTTTCTGGTTTCCGCCAACGGTCCTGGCGCCGGAGTCGGCGCAGGATCGGTGCGTACGCGAGGAAATCTTCGGACCGGTGGTCGTCGTGCTGCCGTTCGACGACGAGGCCGACGCGATCCGGATCGCCAACGACACGCCGTACGGCCTGTCCGGCTCGATCTGGACCCGCGACGTCGGCAAGGCGCTGCGCGTGTCGCGCGGCGTCGAAGCGGGAAATCTCTCGGTGAACTCGCATTCCTCCGTGCGGTATTGGACGCCGTTCGGCGGGTTCAAGCGTTCCGGTCTCGGCCGCGAGCTGGGACCGGACGCGCTGGACGCGTTCACCGAGACCAAAAACGTGTTCATCTCGACCGAGGACTAGGAGCGATTTCGTGGCACGGCTGGACGGGAAGGTCTGCGTCATCACCGGCGCCGGCAGTGGCATCGGCGCGGCCGCGGCACGCCGGTTTGCCGCCGAAGGCGGCTCGGTGGTCGCCGTCGACATGGACGAAAACGCCGGTTCGGCGATCGCCAAGGAGGTCGAGGGCCTGTTCGTACGCGCCGACGTGACCTCCGCCGACGACGTGCGGGCGGCCTTCGCGGCGGCGGTCGAGCGCTTCGGCGGCATCGACGTGTTGGTCAACAACGCCGGCATTTCGCCGCCGGAGGACGACTCCATCCTGGACACCGAGCAGGACGTGTGGGATCTGGTGCAGAAAGTCAACCTCACGTCGGTCTACCTGTGCTGCAAATACGGCATCCCGCACTTGCTTGAGCGCGGCGGTGGATCGGTCGTCAACACCGCGTCTTTCGTCGCGGTGATGGGGGCCGCGACCTCGCAGATCTCTTACACCGCTTCAAAAGGCGGTGTGCTGGCGATGTCACGTGAGCTCGGCGTACAGTTCGCGCGGCAGGGCGTACGCGTCAACGCGATCTGTCCGGGGCCGGTCGACACTCCGTTGCTGCGCGAGCTTTTCGCCTCCGATCCGGAGCGTGCGGCGCGGCGGATGGTGCACATTCCGATGGGCCGCTTCGCCAAGGCGGAGGAGATCGCGTCGGCGATGCTTTTCCTGGCCAGCGACGACTCGTCGTTCATCACGGCGTCGACTTTCCTGGTGGACGGCGGCATCACGTCCGCGTACGTGACACCGCTGTGAGTGCGCCGCTGATCGGCATCACATCGTACGTGGAAACGGCGTCGTGGGGTGTCTGGCAGCTGCCGGCCGCTCTGATTCCGCATGCGTACGTGCAAAAGGTGCAGGCTGCCGGCGGGGTGGCGGTGGTCGTTCCGCCGCTCTCGTCGGATGCCGAAGGCTTGGTCGCGCGCCTCGACGGCCTGATTCTGGCCGGTGGCGCCGACATCTCACCGGCCGCTTACGGTGCCGATGCGCATGCCGAGACCGTCGGCGTACGGCCGGACCGCGACGCGAGTGAGCTGGCCCTGCTGGCCGCCGCGTACGCGCGCGACCTGCCGGTTTTGGGGATCTGCCGGGGAATGCAGCTGATGTGCGTCGCCGCCGGCGGCCGGCTGGAGCAGCATCTGCCCGATGCTGTCGGTCATGACGGCCATCGCGCGAAAATCGGTGTCTTCGGCACGCACGGGGTTTCGCTGGAACGCGACAGCGTTGTCGGCCGGCTGCTCGGCGACCGCGTGGATGTGCCGTCGTACCATCATCAAGGCGCCGCAGACGCGGGTTCGCTGACAATCTCCGGTCGTGCCGCCGACGGGGTGATAGAGGCGGTCGAGGATCCTCGTCATCGTTTCACCGTCGGCGTCCAATGGCATCCGGAGATGAGCGACGATCCGCGCCTGTTCGAGGCCGTCGTGTCCGCGGGAGGGTAGTGGTGAGACGCGGGGCGAAGGCGGTTCGTCTGGTTCGTGATCAGGTGAGTGACGGAGACGCTGCGTAGGTGGGTCCGAGGAGCATGCTGGGGCGCTTCACCATTCCCCACACGAAAAGTGCATGGGGCCGCGCCTGTTCCTCGTCTCGGCCTTGTTCATCCGTACAGTCCAGTCAGTATGGTGAATTTCGCGATGATGCCGGTCACCGAGCAACACGCAATTTTTCCAGGCAAGTGGTGCCACCATCCACCCAGGAAATGATGTGGTGCGCTCTCGTGTGCCGGACCGGCCGCGTACAACCGCCGTGTGCAGCCTTTGTCCCGCGCGATCAACGCTTTCCGCAATTCCGGCCCGGCCAGCCGCTCCTTGCGCCCGACATCCAGCGGTACGCCCTCGGAGCTGAGGATGACCGGGATGATGTCGGCGTCGCAGGCCAGCCGACACGCGGTTTCCGGGCTGATCGTCAGGCCCTCGTACGCGCTCGCCACACCCAGACGGTCGCGCAGCATCTCCCAAGCGACCGTCACCGTCAGATGCGGCCGCTCGGCACCCTGGATCGGCAACTTCCCCGCATCAGCCACCAAGTTCAGAATCTCCGCCAGCGCGTCACCATTACGTTCGGCCGCCGACCGAGGGTCGGGCTTGCCGTCCTCACCCGCCGGTGTGGCCGGAGGTGACAACACTTCCTGGAGCAGGCAACCGGTTTCCGCGTCCAGGATGACGCGCGGCGCGAGGCGGCCATCGCGGCCGGTGTGCAGATGCGGCTCGCGGCGCGGCTTGGCGTCTTCTTTGTCTGAGGGTGCGGCGCAGTCGGGGTCGAGGTAGGCGTGCAGGCGGGTGCCGAGGCGATAGAGCCGGCCGGCGTCGATGTGTTTGGCGCCCTCGACCATCGCCGCCTCGGCTTCACGCCGCTGCTGGAAGTCCACGTGCGCCGGCAACTTCGTGATCACCGTACGGATCGCGTCCAACTGCGAGTCGGCGAGGTCGCCGCGGCGCCTGGCTTCGGCGGCGATGTCCAGCTTTGGCGCCAACATTTCACCGGTCACCGCCATGCCGGGACAGAATGCGCGGGCGTGCTGCACTCGGTGACTGGCTTCGGTCGGGGAGAGCAGCAGCTGGTCTATCCAGCAGCTGCTGGATGTTTGTGGCCTGTAGCCGCGAGCCTCACGACAGCCCAGTCAACCCTCACGTTTTCTGACGAGAGGCCAGGTATTCGGCGTTGCCGCGGATCGCCGCCTCATAGCGGGTGATTTCCGCGCTGTCGAGCCGATCCGCCACCAGCAGGAGCATCGCCGCGAGCGCCTTGTCGTGGTGACCGGCCGCGTGCAGGGTCAAGGCCTGGAAAACACGCAACGACTCCGACTCCGGAAACTCCGCGCGAGCCTGTTCGAAGACCGCCAGCGACTCGTCGAGCCGGCCGAGGTTGCGCAGCGTACTTCCATACTGCAGCAGGCATTTCCGCTTGGTCTCGCCGGAAAGTCCCGGCAGCGCCTGCTCGTAGTAACCGGCCGCCTTCTCCTCCTGGCCGTCGGTGTCGTACGAGCCGCCGACCTCGTAGAGGACGTACGGATTTCCGGGATGCCGGGTCAGCAGATCCTCGAAGAAGTCGATGGTCGGCCGCATGTTGTCGCGGTCGCGCGCGGCGAACGCCTTCTCGATGGTCGCTGCCAGCTCCGCGGTCGGTTCGGTGGTCACCTGGTCATGATGCCAAACGGCGCGTCCGAGTCGACAACGGCAACACCGCGAGTGATCATGTCCTCACCGGGAATTCTGTGGGGGGATGATCGGAATGCCGACACGGTGGTTGGCGGCCGGATTGGCCGTGTGCCTGCTGTTCGCGGTGACGGCCGCGGCCGAGAAGCCGCCGGTGCGGATCCTGCCGATCGGCGACGCCACGACCGACGGTCTCACCGCGCCCGACGGCACACCTGGCGCCTATCGCAACGATTTGTGGCAGCTGCTCACGGCCGACGGATACGCGGTCAACTTCGTCGGCTCGCGGATGTCGGCGCAGCCGCCGTTGCGCGATCCCGACCACGAAGGCCATCCGGACTGGACGGTCGCCGACATCGACGGCCACGTCGGCGGATGGCTGCGGACGTACGCGCCGGACGTCGTCCTGCTGCAGATCGGCATCAACGACCTGAGCCGCGGCAGCTCACCGGACCAGACCGCCAGCGCTGTTTCGCATCTGGTTTCGACGATTCTGACCGTACGGCCACAGGTGCGACTGTTCGTCGGCACGCTTCTGCCTTCTCCCAACGAAAAACTCGACGCCAAGATCGTCGATTTCAACAAGGCGCTCAACAAGCTGCGAAACGTGCACCTGGTCGACCTGTATTCGGCGCTGGACACCACCGACGTCTACGACAACATCCGGCCGACCGGCGGCGGATTCTCCCGGATGGCCGCACGTTGGTACGCCGCCCTGCTCGGCACGCAACTGCCGCGTTTCGAGGCGGAGGACGCCAATCTGACCGGCGCGTCCGAGCTGCGAACGCCGACCGCGTCCGGCGGCACCAAGGCCGCGGCGCTGGCCGCCGGCGCCTCGCTCGTGGTGACCTTCTCCGCCGGCCAGGCCGGTGACGAGCGCGTCTACATCCGCGCGGACAATGGCACCGGGCAGGCCTGCGACCAGCAGATCTACGGCAAGGACGGCGTACCGGTCACGGTCAGGTATGCCGGCTGGCCGGCCTGGGACGTCTACGGCATCACCGCGGTCACGCTCCACGTCGACCAGGGTGACAACACGCTGACCTTCACCGGCGGCCAGTGCGGCGCCGAAATCGACGCGATCATGGTGGCGCCAGTGACCACTTCGCCGTATCTCTAGTCACTCTCCGGGCGGACCGGTGGCCGGCTCCGCCGGCGGCGGCTCGCGGTGCTGGCAGTCGCACCACGAACCGCCACGGCACTCGTCGTGCCGCTTGTCCCGGCAGGCCTCGCAGATCATCTACTTCTGCTCGTAGACCGGCGTGACGCCGCCGCGCGCGAGCGTGTGGAAGAACAGGTTGAAGCCGAGGAACGCGGGCCTGGCCTCGGCCGGGATGTCCAGGGTCTCCACGTCGACGGCGTGCACCATGAAGAAATAGCGGTGCGGACCGTGACCGGCCGGCGGCGCGGCACCGATGTACTGGCGTACGGCGCCGTCGTTCACGAGTGTGACGGCGCCGGCCGGCAGGTCCTTGCCGTCCGGGTCTCCGGCGCCGGTCGGCAGCTCGGTGACCGACGCCGGGATGTTGAAGACGGCCCAGTGCCAGAAGCCGCTCGCGGTCGGCGCGTCCGGGTCATAGCAGGTGACCGCGTAGCTCTTCGTACCGTCCGGCGCTCCGGACCAGGACAGCTGCGGCGACCGGTCCTCGCCGCCGGCGCCGAAGATGCCGCTGACGTGCGCGTTGGCCAGCGTCTGGCCGTCGGCCACGTCGCTGCTCGTCACGGTCAGCGCGGGCACTTGCGGCAGGAAGTCGTACGGGTTGGGTGGCCGGTTGGCGGACACGCGGCGCCTCCTCGTCGAGGGTTCGTTAGACCACTGGAAAGCCTAGTCAGAGCACGTCTTACCCGCTGATCGGGATGGACCGGAAGCGGCGGGTTCGGCCGTACGCGTTGACACTGGCCAAGCCGTCCCATACGGTCTGAGCAATCGATTTCTCAGCCATGGACCTCAGCGGGGAGACACGGTGAGTACGCAGCCTACGTCGGAGCGGCCCATCCCGGCGGACGTGCCGGCGATGGCGGCGGCCCGCGCGGCGATCCGGTCCGAGGCCGAGGCGGTCGCGGCACTGGAGGACCGGCTGAACGGCCGGTTCGCCGCGGTGGTCGACCTGATCGCGGACAGTAGCGGCCGGGTGGTGGTGACCGGTCTCGGCAAGTCCGGGATCATCGGCCGCAAGATCGCGGCGACACTGGCCAGCACCGGCACGCCGACCGTGTTCGTACACGCCGCGGAGGCACTGCACGGCGACTCCGGCATGGTCACGCCGGTCGACGTCGTCCTCGCCCTGTCGGCTTCCGGCGAGACCGCCGAGGTCTGTCATTTCGCCGAGCTGGTCGCGAATCGCGGCATCCCGGTGATCGCGATGACCGGCCGGGCCGCCTGCCGGCTGAACGACCTGGCCAGCCACGTACTCGACGTCAGCGTGCCGCGGGAGGCCGACCCGTTGAACCTCGCACCGACCACCTCCACCACCGCGCAGCTCGCCATGGGAGACGCGTTGGCGATCGCGCTGATGGTACGCAGAGAGTTCACCGAGAGTGACTTCGCGACCTTCCATCCCGGGGGCTCCCTCGGCCGGCGGCTGCTGGGCAGCGAATGAGCGGCGAGTTCGACGTCTGCGTCGTCGGCAGCTTCATGAAGGACCTGGTCGCCCGGGTCCCGCGGCTGCCACGGCGCGGCGAGACGCTGCACGGCGAGGATTTCGCCGAGTTCCTCGGTGGGAAAGGCGTCAACCAGGCCGTTGCGGCGGCTCGGTCCGGCGCGCGTACGGCCATCGTCGGCCGGCTCGGCGCCGACCGCTATGGCGAGGAGTTTCTGGCGCTGCTGGCCGCCGAAGGCATCGACGCGGAGCGGGTGAGCGTACGCGAAGGTGCCGGCACCGGCGTCGGCCTGCCGGTCGTCGAGCCGGACGGTTCCAACGCGATCGTCATCGTGCCGCGCGCCAACGCGACGCTGACCGCCGCCGACATCGGTGCCGCCGCGGACCGGATCGCCGGCGCGTCGATCGTCACCGTACAGCTGGAGCTGCCGATGGAGACGGCGGTGGAGGCGTTGCGTATCGCTTCGGCCGCCGGCACCACCACGATCCTCAACCCGGCGCCGATGCATCCGTCGCTGCCGCCGGATCTGCTCGCGTACGCGGACATCGTCGTGCCGAACGCGGTCGAGGCCGAGCAACTCACCGGCCGGCACTGCGATGGCGACGAGGCGTTGGCGGTCGCGGTGGAGACGGCCGAGCGGTTTTGCCGGCGCGGCTGCGTACTCACTCTCGGGGAACGCGGCTCGATCGTCGTGGAGGGCGGCGATCCGGTGTGGTTGCCGGCACATCAGGTGGCCACTGTGGACACTGTCGGCGCCGGAGACGCGTTTTGTGGTGCTCTGGCGGCAAGACTGGCTGCCGGCGACAGCCTGGTCGAGGCGGCCAGATACGCCAACGCCGCCGGTGGCCTGTCCACCACGATCGCCGGCGCGGTGGACGGAATTCCGTCGACCGAGGCGATTTCCGCGCTTCTCGCGAAGGCCACCCTGGTCGACGACTGAGTTTCGCCTGCCGGGCGGCACGGCGAACATCGTCTAGACTGAGCGCCGCGGTCGAGAGCGGAGGGTGGATGACGACTATCCACGATGTGGCGCGGCACGCCGGTGTGTCCGCGGCGACGGTGTCGCGTGTGCTGAACGGTCATCGCACCGTCGACGAGACCTTGGCCACCCGCGTACGCGCGGCCGCCGAGGAGCTCGGCTATCAGCCCAACATCCTCGCCCGCAACCTGCGCAAGAGCCAGACCAACCTGTGGGCCGTGATCATCTCGGACGTGAACAACCCGTTCTTCACCTCGCTGGTGCGCGGCGTCGAGGATGTCGCGCAACAGGCCGGATATTCGGTTTTGCTGTGCAACAGCGACGAAAACCCGGACAAGGAGTCCAGCTACGTCACCGCGGTGCTGGCGCAGCAGATCGCCGGCGTCATCATTTCGCCGAGCACCAGGTCGGAAAGCATCGCGCAACTGGTCGAGGGCAGCCGGGCCGTCGTCACCATCGACCGTGAGGTGTCCGATGTGGACACCGACGCCGTGCTGGTCGACAACGAGCGCGGCGCGCAGGCCGCCACCGCGCATCTGATCGAGCAGGGCTACGCACGGATAGCCTGCATCACCGGTCCGCGCGACGTCACCACCGCGACGTCACGGCTGCAGGGCTATCGCGACGCCCTGCGCGAGGCCGGCCGGCCGTACGACGAAAACCTGGTCCGCTTCTCGAACTTCCGTGAGAGCGGTGGAAAACAGGCGATGGCCGACCTGCTCGACTCCGGCGTCGGACCCGACGCGGTTTTCGCCACCAACAACCTGATGACGGTCGGCGCGCTGGAAACGCTGGCCGAGCGCGGCATCGGCATCCCGGACCCGGTCGGCGTGGTCGGCTTCGACGAGCTGCCCTGGGCCGACCTGGTCCGGCCGTCGCTGTCCACGGTCGCTCAGCCGACCTACGAGGTGGGCCAGACTGCCGCGCAGTTGTTGTTGAAACGACTGGAAAACCCGGACGAGGAATACGCCACGATCACCCTGTCGACCAAGCTCAACGTGCGCGACAGCTCACGACGCTAGTTCTAGCCTTTCCTGAACTGGTCGCGGACGGCGGCCAGGATGCGGGCCGGCCGGTCCGGCGCGAAGATTTCGATGGCGGGCGGCGGGATCGTGCCGGTCGCCGTGAAGGTCCAGTCGTCGGTGGTCTCGAAATCGGGGTTGTCGATGGTGAAACCGATGCTCTCCAGCTGGTCGAAGCCGACGTTGAGGTTCACCGGCGTGGTCTGCGCGTACGCGCGCAGGCGGAAGGCCAGCGTGGCGGTGGTTTTCCCGCGCAGCCAGCGGGTCACGTCGACCGGCCCCTGCAGCCCCTCACCCTGGATCCACAGCAGCCACGGATGGCCGAGCACGTCGGTCTCCCAGACGATTTCGTTGTCGATCAACACTTCCATGGCATAGTCGCCAGGTTTGGGATAGCGGCGCGTGAAAGCGCGATAGTGCCAGAAGGACAGCTCGTGCCGTGGCGCGTCCGGGTCGACGCGTACGGTCGTCGAGGCCTGCGCGTAGTTTCCGGCGCCGACCGGGATCGCCGGCACGACCAGGCTGAGCCGGCCGTCGCCGTACATCGAGTTGCGGTCGGTGCTCGGCGTCGGCGCGTTGTCCCACTGCAGGCCGTACGCGATCACGCCGTCGATCCGGCCGTCGGCGGTGTATTCCAGCCCGGTCGCGATGGCCTGCGCCACGTAGTCCTCGGTGAGGGGGATCGGCGCGTCGAGGAACCGTCCACTGTAGACAAGCTGCAGCAGGCCGAGTCCGCGCGGCTCGGTTTTCGCGCGGATGGCGTCGAGGCATTCGCCGGCGGTGCTGGCGATGTGCGTGTTGGACCGGTGGCCGTCCAGATACGGATAGATGATGCCGTCGATGTACGGCCCGTAGCGGTCCAGAAATCCGTCGTCGATCGCCGCGTCATAGTACGCGCACGTGTAAAACCCGAGTTCGGGGTTGATTTCTCGTTGGGTGGCAACGATCTGCTGCATGTAGGAGTCGGTGAACAGCTTCGCGTTCATGTCGAACTGGAAGTCGTCGATGGCCCACGAGGTGACGCTCGGCACGCTGACCGACAGCTCCGCGATCGCCTTGGCCCAGGCGACGTAGTCGGTCATGTACGGCCGGGACGCCTTGCCGTCCTGTCGGGTCTCCGACGGCGGCACGAGATACGGACAGATGGCGATCCCGGCCTCCAGCGCGGCCGGTGCGAACTCCAGTCGCAGGTCGTCCCAGTCGGTCGGCGAGTCCCACACGCCGTAGAGATAGCTGTTGGCGCCGAGATCTGTCAGCTTCGCGATCAGCGCCGGCGTGTCGATGTGCAGATAGCCGTCGGCCCTTGGCTTCTTCTCGCGTACGGCCGCACCGATCGTGTTGCCGCCAGTCAGCGCGGCTCGCATCCCGCCTGCCGGGATCCCTCTCATCTTTCACCATCCCGAAAAAGAAATCGATATCTCGTAGGATAGCAGTGATGCGGCACCTGTGGGGATGACGAGGAAAGAGTTTTACGAGATGACCGGCGCGCGGCTGAGCACGATCGCGACGCCGTACGCGAGCCCCATCACGGTCAGTTCGAGGCCGACCCAGCCGACGACCGCCGTTCGCCGGCCAGCGGCGATCGGGACGAGCAGGCGATAGCGGATGAACCCGCCGGTGGCCGCCAACGCCGTCACGAACACGATTTTCGCGACCACGAGTTGGCCGTACGCGGTCGTGACCAGTGACGCCGGAAAGCTCACGCCGGGCGTGAAGACCAGCTCGGTCACCGCGTTGAGCAGGCCGGTGACGGCGACGACGGACAGGCAAAGCGTGGCAAGCTTGGAAAATCTCGGCAACGCGCCGGCCAGCAGCTCCGGCCGCCGCGCGAACAGCACGATGACCGACAGCAGGCCACCGGTCCACAGGCAGGCGCCGACGACGTGCAGTTCCATCGAGACCATCGTCAGGTCGTGCAGCCGCCAGGTGGAGGCGTGGCCGGTCACCGGCAGCGGCAGCAGGCCGAACAGCGCGATGCCGGCGCGCAGTTCGGCCGGCACCGCCTCGCCGAACCGTACGGCCAGCACGCCGAACACCAGATAGCCGAGCGCGAAGCCGCCGCTGAAGACCAGGCCCTGGCCGGCGCCGATGCGGCGTACGTAGTCGATGATCGCGTCGACCGTCACGGGCGCGCCCGGCAGCAGCTCGGCGGTCTGCAGCACGAGCGCCGAGAGCGCGCTGATGGCCCACACGGCCGCCGTGAGCACGGCGACCGGTCGTGTCCTGGCCAGCGCGGACTCGGCGGCCGCCAGGTGTTCCGGCGGCAGCAGCCGCGGCACGACGCTCAGGCCGACGGTCGCGACCGCGCTGATGTCCAGTGCGGCGCGCGCGACGGCGATGCCGTACTCGATCGCCGGGCTCGGCAGCACCAACCCCGGCACCGGCTTGGCCAGCGTGTACGCGGTCGCCACCAGTGCCGCCAGGATCGCGGCGCCGGCCAGCGACCCGCCGAGCGCATACCTCGGAAAGTCGCGCCGGGTCGCCGGCTTGGTGGTCTCGGTGGTCATCTCGTCTCGCGGGTTCGGCAGTCGGCCGTACGAGCGTACGTCAGGCTCCGTTGCGAGCGCGTTTCTCGTACGCGTCGCGTGCGGCGGTGTCCGCGGTGGCCAGCACGTCGGCGGCGCCGGTGCCGCGCCCCAGCGCCTCGGCCAGCGGCCGGGGGAGCAGCACGGCCATCCGATAGAGCAGCCGGCCGGACCGCGGGATCCACGTTTCGAAGCGCGGTTTGCGCAGGACGCCGGCGATCGCGGCGGCCACGTCGGCGGCCTCGACCGTACGAGCGCCGCGTACCGTCGACAGACCGGAGCCGAGCTCGGTGTTGACGATCATCGGCACCATAACGGACACGTCGACGCCCGTGCCGCGCAGCTCCGCGCGCGTCGCCTCGCTCAGGCCGATGATCGCGTGTTTGGTGGCGCTGTAGGTCGCCGCGCCGGCCAACGCCACACGTCCGACGCCGGACGAGACGTTGACGATGTGACCACGGCCGCGTGGCACCATCCGCGCGATCGCGAGCTTCATGCCGAGGATCACGCCGTGCAGGTTGACGTCCACGATCCGGTGCGTGAGGTCGTCGTCCTCGTCGGCGAATGTGCCGAGTGGCATGATGCCGGCATTGTTGACGAGCGCGTCGATCGGACCGAGCTCGCGCTCGGTTTCGTCAAGGAAACGCGCGAAAGACGCGCGGTCGGTGACATCGAGGTCGGTGCCGAAACAGCCCAGCTCGTCGGCCGCGGACGCCGCCGAGTCGAGGTCACCGATCGCGACTTTGGCGCCAGTGGCCAACAAAGTGCGCGCGGTGGCCAGGCCGATGCCACGCGCGCCACCGGTGATCGCGACGACCGTCACATGAACCTCCGCAGCGCGCGCAGTTTTTCCGGCGTGTATGGCGGATAGAGCAACGCCAGGTCGGGCCAGGTCGGCTTGCGCAGCACCGATTTGCGGTGACTGAACGTCTCGAAGCCCCATTTTCCGTGGTAGGAGCCCATGCCGCTGGTGCCGACCCCGCCAAAGGGCAGCTGGTTGACCAGGAAATGGAACATCAGGTGGTTGATGACCGTGGCGCCGTTGCTGACCTCGGCGAGTACGCGTCGCTGCGTCGCCTTGGACGCGCTGAACAGATAGACCGCGAGCGGTTTGGCGCGCCGGCGTACGAAGTCGATGGCACTGTCCACAGAGGACACGGTCAGAACCGGCAGGATGGGGCCGAAAATCTCCTCGGTCATCACCGCCGAGTCGTGGTCGGGGTCGAGGATGACCGTCGGCTCGCAGGTGCGGGTCGCCAGGTCCAGCGATCCACCGGTGACCGTACGCCCGCCGGTTTCTCCCAGCAGCCGCTGCAGCCGGCTCGCCTGGCGGCCGTCGACCAGCGGGACTGCTTTGTCCACGCGGAAAGTCGCAAGCGACGCCACGATGCCGTCGATGAGCTTGTCGCGTACGGATTCCTCGACCAGCACGTAGTCCGGCGCGATGCAGGTCTGGCCGGAGTTGGCCAGCTTCGACCACGCGATCCGTTTCGCCGCGACGGAAATGTCGGCGTCGGAGGTCACGATGACCGGGCTCTTGCCGCCGAGTTCGAGCGTCACCGGAGTCAGGTGCGGCGCGGCCGCCGCCATCACCGCCTTGCCGGCTTCGGTGCCACCGGTGAAGAAAACGTGGTCGAGGCCCTGGCCGATCAGCTCCTGCGTCTCGGCGACGGCGCCTTCGACGACGATCACCGCGGCCCGGTCGAGATAGGCCGGGATCGTCTCGGCCAGCAGCGCGGACACCGCCGGTGCGTGCTCGGACGGCTTGACGATCACGCAGTTTCCGGCCGACAACGCGGCGACCAACGGCGTCAGCGTGAGTGCGATCGGATAGTTCCAGGCGCCGATGACCAGCACGGTCCCCAGCGGCTCGTGGCGGATCCACGCCTTTCCGGGTCGTACGGTCAACGGCATGCCGACGCGCTCGTCGCGCATCCATCGCCGCAGGTGCTTGCGCGCGTACGCGGCCTCGGCGATGGTCGGCGCGATGTCGAGCAGCCACCCGTCGGCCATCGGCCGGCGCAGGTCTTTTTCCAGTGCGGCAGAGAAATCCGCCTCGCGCGCGGTCAGCATGCGTTCCAGCGCGGCCAGCTGCGCGATCCGCCAGGCGGCGTCTTTCGTGCGGCCACTGCGAAAAGTGGCGCGCAGACCGTCGACGCGCGCGGCGATGGACGAGACCTGCCCGGTCAGCATCAGGACCTCCTGGGACGACCATCGCGCGCGAATGCGCGGCGCGCCTGCGGGAGATAGCGTACGGCCTCCGGCAGCGTCCGCCACAGCGGATCGGCGCGTCGTACGGCCGCACTGAAGCGGCGATAGCGGCGTTCCTGCCGGTCGCTCCACGGCAGCCTGAGCTGCTCGCGCGTCGACGGCGGCATGCCGCCGGTGGTGACGAACGCGGCGAGGGTGTTGGCCGGCGGACGTACCGCTCGCCACAGCCAGCCCGGCACGCGCTTGGGTGCCGGCAGTCCTTTGGTGACATAGCCGACGCCGTAACGTGCCGTCTTGTGCGGCTCGATCTGTTCACGCAGCATTCGTTGCCAGTATTCCTGGAAACCCGGCCAGTCCGCCGGCATGACCCGGTCGCTGACGCCGTACATCCGAAACCAGGTCTTGGACTCCTGATAGAGCTGTTCCTTCTCCACTGTGGACAGTGGCCGGATGAAGGTCTCCACGCCGTAGATCAGGTTGTCCAGAAAGGTGGCGTGTGCCCAGTAGTACGTTTCCGGGTCGAGCGCGTGATAACGCGTGCCGTCCGGAAACTTCCCTTTGATGTCCAGGTGAAAGTCGCGGACCTTACGCCCGGTCTCAGCGGCACGCGCACCGCCGTAGACCGTGTTCATGATCGGCCCGACCGATCTTTTCGTGCGCGCGAAGGTCTCGGCGAAGAAGACCGAGTGGTCGAGCACGCCCTGGCCGAGCGCCGGCAGCATGTTCTGCAGCACACCGGCGCGTGGACCGACCAGCAACATCCTTGTGTCGCCGAAGAACTGCCAGGTGAGCGAGCCGGGGCCGAGCGGCGCCGGCTGGCCGGTGGGGTTGGTGAAGTCAAACGGCATCCGCTTGATGCCGTTGACGAAGTTGGACAGCAGGCGCTCCGGCTCGCCGACCGTGCGGATGTCGGGCAGCCTGGTGAAAAGCTCGCGCAGCATCACGGTGATCTCGCGCCGGGCGAGGTGCGCGCCGAGGCAGTAATGCGGGCCGGGGCCGCCGAAGCCGACGTGTTTGTTGGGGGAGCGGGTGATGTCGAAGCGGTCCGGATCCTCGAAGACGGCCTCGTCGCGGTTGGCCGAGTTGTAGAACAGCACGACCTTGTCGCCTTTGCGAAACCGGTGGCCGTTGAGCTCGCAGTCCTGCGTGACCGTGCGCCGGAACTGGATGACCGGCGTGCTGTAGCGCAGGATTTCCTCGACGGCGCCGGCGATCCGGCCGTCGAAGTCGGACAGCAGCAGGTCGCGTTGTCCTTTGTGGACGGTGAAAAGGCGCAGCGCGTGCGCGATGGCCGTACGCGTGGTCTCGTTGCCGGCCACCACGAGCAGGATGAAGAACGAGCCGAGCTCCTGCGGCGTCAGCGACTCGCCGTCGACGTTTGCGTTGACCAGCCGCGAGATCACGTCACCGGTCGGCCTGCGCCTGCGTTCCCTGCCGAGCCGCTCCACCAGCCGGAACAGGTCGCGGCCGGCGCTGATCAGCCGGAACGACGCGAGCATCATGTCGGCGTGGTTGACGCTGCCGGACAGCAGCCGGTCGCGGGACAGGCCGATGTATTCCGGGTCGGTGTTGCCGAGGATGACGTTCGTACGCCGCAACACCATCGGCTGATAGCGCTCCGGGATGCCGAGCAGGTCGCAGATCACCTCGACCGGCAGCCGCGCCGCCACCTGGCCGACGAAATCGTACGGTCCGGTCGCGATCAGCTCGTCGACGATCCTGGTCGCGCGCCGCTGCAGCTCCGGTTCGATGCTCTCCAGCACCCGCGGCGTGAACGCCTGTGACACGACCCGCCGGATCTGCGCGTGCCGCGGGTCGTCCATGTTGATCATCGAGCCGAAGTAGGTGGCGAACCACCGCGGCATGTCCACCATCGCGTTGGCCGTCGGCTCGTTGCTGAACAGCTTCGGATTGCGGCTCGCCTCGCTCACGTCGGCATGCGTGACCAGCGCGTACGCGCCGTTGCCTGACGGAAACAGCGGCACCTTCGGGATGTCGAAGAACAGCGGCGCCGGCTCCGCCCGCAACCGCGCGAACGCCGCGAGCCGCTCGGCCTCCGGCCTGGCCCAGAAGGAGAGCGCCATCAGCTCTGGCCGAGCCTGCGCAACCGCGGTCACCGTCATGATCGCCTCCTGCCGGACGCCCTGTAATACAAATATCAAATTTTGTCTCGCCGTATCAAGACGTACGCTGGGACCGGTCCCTGCTCGACCTGACTAGCGTGTGCCCATGACTGATCCAGTCGCTCCGCCAAAGGCGCCCGCCGCACTCCAGGCCGTACGCGTGATCCTCTACATCCAAGGCGCCGCCACGCTCCTCGGCGTCCTCGGCCTCACGCTGGACATCAAAACCCGCTTCGACCACGGCCAGGACGTCAACCCACTCGCGTACGTCCTGACCGTCGTCAGCATCATCGTCGGCGCCGCCGCCATCGTCTGCGCGGCGATGATCGTGGCGCAGAAGCGTTACTGGGTCCGGCAGTTGGTGGCGATCATCGAGGTGATCGCCGTCTTGTACGGCCTGATCAACGTGGTCACCGGTGTCTTCACCGGCGTCGTCGGCATCGCTCTGGCCGTCGCCGTACTCGTGTTGGCGTTCCGCTCGGAGGTCACCGCCTGGATCAACGGTCCCGCTCCGGACAACTCGACGCGTTAAATGTCCCAGTTTGATGCCTTGTTAAGCAAGTATTACGCAGTCAGCCCGCCTCGCCAGCATTGTCAGCCCCAACAGTCACACCCGCACCACCCTGGCCTTCCTGGGAAGTTCGCAAGGCCCCCATGCGTGCGTCGGGCGCACGTAAGAAGGCCCTGCTACCAAAACACAAACCGGCAAGACGGATATGTAGCGCTACAGCACGATCGTTGGCATCCAGACCGACGGATTGCTTCCCGCGCGTGACCGAGCAAGTCCAGAGAGAGCCCAGCCCCGCCATAAACCGCCGCCCGCACCCCTCGTGCACATGATTGGCGTTCCCGCGCCTCCTCCCTTGAGGTCGCTCGCCGCGCAGGCGCGCCCGCCGCGCAGGCGAAAAACCGACCACCCACACACGCAACGAGCGGGCGAAGCCGCCACCCCAACGCATCAACCAGAAAACCAACCCTTCACCCCGACGCCACACAGACGACCACCCCAACCCCTCGATCCCCCTCACCACCCCCGACTTGCGCGAAGCTATGAACCCCTGATTCACTTCTTGAGTGCCCTACCGCCGCACCCCCCGCGTCCAAGCCCGCCTGGACACCCAACGCGCCGCGATCGTCGCCGCCGCGACGGACCTGCTTGCCGACCGCGGATACGCCGGCTGCTCGATGGCGGCGGTCGCGGCCAGGGCTGGCGTCGCGACGGGTACGGTCTACAAGCACTTTCCCGGCAAGGCCGATCTCGCTGTCGAGCTGTTCCGCACGGTCGTCGACCGGGAAGTCGCGGCGGTTCACGATGCCATGGCCCTGCCGGGCACGGCGACCGAGCGGGTCGTCGCGTTTCTGGAAACTTTCGCTGGCAGGGCGTTGAAATCGCCCCGGCTCGCGTACGCGCTGCTGGCGGAGCCGGTGGATCCGGCGGTGGAGGCGGAGCGGCTGGTCTTCCGGCGTACGTTCCGGGACGCGGCGGCGAAACAGATCGCGGAGGCCGTACGCGAGAACGCGCTTCCGCCACAGGATCCCGAACTCGCGGCCGCCGCGCTGATCGGCGCGGTCGGCGAGGTGCTGGTCGGGCCGCTCGCCGACGGCCAGCCGCATCCCGACGTCGTCCCGAATCTGGTCAGTTTTGCCTTACGAGCATTAGGGACTTCGAAACAGACCCTAGGAGCATCCGATGCCGGCCACCCATGAGGTCACCAACCAGGTTCCGCCGATCGACGGCTACAACGTGGCCGACGACCCGACTTTGCTCGACGGCATGCGAAAGTATGGCGCGGACTGGGCCGAGCGCGAGGTGCGCGAGCTCGGCAAGCTCGCCGGCAGCGAGAAAGCGCGTGAGTGGGGGCGGCTGGTCAACACCTATCCGCCGGCGCTGAAGACCCATGACCGCTTCGGCAACCGGATCGACGAGGTGGAGTTTCATCCGCACTGGCACGACCTGATGAAGGTCGCGGTGAAAAACGGCCTGCAGGCCTCGCCGTGGCTGATGCTCCGCGACGGCGAGCACGTGGCGCGCGCGGCCAAGTTCTACGTGTGGTCGCAGGTCGAAGCGGGTCACACCTGCCCGATTTCCATGACGTACGCGGCAATCCCGGCGCTGCGGGTCGAGCCGGAGCTGGCCAGGCAGTTCGAGGGCAAGCTCGGCGCGCGCACATACGACTACGGCCTGCGTGTGCCGACCGAAAAGAACGGCCTGATCGCCGGCATGTCGATGACCGAGAAACAGGGCGGCTCGGACGTACGCGCCAACGCCACGGTCGCCAAACCGACCGCGAGCGGCATGTATCACCTGGTCGGGCACAAGTGGTTCACCTCGGCGCCGATGTCGGACCTGTTCCTCACGCTCGCGCAGGCTCCCGGCGGCCTGACCTGCTTCCTGCTGCCGCGGGTCCTGCCTGACGGCACGCGCAACCGGATTTTGTTGCAGCGACTCAAAGACAAGCTTGGCAACAAGTCCAACGCGTCGGCCGAGATCGAGTACGACGGCGCGCTCGGCTGGCGGATCGGCGAGGAAGGCCGCGGCGTCCGGACGATCATCGCGATGGTCAACAACACCCGGCTGGACTGCGCGCTCGGCGGTGCGTCCGGCATGCGGCTGGCCGTCGTCAACGCCGTCCACCACTGCGCACACCGCCGAGCTTTTGGTGCCCTGCTCGTCGATCAGCCGCTGATGGCCAACGTACTGGCCGACCTGACGGTCGAGTCGGAGGCCGCGACGATCGTCTCGATGCGGCTGGCCGGCGCCACCGACCTCGCCGCGAACGGCGATCGCAACGAAGAGACGTTCCGGCGGCTGGCCTTGGCGGTCACCAAATACTGGGTCTGCAAGCGCGCTCCGGCGCATGCCGCCGAGGCGCTGGAATGCCTCGGCGGCAACGGATACGTCGAGGAGTCCGGCATGCCGCGGCTCTATCGCGAGGCGCCGCTGTCCTCGATCTGGGAAGGCTCCGGCAACGTGGCCGCGCTGGACGCGTTGCGGGCCATGGCCAAGCAGCCGGAGTCGGTGGAGGCGTTCTTCGCCGAGGTCGAGCTGGCCACCGGCGCCGACGTGCGGCTCGACACCGCGGTCGCGCACCTGCGCAAGGAACTGTCCGACCTGGCCGACCTCGAATACCGGGCGCGACGGATCGTCGAGCGGATGGCGCTGGTGCTGCAGGGGTCGCTGCTGGTGCGCGACGGCCACCCGGCGGTCGCGTCGGCGTTCTGCGCGTCGAGGCTGGCAGAGGACTGGGGTGTCGCCTTCGGTACGCTGCCGGCAGGCCTGGACACCAGCGCGATAATCGACCGCGCGCGTACGTCGTAGGAGCCTTTTCCAACGTCGTCAACCGCGCTTCACCGCGGCGATTCAGCGATCGTAAAGTCACATCTGCGTCAATGGCCTGACATCCCGATTATGTGAGGAGATGTCATGGTCCGAAGACTCGCAGCGCTCGCCGTCGCGACCGTCGCGATGGCCGGCCTGCTCAGCGCGCTGCCGGCCAGCCCGGCATCGGCCGACGTACGCAGCGCGATCGCCGACGCCGCGATCAGCCAGATCGGCAAGGCCGAGACCGGCACGAACTACTACCCGATCGCGTACAAGATCAACGACTCGATCGTCCGGCCGGCCGCCTGGTGCGGCATCTTCGCCAACTGGGCCTGGTGGAAGGGCGGCGCGACGGCGCGGCCGAACATGACCGGCTCCGGCACCGCGCAGGGTCACTGGGCCACCTACTGGCAGAAGTGGGCCAAGGACCACAGCCGCTGGAAGCCGATCGCCAACAAGAACCCGGCGCCCGGTGACGTGGTCGTCTACGGCAACTACCCGGACAGCCGGCACGTCGGCGTCGTCGTGCAGGTGCGCAAGGGCAGCGACGGCAAGGTCACCCAGATCCGCAGCGTGGAAGGCAACTTCGGGGACAAGGTCACTGACCGCGGCTGGCGCAACATCGGCAGCCTGACCGGCGGCGGCGCCTCGGCGACCGGTTTCGCGTCGCCGGTGGCTCTCTAGCCCGACGTCCGGTCCGGCGGAGGAGGGAGGCCGCCGGGCCGGACTTTCCCTTCTGGAAAGGAGATCCGATGGTGAGACGGTTGACGGCGGCGCTGGTCGTGGCGCTCGCGTTCGCGCTGGCCGGGTCGGTCAGCCTGGTGCCGGTGACGGCGGCGTACGCGGATCCGCCGAGCGCGCACATCCGTGACTCGATCGCGAAGGCGGCGATCAGCCAGATCGGCAAGAAGGAGACCGGCAACAACTACTACCCGAAGGCGTACAAGATCAGCAGCGCCATCCTGCGGCCGGCCGCCTGGTGCGGCATCTTCGCCAACTGGGCCTGGTGGAAGGGCGGCGCGACCAAGCGGCCGAACATGACCGGCAGCGGCACCAACCAGGGGCACTGGGCCACCTACTGGCAGAAGTGGGGCAAGGCGCAGCACCGCTGGAAGCCGATCAGCAAGAAGAGCACCGCGCCCGGTGACGTGGTGGTCTACGGCAACTATCCGGACAGCCGGCATGTCGGGGTCGTGGTGGGCGTGAAGTACGACAGCCACGGCAACGTCTCGCAGGTGCGTACGGTCGAAGGCAATTTCGGGGACAAGGTGACCGACCGTGGTTGGCGCAAGATCGGGTCGATGTCCGGTGGTGGCGCGAAGGCGACCGGCTTCGTCTCGCCAGTCTGAGCAGAGGCCGTTTTCGTTGATTTGGCCCCGCACGCTTGCCTACGTGCGACAAAGTGGGGCTATGTCGGAGCCCGATACGGTTCTGGATCCGGATCCGCGGCCGGCCCGGACCGCCGCGGAGTACGTGGACCTGTTGCGACGGTTGAAAGACCAGTCAGGTCTGACCTACCGGCAGCTCGAGCAGAAGGCCGCGGCGGCCGGCTGTGTGTTGCCGCGGAGCACCGCGGCGACGATGCTCAGCCGGCCGAGCCTGCCACGCGAGGAGCTGGTGACGGCGCTGGTACGCGCGACCGGTGGCGACGAGTCGGTGGCGCAGGTCTGGGTCGACGTGCGTAAGCGGCTCGCCGCCGCGCCGGAGGAACCGCCGGACACGTCCGCCGGCCGGCCGGGAAAGTCGTTTCTGGCGCGGTTTTTCGGCCTCGCCAGCCGGCCGGTGTGGGCTTTGGTCGGCGCGCTGCTGACCGTGTTCTTGCTCGCAGGTCCCGGTGCGTCGCTGCTCCAGACGCGGGCGCAACCCACCGGCGAGCCGTCCGCGTCGCTGGCGGTCACCCCGGCGGTCCCGCCGGACGGCACCTACCGCCTGCGCCTTCCGCGCTCCGGCATGTGCTTCTCCGAGGACCCGGCCAACTACTCCGGCCTGGACTTCCAGACCGCCTGTGCGTACGCTTTTCCGCCGATCGCCCTGGAAAAACAGCCGACCGGCACCTACCACCTGGCCACGCAGCATCCGAAGCTCGGACCCGGTTGCGTCGGCGTGAGCCACGCCGATCCGAATCCCGGCGCGGTGGTGTCCAACGGTTACTGCGACTCGGGTGACGCGGTGGAATACACGTTGGAGCCGGTGACCGTGCCGCTGCGCGGCTTTCGTATCCACCCTGTCCACAGTGGACTCTGCCTCGGCGTTCCCAACAACTCCACCAGAAGCGGCGCACCGATCCGGCAGCTGACCTGCGACCGTACGGCGCCGGGACAGGTCTTCGCCTTCGACAAGTCAGGAGGTTGACGCGCCGGCCAGCCTCGTGCACGCGCGCAGCTGCTGGAACTTCCGGCTGATCCGGTTGCCCTCGGCGCCGGTCGCCACCTCCGGCTGGCCGGTCCTGGTGATCCACGCCGGTACGAACGTCGACCCGGTGACCTTCTTGCCGTCGATCGTCAGGCGCAGCACACCGGTGTCGTTGCTCAGCTCGTTGTCCTTCCACCAAAGGAAGTTGCCGAGTCCGTAGGCGACATAGGTCCGGCCGAGCCAGCCGTCGCCGAGCAGCAGATGCGCGTGCGTCTCGATGAACGCGTCGGCGCCGGCGTCGGACAGCTGTTTGGCCAGCTTCTGCTGGGCGAGCGTGGCGCACTGCTGGCCTTCGGTGCCGCCGTGGACGTACGCGATGACGATGTCGGCCTGCTGTTTGGCGGCACGGATGGCGGCGAGCGTACGCGGCAGGTCGACCCATGCGGACGCCTCGCCTGGCCGGCTGTCGGTGGCGGTCCAGCTGTCGGACAGCTCGTGCAGCTGGCTGACCGAGACGATCGCGATCTTCGTGCCGCGTACGGTCGCGGTGTAGGGCTTCCACGCCTCGGTGGCGTTGTGCCCGATGCCGACGACCGGAAACTGGTGCTTTTCGGCCAGCGCCAAGGTGTCCGCGAGCCCGGACCTGCCGTAGTCCAGCGCGTGGTTGTTGGCCATCATCGCCGCGTCGACGCCGGCGGCCTTCAACGCGTCGAAGGCGCTGCCAGGAGCGCGGAAGTGATATTGCTTCGGCTCGGCGGTGCCGCCGTCGGTGATCGCGGTCTCCAGATTGACGAACGCGAGGTCTGCCGACTGGAATTGGGCGGCGATCGAGCCGAAGGCGGTCGCCGGGTCGTCGAGCAGTTTGGCCGTACGGCCGGCGAAGTGCACGTCACCGGCGAACGCGATGGTGATCGGTTTGTCGGCGTCAGCCTCGGCCCTGGTGGTCACGTCCGGCGCCGGCGCGGCGGACTTCCGAGGTGTCTGAGGGGCCCCGTTGGAACATCCGGCGATCGCGGCCGTGACGACCGCGATCGCGACAATCGCACGCATTCTCGCGTGCCGTCGTAAGCACACAACCGCACTGTACTGGCCTTATGTGGCGTCATCTCGCGGCAGCCACCGGCTTCGGGTTACGGTCAAGTGTTACCAACCAGTAGGCGAGAGGGCGGCATGGGCGGTTTCGACGGGAAAGTGGCGGTGGTGACCGGCGCCAGCCGTGGCATCGGTCTGGCGGTCGCGCGGGAGCTGGTCGACAGCGGAGCCAAGGTCTGCGTCACCGCGCGGTCCGCGGAGCCGCTGGCCGAGGCCGTACGGCAGCTCGGCGGTGAGCAGCACGCGATCGGCATCGCCGGCAAGGCACATGACCCCGACCACCAGGCCGAGGTGGTGGAGACGGTCATCAAGACCTTCGGCAGCCTGGACGTACTGGTCAACAACACCGGCACCAATCCGGTCTTCGGCCGGATGGTCGACATCGAGCCGCGCGCTGTGTCGAAGATCTTCGAGGTCAACGTGTTCGCCGCGATGTCCTGGGTATCCCGCGTCCATGCCGCGTGGATGGAGCAGCACGGTGGGTCGATCGTGAACGTCGCCTCGCTCGGCGGCCTGCGGCCGGCACCGGGCATCGGCACGTACGGTGCGAGCAAGGCCGCCCTGATCCACATCACGCAGGAGTACGCGCTGGAGCTGGCGCCGAACGTACGCGTCAATGCGGTCGCGCCGGCCGTCGTGAAAACGCGGTTCGCCGAGAAGCTGTATGCCGCCGACGAGGACGGCGTCGCCGCGCATTATCCGCTGCAGCGCCTCGGCGTGCCGGAGGACGTGGCCGCCGCGGTCACTTTCCTGGCCTCCGACCGGGCCGGCTGGATCACCGGCCAGACGCTCCTTCTGGACGGTGGGATCACGCTGCGCGGCGGGGTCTGACGTGCGCGTACGGACCGTGTCCACTGACGACGGCGCGCGGCTGCACGCCGACATCACCGGCGACCCCGACGGCGCCGTCACCGTCGTGCTCGCACATGGCTGGACGTTGCGCGCGCAGTCGTGGACGCCGGTGTTGCGCGCGCTGCGGCCGCTCGCACATGACGCGGAGGTCGGTGGGACCCGGTTCGTACGCTATGACCAGC
The DNA here is from genome assembly GCF_010993745.1 of Fodinicola acaciae. Classification (NCBI taxonomy): domain Bacteria; kingdom Bacillati; phylum Actinomycetota; class Actinomycetes; order Mycobacteriales; genus Fodinicola; species Fodinicola acaciae. The sequence goes on from NZ_WOTN01000001.1 coordinate 143,303, forward strand.
GTTGCCACGGCCAGTCGACCTGGGGGACCGACCCGGTCACCGTGGCACGCCTCGGTGAGGATCTTTTCCAGGTTTTGCGGGCACTCGCGCCGACCGGGCCGGTGGTGCTCGCCGGCATGTCGATGGGTGGCATGACGATCATGTCGCTGGCCGGCTCGCATCCGGAGATCTTCGGCGATCTGGTGACCGGCGTCGTACTGGTGAGCACGGCGGCCGGCGGCCTGGCCGAGCGGCATCCGCGGCGCGGTCCGATCGCCCATTTCGTCCGCAACGTGCCGGCGCCGCTGGTCGCCGTCGGCCAACGCTATCCGCGCGGCGTCGACCGTGCGCGACGGATTTTTTCGTTGCGCCACAAGCCGATGCTGCGCCGCTTCGAACGCGTCGGCTTCGGCCCGGAGCCGGCCCCGCAGGTCGTACGCGCCACCGCCGCGATGATCGAGGCCACGCCTTTCCGCACCATCGTTGAGTTTTATCCGGTGTTGCTGCGCCATGACATGCGTACGCAACTGAATGCGCTCGCGCGCGTACCGGTTTCGGTTGTGGTTGGCCGTAACGACCAGCTGACGCCGGTGCGGCACAGCCGCGAGATCGCCGAGGCCATTCCGTCGGCAACCCTGCACGTCGAGCCGGACACCGGCCACATGCTGCTGATGGAACGTCCACACGTCGTCGCCGCGCCCATCCGAAAAATGGTCCACGCCACCGCCTGACCGCGACCACGCCACCCTCGCGTCGGTTGTGCCAACTGATGGTGGGTTACCGTCGTGATCATGGCGAAGGTGACGATCGTGACGGGTGGCGGCCGGGGGATCGGCGCGGCGACGGCGCGGCGGTTGGTGGCCGGCGGTCACGCCGTGGCGCTCAGCTATCTGTCCGATGTGGACAGTGCGGACAAGCTGGTCGCCGAGCTCGGCGCCGACAACGCGCTCGCGGTACGCGGCGACATGGCCTCGGAGACCGATGTCGACGAGCTTTTCGCGCGTACGACGGAGAAGTTCGGGCCGGTCACCGGCCTGGTCAACAACGCCGGCTACACCGGACCTCTCGGACCGTTTCCGGACGTAACGGGCGACGTGCTCCGCCGCGTCGTTGAGGTCAACATCCTCGGCCTCGAATACTGCACGCAGCGAGCCGTCAAAGTCATGTCGACCGAACGCGGTGGCAGCGGTGGAGCGATCGTCAACCTGTCGTCCGGCGCGGCGACGATCGGCAGTCCCGGCGAGTACGTGCATTACGCGGCGAGCAAGGCGGCGGTGGACGCCTTCACGGTCGGCCTCTCCAAGGAGGTCGGCGGCCAGGGGATCCGGGTCAATGCGGTCGCACCGGGTCTGGTGGCGACCCGCATCCACGCCGACGCCGGTGACCCCGGACGGGTCGAGCGGATGGCGCCGGGGGTTCCGATCGGCCGGCCCGGGGAGCCCGACGAGATCGCCGCCGCGATCTGCTGGCTGCTCTCCGACGACGCGTCGTACACCACCGGCGCCATCCTGCGCGTCGCCGGCGGTCGCTGACACTCAGGCCGGGGGATAGCTCACACCGGCGCGGCGGCAAACCGAATCCCGTTCTAGAGTTTCGGCTAACTGGTGCCAACGGAAAGGCGAGACGAACTGATGGCCACATCCGAGCAGAGAGTCGCTTTGGTCACCGGGGCCGCGCGCGGCATCGGCGCCGCGGTCGCGCGCCGGCTGGCGTCCGACGGTGCGGCGGTCGGCGTACTCGACCTGGAGGAGTCCAACTGCGGCGCCACCGTCGACGCCATCACCTCGGCCGGTGGCCAGGCGCTGGCGCTCGGGGCGGACGTGTCCAACGCCGACCAGATCACCGCGGCGGTGGACCGGCTGGCCAAGGAGTTCGGCTCGGTCGACATCCTGGTCAACAACGCCGGCGTGACCAGGGACAACCTGCTGTTCAAGATGACCGAGCAGGACTGGGACACGGTCATCGCCGTCCACCTCAAAGGCGCGTTCCTGACCACCAAGGCCGCGCAGAAACACATGGTGGCGCGCAAGTACGGCAAGATCGTCAGCCTGTCCAGCATCTCCGCGCTCGGCAACCGCGGTCAGGCCAACTACTCCGCCGTCAAGGCCGGCCTGCAGGGCTTCACCCGTACGCTCGCCATCGAGCTCGGCCCCTTCGGCATCAACGTCAACGCGGTGGCGCCCGGCTTCATCGTCACCGACATGACCGACGACACCGCCCGCCGCGTCGGCGTCACGCCGGAGCAGCTGCAGCAGGCCGCCGCGGAGGCCACACCCGTACGCCGGGTCGGCTATCCGGAGGACATCGCCAACGCGATCGCCTTCCTGACCAGCGACGAGTCGTCGTTCATCACCGGCCAGGTGCTCTACGTCGACGGCGGCCGGAAGATGGCCAGCTAGCGTGTGGTCGCATGGCCACCATGCGTGCGTCCAACGCAAGCATGGTGGCCATGCGACCGCTCAGCGTAAGGCGGCCAGCAGCGGCTCGGCCGACACCAGGTGAGCGTCGAGGTCGAGCGCCGGATGCACGACGACCGCGTCGGCGCCAGCGGACTCCAGCTCACCGATCGCGCGTACGCAGTCGTCAACCGTCCCCACGACCGCCAGCTCGCGCAGCCACTCGTCCTTCAGGCCGGCGGCAAACTCCTCACGCGAGCCAGCAGACGTGCGCAGCGCACGCAGTTCGTCGGCGAAGGGCAGCATCGACACGTGTGCGTCGGTCTCCGGGTTGGACAGCGCGTGGCTGGCCCTCTCTCGTACGATCGCCAGCGCGTCGGCCGGGTCCTCGGCGCAAGCGAACAACGCGTACGCGATCACCGTGTGTGGACCGGTGGCGGCGATCTGCTGACGCGTGGCGTGCACGTACGCCGGCGCCGCCGGCTCGGCGAGCACCGTGCCGTCGGCCGACCGGCCGGCCACGGCCAGCGACTTCGGACCGCGTACGCCGGCGACCACGGGCGGCACGATCTCCGGCTTGTGCACCAGCTCCACGTCGCGGATCCGCACATACCGATCGTCCATCGTGACCCGCTCACCGGCCAGGATCCGGCGGATGGCCCGCAGGTTTTCCTCCAACAGCGTGACCGGAGACGCCGGCCAGGCGCCGACCTGGCGGATCCAGTCGGGTACGCCGTGGCCGATGCCGGCGATCAGCCGGCCGGGATGCAGCTCGGCCAGCGTGGCGAACTCCATCGCGGTGAAGGCCGCGTTGCGCACCGCCGCCGGCAGGATGCCGACGCCGACGGTGATGTGCTCGGTCGCCGCCAGTGCCGTGCCACCGGCCGCGATGCCGCCGCCGAAGAAGCAGTCCTCGACGACCCACAGCTGGCCGAAGCCGGCGGCCTCGGCTCGTTTCGCGTACGCCGGCAGCCGGCGCGGCGAGATCTGGCAGGGAAAGGTCGTGCCAATGGTCACCATGGATCGGGAATCCCTTCGGTACGTCCGCCGGTCGGCACCGGCCGCAACACGCGCGCCGGATTGCCGACGGCGATGACATTTGGCGGCAGGTCGCGTGTCACTACGCTGCCGGCGCCGACGACGGTGTTGTCGCCGATGGTCACGCCGGGACACACGATCACACCGCCGCCGAGCCACACGCCGTCGCCGACGGTGATCGGCTCGGCGGCCTCCCACTCGGTCCTGCGTACGGCCGGATCGAGTGGATGCGTCGCGGTCAGCAGCTGCACTCGCGGACCGATCTGCACGTCGGACCCGATGCGTACGGGTGCGCAGTCGATCACCAGGAAACCGTTGTTGATGAACGTGCGCGCGCCGATCGACAGCAGGTCGCCGTACTCGATCTGCAGTGGCGCGCGCACGTTGGTGTCCTCGCCGACCTCGGCCAGCATCTCCTTGAGCAGGGCCCGCCGCTGCTCGCGCTCCACGATCGACAGCGCGTTGAACCGCTCCAGCAGCTGCTGACAGCGGACGTAGTTGGCGACGAGCTCGGGATCGCTGGCCAGGTAGGGCTGGCCGCTGATCATCCGGTCGCGGTGTTCGCTCATGATCTGCAGATCCTCGCACGGCGGTGTGATGGGGTAACAATGAAGCGCGAGTCACCGAACGGAGAGGGAGACGCCGATGCCGGAGGAACCCGAGGTCCTGTGGCGGCCGGATCCGGAGCGCGCCGACCGCAGCCGGCTGGCCGAGTTCACCAGGTGGGTACGCGACAACCGCGGCGTCGACCTGCCTGACCCGGTCGGCGGATACGCGGCGCTGCACGAGTGGTCGGTGACCGACCTGGAGGGCTTCTGGGGCGCGGCCGTCGAGTTTTTCGACGTACGTTTCCACGCTGCGCCGTCGCGCGTACTCGCCGACGACTCGATGCCTGGCGCCAAGTGGTTTCCTGGTGCGACGCTCAACTACGCCGAGCACGCGCTGCGTGATGTGCCTGGTCGCGACCCCGGTGACGTCGCGGTCGTCTTTCGGCGTGAGGACGGCAAATCCGCCGAGCTGACGCTTGCTGAGCTGCGATCGCGCGTTGCCGCCGCTCGCGCCGGTTTGGTCGAGCTCGGCGTAGGCAAAGGCGACCGCGTCGTCGCGCTTTCGCCAAACTCTCCGGAAACACTGGTCGCCTTCCTGGCCGCCGCCAGCCTCGGCGTGGTCTGGTCGTCCTGTTCGCCGGATTTCGGACCGCGTGCGATCTTCGACCGGTTCGCGCAGATCGAGCCCGTCGTGCTGTTCGCGGTGAACGGCTATTGCTACGGTGGGAACACCTTCGACGCCACGCCGACAGTGCAACGGCTGCGCGACGAGATCCCCAGCCTTCGCGCCACGGTTTTGGTCGACTACGTCGACGGCCCCTCCTTGGATGGGACGCTCGCGTGGGACGATTTTCTGGCCGGTGGCGCCGGTGACGAGCTGGCGTTCGAGGCGGTCGACTTCGACCATCCGTTGTGGGTGCTGTATTCGTCCGGCACGACCGGCCTGCCGAAAGGCATCGTGCAGGGTCACGGCGGAATCCTGGTCGAGCACCTCAAAGTGCTGACGATGCACTGTGACCTCGGCCCGGGATCGCGGTTTTTCTGGTTCACCACCACCGGCTGGATGATGTGGAACTTCCTCATCTCTGGCCTGCTGGTCGGCTCCACGATCGTACTTTTCGATGGAAACCCCGGATTCCCGGATCTCGGCGTGCTGTGGCGGCTGGCCGCCGAGGCGCGCGTCGACTTCTTTGGTACGTCGGCGCCGTTTGTCCAGAGTTGCTTGAAAAAGGGGCTGCGGCCGCGCGATGACGTTGACCTGACCGGCATCCGCGCGCTCGGCTCCACCGGGTCGCCGCTGTCCACCGAGGGCTTCCGGTGGATCGCCGACGCGGTCGGTGAGCACGTACAGATCTGCAGCACCTCCGGCGGCACCGACCTGTGCACGGCCTTCATCGGTGCCGCGCCCACCGTGCCCGTGTGGATGGGCGAGATGTCCTGCGCCTCGCTCGGTTCTGCGGCCTACGCGTACGACGAAGCCGGAAAACCGGTCGTCGGCGAGGTCGGCGAGCTGGTCGTCACGCGCCCGATGCCATCGATGCCGGTGTTCTTCTGGAACGACCCGGACGGCACTCGGCTGCGCGAGGCATATTTCGAGATGTATCCGGGAAAGTGGCGGCACGGTGACTGGTTCATGGTCACCGACCGCGGCTCCTGCGTGATTTTCGGCCGCAGCGACTCGACCCTCAACCGCGGCGGCGTACGCATGGGGACCGCCGAGTTCTATCGTGTCGTAGAGGGATTTGACGAGGTGCTTGACTCTCTCGTCATTGACACGACCAGGCTCGGCGGTGAGTCCGAAGGCGAGCTGTTGTGCTTCCTGGTGCTGGCTCCCGGCGCAGATCTTGAGGAGCTGAAGCCGAAGGTGAAGGCCGCGCTGCGTACGGAACTGTCGCCTCGCCACGTGCCTGACTCTTTCGTTGTCGTGGATGACGTTCCGCGTACGCTCAACGGCAAGAAATGCGAGGTGCCGGTCAAGAAGATCCTCGCCGGCACACCGGCCGAGAAAGCCGTCAGCCGCGACGCTCTCGCCAACCCGGCCGCCCTGGACACTTTCGTCGCGTTCGCGCGTTAGTCACGGTCGAAGGAGTCGACCTCGATCGAGATCATGTCGAGTATCAACTGAAAGGCGAGCAGCTTGCCGACGAAATGTGCCACTCGAACGTTGTCCGCCCGGCATCGAGCCGCCTGAAACAGAGCCTTGGTGTCCACTTTGGACTGCTCGATCTGTCGTCGTAAGGCCAGCAGGCCGCGCAGTGTCTCGACAGGCTGTGCCTTTCTCATAACGAAAATGCTAGGAATCAGGCACTCGCGCCCGCTAGTGCTGTGCACGTCCTCGAATTATTTGCCACTCCGAAAGTCGTCAGCAAGGGTCTCCAGCAGGCCGCGTGCCTCGTTGTCCCACACCGCGTACTCACTGAAAAAGTCGAACAGATCTCGGTAATGATCGATGTCCTTGGGATCTCGCAGGACTACCCGGCCGGAGAAGAGCTCGATCGTGACAAGCCGTCGGTCGTACGGGACAAAGGTATCGAAGGCGCCGTGCGGGACCTGTCGGGTCAACGGGATGACACCGATCCGAATATTCGGCAACCGTGAGACTTCAGTCAGGTGGTCGAGTTGCGCCGCCATGATTGACGGATCGCAGAGCCGCCACCTGACGGTCGGTTCGGTCAGCAGAAACCTGAACTCCTTGTTGGAGTCACGCAAGATCACCCTGGCGTGCGAGCTTCAGGTCGATGGTTCTGGACGGATCCGCGCCTGCCGGAGTGACTGGTGTGTTCATCGCCGCTTGCATGTATTCAGGCGTTTGGAGGAGTCCAGTGATGAGACTCGGCAGGACATGTTGCATGAGTGTGGCGTTCGACACGAGCGTCGCCAGCCCTCGTTGGCGATGATGAAGCCCACTGCGTACGAGTGCTCATATGTCTTCATATTCGGTGTTGGCGACTTGCGCGAGTGCGACCAGATCCGCCTGCGTCGGTTGGTCGACACCGAGGGCTGCGAGTATCTGCTGAACGTCGACGACGCTAGGAAGCAACCGTCCTGTCTCGATCCGGCTGACCTTGCTCTGGCGCATGCCACAGCGCCGGGCTAGTCGATCTCCCGACAGACCCGACGCAGGCGCAGGTTCGCCAGCGCATCCGCCAGGCTTTCGCGATCACGTCCGGCCTGCGCGGGGTCGAGCTTCACCCGTCTATTTTAGCCTTCAGGCACTCCTGATACGGGACTGAGTGCTCCATAGCCAGATGTTTCCAAGCGACGTATGGTGCCGGGTCGACGCCTTCGAGAAGTTCACGTCCGATCTGCGTGCCGTCCGGGTTTGTTGGTCTCGTCGAACATCCAGAAATCCTGGTCTGGTAGACCGGGATTCGGCCGATCGGTGACGTCGAGGATGCGTACGTCTTCTCCAGCGGCAACGTTGTACCGGTAGGCGGCAAGTTCGAAGCGGAGGTAGTCCGTCAGCGGACGCCTAATGACGTGGACTCGGCCGATCCACTTGCCTGACTGGCGGTAGCCTCGAACACGTACGTCACCTTGCAAGCAATCGCCATGAGCGATTCGTTTGAGCTTCACGTTACTCTCCCCGGTTGGTTGAACACGTAACGTGAAGGTAGAGGGACAAAATCCGGCTCGGTCAAGGGTTATGCGCGTTACCGCATAAGCGTCCTTTCGCCGCTACCGCACCGGGTTTCGCGAGCCGCTGGCGTAGAGCAGCGCCACTCCGGAGAAGAGGATCGCCAACGCGCCGAGGCCGGTCATCGGGATGCCGTCGACCAGTTCGGTCGAGAACGACAGCAGGCCGTCGAGTCCGGTCGCGGCGACCGCGAACATGCCGAGGCCGGCGAGTACGGTGCCGACGACCGCGGCCACCTGGTAACCGACGCCTGACCGAGAGGCCGACGGCAACGGGATCCGTTCGAAGCGGCGGAAAATCGCAACCAATGCGACGAGTGCGATGGTGCAGGCACCGAACCAGACCGGTACGGCGACGGTCCACCACGCGGCCGTGCCGGCGGCCGGCACCGGAATTCCGGTGAGCAATCGTGCGCCTTCGGCGAGGAAGGTCGCGGTCAGGTGCCAGCAGAATATCGTCATGATGACACCGTTTCCGACGATCACGCCGGTCCACACGCGGCGGTTGCGCAGCCAGCGGTTGACGACCGGCCGCAGCAGCATCGCCAGGCCGACGATCCAGAATCCGTGTGACAGCAACGCAAAGCTGGCCGGGCCGGCGTTGGACGGGATGCCGGCGAAGCCGACCATCGCGACTGGATAGATACCAGTGCCGAGCGTCAGAACAGTCGTGACGGCCAGTGCGCCAAATGTCATCACCGCGACAAACCGGCGACCGGCGGCGACCAAGGAGCCGTCGGCGTAACAAAAGCCGAGCTGGTGGATCGTCAGCCACACCAGCAGCTCGGTGCCCAGGCCGAGCACCGGCAGGTGCCCGGCCAGACGCAACACATCGACGGCAGCCGTTGCCACGACCAGAAAAACGACGACTCTCGCGCCGTAATGCCGATGCAGACGGTCCATCGCCGGCGCGAGCACGGCAACAGCCAGATAAACACCGATGAACCACAGCGGACCGGTCACCGTCTCCGCCGCGAGCGCGTACGGATTTCCGGACAGGCCAACGGTTTCCAGGATCACCGACAGGGCGGCATAGCTGCCGAGCATGAGGACGACCGGTGGCAGCAGCCGCAGTACGCGCGCACGCAGGAAATCCGCGTTCGTGCCACCGCGTTTGCGCAGCGAGCGCAGCGTGACGGCGTGGGAGAAGCCGCCGACGAAGAAAAACAGCGGCATGACCTGCCACAGCCAGGTCACCAGCTGCACCGCGAAGGTCTTCGCCAGCCAGATCTCGTTGTGAACCAGCATCAGCGCCAGGAACCAGTGGCCGACGACGACCGCGCCGATCGAGAAGACGCGCAGAAAGTCGACGTAGCGGTCGCGGTTGTCAGTCGTGGCAGCGGCCAGCTCGGCGGCGGTCGCCGGCAGCGTTGTCGTTGTCATGCTTTCAGGCTGCCGGCCGCCGACCGCGATTTCCTGAGCACAACCGCGACGATCGGCCGGGTAGAACTACTCAGTCGTGGCGACCGGTGATCGCCAGCTCGACCCCGAGTCCGATCATCACGACACCGCCGGCGCCGCCGAGCAGCGACAGCCGGTTGGACGACCGGCTCAGCCAGGTACGCGCCGCGCCGGCCGCCAGGGCCCACGCGCTGTCCGCGGCCAGGCCGATCACCGCCGCGATCAGGCCCAGCACCATCATCTGCAGCCACACATGGCCGGCCGCAGGCGCGACGAACTGCGGCAGGATCGCGCCGAACAGCACGTACGTCTTCGGATTCGAGAAGCCGACCCACACGCCGGCGCGGAACGCGCGGCGGTCCGACCGCCGCACCTCGGTGCTCGGCCGCGCGGCGGCGTCGCCCAGCGACCGGCGGTCGAGGATCGCGCGTACGCCGAGAAACACCAGGTAGGCGGCGCCGACCAGCTTGACGACGGTGAACACGGTGTCGGAGGTCTGGATGACCGCGCCGAGGCCGAAAGCCACCGCGAGCACCACCACGTAGACCCCGACGGCGTTGCCGAGCACGGTCACCAGCGCGGTCCGCCGGCCGTACGAGACGGCTCGGCTGACCACGAACAGCACGCTCGGACCGGGCACGACGATGATCAGGAAGGCGGTCAGCGCGAAGCCGAGGACGAGGCTCAGATTGGTCACGCCACACGATAACCCTCCCCGCGTGTCCGAATTGCGAAAAAGATCCCATCGGCGTTTGATGTTTGCGCAGCTCAACTTGGGGGGACGATGAACAGACGACTGCTGTTGGCCATGCTGCCGACGATGATCCTGCTCGCGGCGGCCACCGTCCTGCCGACGACGGCGGCGGCGATCAGGGACGCGGTGATCGACCGGGTCGCCGAACGCTACGCGGCGCAGGTCAACCGTGCCGACCTGCTGCCGGGTGCCACCGCCGCGCGAGGTCCGATGACGATCCTGATGCTCGGCTCGGACAACTTCGAGAACAACCGCGGCTATCAGGGGATCACCGGCCAGCGGTCGGACGCGATCATCGTGCTGCACGTCGACCGCGACTTCCGGCACGTCTCGGCGATCTCGATCCAGCGCGACGCGTACGTCAACGTGCCGGCCGCCGGGCCGTGGCACGGTGGCAAGACCAAGATCAACGCGGCGCTGGCGTACGGCGGGGCGCCGCTGGCGGTGCGTACGGTGCAGGGCCTGCTCGGCGTGCGGATCGACCACGTCATGGTGGTCGGCTTCGGCGCCGTACACACGGCGACCGACGCCGTCGGCGGCGTCAACGTGAAGATCGACAAACCGGTTTACGACAACCAGTTCCACATCCACTGGCCGGCCGGCTGGAACCACCTCACCGGCAAGCAGGCGGAGTTTTACCTGCGCCAACGCCACGGCCTGCCCAACGGCGACTTCGACCGGATGAAGCGACACCAGCAATTCCTGCGCGCGCTGATGTACAAGGGTCTCTCGCTCGGCATGCGCGGCGATGTCATCCGGCTCGACCAAGCGTTGTCGGCGGTGGCCAAGTCGACCACCGTCGACAGGGGCATGCCGGTCAAGAACCTCGCGGTGGCGGTCGCGAAGCTCGACGTCGGCGCGATCACGTACGGCTCGCTGCACATGAAAGGCGCGATGACGATCAACCACATCCAGTATCAGGAGGTCGATCCGACCGCGGTGGCGGCGCTCGCGCGCGCGATCAAGTCCGACAACTACGCGGCCTACTGGCGTGCGTACGCACCGAACGCGGTGACGCACGGCGCGTAGCGCGCTCGGCGACTGTCGGTGGCCGGTGACATCATCGGGATGTGTACGAGGAACGGCTGGCGCGGTTGCCAGGTGCGCTGCTGTGGACACGGACCGATCCGCTCGTCCCGGCCGCCGCCCCGACCCGCGTGCTGCCGGACGGCTGCATCGACCTGATCTGGGTCGACGGCGAGCTGATGGTCGCCGGCCCGGACACGGTCGCGCAGCTCTCGCCGGCCAGTCCCGGCCGCCACTACGCCGGCATCCGGTTCCGGCCGGGCCTGGGCCCGGAGGTATTCGGCGTTCCGGCGTACGAGCTGGTCAACCGCCGCGTGCCGCTGGCCGAGCTGTGGCCGGCCGGCCGCGTACGCCGGCTGACCGGGGAGGTCTCGGCCGCGCACGACCGCGGCCACGCGCTCGAGCGGATCGCCGGCGACGCGCTGGCCGGCCGAGAGCCCGACCCGCTGACCCGCGCGCTGGCCGTTGACCTGCGCAAAGGCGTGTCCGTGGCGGACGCAGCCGGTGCCGCCGGCCTGAGCGAGCGGCAGCTGCTGAGACGCTGCCGGCAGGCCTTCGGCTATGGCCCCAAGACGCTGATGCGGATCATCCGGTTTGGCCGCGCGCTGGACGCGGCGCGGATCGGCACGCCGTACGCGACGGTCGCGATCGAGAACGGTTACGCCGACCAGGCGCACTTCGCGCGTGACGTGAAGGCGCTGGCCGGCGTGTCGCTGCGCGGCCTGCTGACTCAGGAAGCCGGCTGAGCCGACACCACCTGGAACATCGTGCCCTGCATGCAGTGGCTCATCTTGCCTTTCGTCCGATAGCCGTGCACGACCACTTTCGCGTTCGCGCGCAGGACCGTACGGTCGCCGCCGATCAGCTCGAACTTGCCGTCCGCCGCGTTGAGGATCAGGCAGCCGCCTTCGACGCCGTTGGTCACAGTGCCTTGGTGGCTCTCCAAAGCGGCCGGTGGCGGCTGCGTACGACCAGGCGGTTTGCGGATCGGCGGGTGCGTGGCCGGTGTCGACGGTGAGCCTGACGCCGACGGTGAGGTTGATGCCGACGGTGACGAGGTCGCCGACGGCGATACGAGCGGTGCCGTGCCGCCGGTCGGTCCGCAGGCTGCCAGCAACGCGGCGACAGCGACGGCGGCGGCGCAGAGCGGGAGGATGCGCATATCGCTAGGACGCGGCCGCCGCCGCGTTGGTTCCTTACTTCAGCGGTGCGAAGAGGTCGACGCCATAGCCGTCCGGGTCGAGTACGGTCGCGTACCGCATGCCCCAGAAGGCGTCCCACGGCTTGTGTTTTGCCTGGTAGCCGGCGTCCATCAGGTCGCAGAAGATCTCGTCGACGCCGGCCGGTGTGGCGCAGTCGAAGGCCAGCGCCAGGCCGGAGCCGGTCGGCATGGTGAAGTCGGGATCGAAGGACTTCACCGTCTCCACCGGGTCCCAGCTGATCGACATGCCGCCAGGCAGCTCGTACGCGACGTGCGACTTGTCGGTCAGGTCCTCCGGCACCGCCAGGCCGAGCCGCCGATAGAAGGCCAGGCTCGCGTCGATGTCGTTCGTGACGATCTGGACAACGCTCAGCTTTGGTGTCATGGCCGTGACGCTAGCCGCGACCGCCGTACGCGGTCTTTGACGAATCAGACGTCGTAGTCGAGCCGGATGGTGTGCCCGCCAGCTTCGTCGATCTCGATCTGCGCGCTGCCGGTGAGGCCTTTCAGGTCGCCGGTGCCGGAGCCGGCCAGCACGGTCAGGTCGAAAAACCCCTGGTCACCCTGCGCGGCGCGGTGATGCAGCATGAAGGTGCCTTTGCGGCCCTGCAGGTCGGCGGTGACGATCTCGAATCCGCCGTACGCCGGCGAGTCCTCGGCCTTGCTGCCGAACAGCAGCCTGGTGACGCTCGTGCCGGCCAGCTCGCCGGCGTAGGTCTTGTCCAGCGTGAAGGTGGCGGTGGCGCGCTTGCTCATCAGATGGCTCCTCGAAGTCGGTGTCGGAGCCATCGTGTCGTACATACCTGACAGGTTCGGTCAGTCGGCGATCGCCATCTGGACGGCGTTGCGGCCGGCCACGATCGGCTGCACGAAGTTCTTCACCAGCTCCACGTGCGCGGGATGCTCGAGGTAGCCGCGTACGCCGTCGGCGTCGTCCACCACCGCGGCGACGGCGAAGTCCGCGTTGCCGTCGCGCAGCCGCAGGTCGGGGCCGAAGTGATAGGAGCGCAGCGCGGGGATCTTCGACGGCAGCGTGGCGAGCTCCTTGGTCAGCGCGCGGATCTGGTCCTCCGACGCGTCCGGCCGCCAGGTGAACGTCACCACGTGCATGATCATTGGCCGCTCCGTTCGTCCCACCTGTGGCTGATTCCACAGAAGGCTAGTGCACGGTAAGCGTTTTGTGGCCTGCCCGGCTGGTATGACGAATAGGTGAGTGTGCGCACAGTGGTCGTCGTCATGGGGGTCTCGTCCTCCGGCAAGTCCACTGTGGGTAGGCAACTGGCCGACCGGCTCGGTGTGCCGTTCGCCGAGGCCGACGACTTCCATCCGGCGGAAAACGTGGCCAAGATGTCCCGCGGCGAGCCGCTGACCGACACCGACCGCTGGCCGTGGCTGCGTACGCTCGCCGGCTGGATTCACCGACACCAGGACGGCGGTGGGGTCGTCACCTGCTCCGCGCTCAAACGCGCCTACCGAGACCTTCTCCGCGAGGACAACCCGGCGACCTGGTTTCTGCATCTGGACGGCTCGGAGGCGCTCATTACAGAGCGGTCGCGCCGGCGCGGGCAGCATTTCATGGCACCGTCGATGGTGCGGTCGCAGTTCGCCGACCTGGAGCCGCTCGGACCGGACGAACCGGGGCTGGTCGTCAGCGTCGAGGAGCCGCCGGCGCGGATCGTCGAACAGGCGGTCGAGTACGGAAAGAAGGTGGTCCGGTGAGCGAGTTCGCCGTACGCGAGGAAGGCGACGCGACCGACTGGACGCAGCCCGGTGTCTTCCGGGTCGCGGACAACGTCTATCGCATTCCGCTGCCGTTGCCAAACGACGGCCTGCGCGCGGTCAACGTCTACGCGATCGTCGACGACGGTGGCCTGACGATGATCGACTCCGGATGGGCGTTGGCCGAGTCGGAGCAGCGGCTCGGGCGGGCGATCGGCGCGCTCGGCTTTGGTTTCGGTGATATCCGGCGGTTTCTCGTCACGCACGTACACCGTGACCACTACACGCAGGCGGTGACGATACGCCGCAAGTTTGGCAACGAGGTCGCGCTGGGCATCGGCGAGAAGGAGTCGCTGATCGCCGCCGGCACACCGCGTGCCCTGCGTGGCTTCGAAGGACTTCGCAGTGTTGGCGCGGATCCGCTGATCGAGCTGTTCCGTAACATGGACCGGCCGCCGCCGGAGCCGTCGGACATGTGGGAAATGCCCGACGAGTGGATCGAGGGCCGAAGCGACATCAAGCTGGTTTCTCGTTCCCTGACGGCGATCCCGACTCCTGGCCACACCGCCGGCCACCTCGTTTTCCGCGACGACGCCAATGTCCTGACCTTCACTGGCGACCACGTGTTGCCGCACATCACGCCGTCGATCGGTTTCGAGGCGGTGCCGGTGAAACTTCCGCTCGCCGACTATCTCGGCTCGCTGAAGCTGGTGCGCGGCATGCCGGACACCGCGATGCTGCCGGCGCACGGTCCGGCACGCGAGAGTGTCCACGCCAGGGTCGACGAGCTGCTCGAGCACCATGACCATCGCCTGGACCTTTCGCTTGCCGCGGTTGAGAAAGGCGCGAGTACGGCCTACGAGGCGGCTGGGCTGATCGGCTGGACGCGACGGGAGAAGAAGCTGCTCGACCTGGATCCGTTCAACCAGATGCTCGCGGTTTTCGAGACCAGCGCGCATCTGAACGTACTGGTGCTGCAGGGTCGGCTCACATCGTCCAAAGTGGACGGTGTGTGGCGCTATTCTAGCTGACGGCGCGTACGACCAGCGGGCGGTTCTGGGGTGGTGTTGCGGTGGGGAGGTGGTTGGGTTTTCTGGGCTTGCTCGTTCTCCCGTCGGCGCCCTGGAGGGAACCACGTTTTCGGGGTAGGCCGCCGAGCTTGCGTACGTGGTTGCGTTTGGTGGGCGGCGGCCCCTCCGAAAATGTGGTTGGCTGCGCCCGTCGACGGAGAGAACGAGCAAGCCAGGTCACGTGCGGGAAGTAGCCCGTTGGTATGAACGCCAAACGATCTTCCTGTAGCGCTACATGTCCGTCTTGCCGGTTTGTGTTTGGTGGCCATGCGCCCATTGAGTGGCGGGCGGGGTGGTGCTGGTGTGACTGGTAATGCAGGTGAGTGCGGTCAGTCTACGTAATACTTGTTTAACATGCCATCAAACTGGACATTTACCGGCGAGTGACCAGCGGCGCTGCTGGTCGCCAGCTCAGCTGTGGTAGATCTCGAACTCGGCGGCCTGGCCGGCCGGCCAGCCGGTGTTGGCGGTGAAGCTCAGCCGCAGATAGCGCAGCGACCGCGCGGAAAACGTGATCGTCGCCGTGTTGCCGGTGGCCGGATTGAAGGTGTAACTCTCCGATCCGACGACACTGCTGAAATTGGATCCGTCCGTCGAGCCGGTGACCGACAACGTCTGCGTACGTGTGCCCCACGCCGTGGACGGCGGCAGTTTCAGCACGATCCGGCCGACATTGGTGGCCGAGCCGAGGTCGGCCTGCAGCCACTGCGGAAACGAGTTGTTCACGCTTTCCCAGTAACTGTTGGCGTTCCCGTCGTTCGCATTGGCCGGGCCGTACACCTGCGTGTAGCCGCTGGCGGTCATCGACTTGCCCAGCGCCAGGTTGGCGTTCGGATCCTCGGTTGGCGGCTGCGTGGTCGGCGGGGGACTGGTCGGGTTGCCCGGATAGGTGTAGACCGGCGGAGGCCAGCCACCGCAGTACGGGTTTGCCGTGTACCAGCCGGAGTTTCCGCTGCCCTGGTTAATGGTGAACGAGGTCCCCATGCAGCTGTAGATCGGGTTCGAATAACCGATGTGTGCCGCGGTCACGTTGGTGAAGCTCGCCGAGCCGGACGTTTGGATCTGCAGCGCGAAAGTCCCGGCGCCGTCGATGCGTACGTTGTTGAAGCTCACGCCAGTGATCGAGCCGCCCTCGACCCATTGGATGCCTTCGTACGAGCTGTCCAGCAGATCAGTGTCGGTCACGTTGATCGTCGCGTTTATGTTGCCGTTCAAGGCATCGAACCACAGCGCGCCGACGCCGAACTGCCAGTTGGGGTCGAGCACGCCGGCTCTCAGCGTCGTGTTGCGCGCGACCGTGATCGTGCCGGCGAGCACGACGGAGTTGAACCGGTTGGCGACATGCAACCCGCCACCCTGGGTTTGCGTGTCCGACACGACATTGTCGGTCACGCTGATGTCACGGCCGCCGTAGATCGCGATGTTGTTGGCCAGAATGGGAAGTTCGACGGTGTTCCAGGAGAATGTGTTGTTGTGGTCGGCATTCTGGTCCGACCACATCGCCAGCCCGTCGTCGCCCGTGTTGCGAACATAGTTCTGCGTGACGGTCGTGTTGGAGATGCCGTTGTGCAGGTTCAAACCGTCCGCGGTCTGGTCGAGGATCCGGCAGTTGCGTACGGTCAGGCCGTCGAACGGTCCGTCCAGCCACAGGCCGACCTTGGTGTGCTGCATCCAGACGTGGTCGACGACCGAGCCCCCACCGAGAGCGCCGCCTATCGCGTTGACCTGCGCGCCGTCGTTGCGGTCAGTGGTTTCGCCGAATATCGCGAAATCCTGGAGGTGGACGTTGCTGCTCGGGTTGGGCGCGTAGTTTCCGTAGACGCCGACGCCGTTGCCGTGCAGCACCGAATACCACTGACCGGCGCCTTGGATTGTCACGTTGTTGACGATGATGTGCTGGTTGACGGTGTAAGTGCCCTGCGGCACATAGAGAACGCGACCCTGCGAGGACGCCGCGTTCACGGCGTTCTGGATCGCGCTGCCGGAATCCGCCGCGCCGCTGGGATCCGCGCCATAGTCGGTGACCAACAGCGAGTTGGCCGGCCGGCCGATCGGTGCCGCCACATTTTCGAACTCCGCGGTGTCGACGGTGATCGGCACCGAGCTCGAGTCGCGCTGGAAGCGTACGTGCGTGCCGGCGGCCAGCGTGCTGCCAAACATCGTCCGCACGTCGTCGTAGAAATGGTGCGGCTTGCCGTCACCGGGGTCGTTGGTGAACGGATACGAGCCATAGAACCAGCTGAACCGGTTGGTCAGCGTGAGGTCGCGGTTTTTGCTGCCATTGACGTAAACCGCGATCGTCGTCGTGTAGTCGGAGCCGTTCGACGTGTCCGGCACGCTGTAATGTAGGTTCACCGCGTTGGCCGCCGCGGTCAGCGTGAAGTCCACGTATTGGCCGCTGCCGCTGAGGGTCACCGCTGACCGGCCGGCTCCTTCCGAGGCGAGCGTGCCGGCCGTACGGCTGCGCGCCAGCACGGAGCCGTTGGTGGCCGCGTTTTCCGCCTCGTACTGTGTGAACGGCACGGTCGCGCCGCGGCCAGGCACGCTGACGGCCGGTGTCGCCGCCGCGGCCGCCGCGGGTTTCGGTGCGTACGCCTCATAACTCGTGACGGCGACCGCGCCGAGCGCGACCACGGCGACGGCCAGTCCGGCGGCGAAGCTGGTGGTCAGCCAGTTTCGCGTGGTTTGGCTGGACATCTGCGCTCCTTTCGACTTGCGTGAGACTGTCGGGGGCAAGGACAGGTGTTCCTAGCCGATACGCAGCCAGACGGTGGTGTCCGGCGGAAGGAGGCCGCTGTCCAGCGGACTGCTGGACAGCAGGATGTGCCGGTGTTTCGGTAACCCGACCGGTGTCGCGGAGAGGTTGACGACACAGGCAAAACTCGGGTCTCGCTCGAACGCCAGCACGTCCGGGCCGAAGCCGCCGGACCACCGCAAATCGCCGTCGCCGAGCGCTGTTTCGGTGCGCCGCAACCCAAGCGCCGCGCGATAGAGGGCGAGCATGGAGCCGGGGTCGGTGGCCTGCGCCGACATCGTGACGTCGGACCAGTCCGCCGGCTGCGGCAGCCACGGTGCGGCCGAGTCCGGTGGACTGAATCCGTACGGCGGCGCGGATCCGCTCCACGGCAGCGGCACACGGCAGCCGTCGCGGCCGCGGTCCGTGTGTCCTGAGCGCGTCCAGACCGGGTCCTGGCGCACCTCGTCCGGCAGGTCCTCGACCTCCGCGAGACCGAATTCCTCGCCTTGGTAAAGGTAAACGCTGCCCGGCAGCGCCATCGCCAGCAGCGCCGCGGCTCTGGCTCGGCGGGTGCCAAGCGCGCGGTCGGTCGGTGCGCCGTGTTGCCGGTCGCCGAAGTCGAATCCAGTGTCCTCGCGGCCATATCTGGTGACGTGGCGGGTCACGTCGTGGTTGGACAGGACCCAGCTCGGCGCCGCCTGGACCGGCGCGTGCGTCGCGAGCGTACGGTCGACTACCGCGCGCAGCGCACCAGCTTTCCACTGACAGGACAGAAAGTCGAAGTTGAAGGCGGTGTGCAGTTCGTCGGATCGCAGATAGCGGGCGAATCTGTCCGGATCCGGCTGCCACATCTCCGCGACGAACGCGCGGTCGCCGTCGTAGGCGTCGGAGATTTTCCGCCAGCTGCGATAGATCTCGTGCACGCCGTCCTGGTCGAAGTACGGCGTCGCCGGCGACTCGAAGTCGACGATGTCCGGCAGGCCGTCCTGTTTCACCAGCCCGTCGGCCACGTCGATGCGCAGGCCGTCGACGCCGCGCTCCAGCCAGAACCGCAGGATGTCCTCGAACTCCTTGCGTACGCGCGAGTTGTCCCAGTTGAGATCGGGTTGTTCCGGGCTGAAGATGTGCAGGTACCACTGGCCTGGCGAGCCGTCCGGCTCGGTCACCCTGGTCCATGCTGGTCCGCCAAACCTGGAGCGCCAGTTGTTCGGCGGCAGCTCGCCGTTTTCGCCGCGACCGTCGCGAAACCAGAACAGCTCTCTGGCCGGTGAGCCGGGACCGCCGGCGAGCGCGTCGACAAACCACGGATGTGCGTCGGAGCAGTGGTTTGGCACGATGTCCAGGACGATGCGGAGGTTTTTCTCGTGTGCTTCCGCGATGACCGCCTCTGCCTCCGCGAGCGTGCCATACTTCGGCTCTATCGAACGATAGTCGGAGACGTCATAGCCGGCGTCGGCCATCGGCGACGGATACCATGGAGTGATCCAGATCGCGTCGATCCCCAGGTCGGCCAGATACGGCAACCGCTGGCGCAGGCCCGCGAGGTCGCCGATGCCGTCGCCGTTTCCGTCCGCGAAACTCTGGAGATATACCTGATAGATCGCGGCGCTTCGCCACCAACGCACGTCGTGACGCCTTTCTGTCGGAGAGATCAGCCTTTGATGCCGCCGGCGGTCAGGCCGGCGATGATGTGTCGCTGGAACAGCAGGAAAAGCGCGATCGTCGGCAGGCAGGTGAGCACCAGTCCGGCCAGCAGCAGGTTGATCGGCGTGAACTCGACGACCCGCTGCAGCGCGACGCTGAGCGTCTGGCTGTCCGGTTCGGGGAAGACCAGCAACGGCCAGATGAAGTCCTTCCAGGCGGCCACCACCGCGAAAATCGAGACCACTGCGAGGATCGGACGCGCCAGCGGCAGGACGACGCGTACGAGCGTCGTCACCGGACCGGCGCCGTCGATCCTGGCGGCGTCGATAAGCTCGGCGGGGATCTGGTCGAAGAACCGCTTCAACAAATAGATGTTGAAGGCGTTGGCCGCGGCCGGCAGCCAGACAGCCGCTGGGTTGTTGATCAGGTTGACGTGGATCAGCGGCACGTCGCTGACCGTCAGGTACGTCGGCACCAGCACGGCCGAGGCCGGAAGCATCAGCGTCGCCAGCATCATGCCGAGCACGAGCCGGCCGAGTTTCGGCCGCAGTTTGGAAAGCGCGTACGCTGCCGGCACCGCTATCGTCAGTTGGACGAGCCAGGCGCCGATCGTGACGACCAGCGTGTTGACGAAGTAGTGGCCGAGCTCCAGCTTGTCCCATGCCTGCGGATAGGTCTGCGGCTGCCACGACTGGGGGAGAACGGTCGGTGGCACGCGCGCCAACTCGGCCGCCGGCTTCATCGCGCCGAGCACCATCCACACCAACGGCAGGACGAAAGCCACTGTGAACGCGATGAAAACCAGGCAGAAGACGGTCCAGTAGATGACGCGTCCACGCGTGCTCCGCAGGGCTGAAGGTGACACGAGTGTCCTGATCGGACGGTCGATGGTCGCCATGATGCTCCGCTCAGCTCTCGGACCGGGTCAGCCGCAGGTAGAGGCCGGAAAACGCTGCCAGCACCAGGAAAAGCAACAAGCTCAACGCGCTGGCCGTGCCGAAGTCGTTGTAGACGAACGCATATCGATAGAGCAGCAGCAGGACGGTCACCGTCGAGTCTTCCGGCCCGCCACCGGTGAGGATGTATGGCTCCGTGAAAACCTGCATGGTGGCCACGATCTGCAGCAGCAGCAGAATCAGCAGCACAAACCGGGTCTGCGGGATGGTGACGTGCCGCAGCCGCTGCCACAGTCCGGCGCCGTCCAGCTCGGCCGCCTCGTACAGGTCGCCGCGAATGGTTTGCAGTGCGGCCAGATAGATCAGCGTGGCCGAGCCCATGTTGGCCCAGGTGGAGACCAACACCAGCGAGATCATCGCGGTGCTGGTCGAGTCCAGCCAGGCCGGTTGTGGCAGGCCGAAAATCCGCAGGACGCTGTTGAAAGGGCCGGGACCGGGGTCATACAGCCATTTCCACAACAGCGCGGCGACCACCGGAGGCAGCATCACCGGCAGATAGACCAGCAGCCGGAAGTACGCACGCAGGTGTCGCAGCTCGTTGAGCACCACCGCGGTGGCGAATGGCACTGCGAATCCGAGCACCAGCGCCAACACCGTGAAGTAGAGCGTGTTTCGCCAAGCCACCAGGAAAAGCGGGTCCTTGACGAGTTTTGCGAAGTTGTCCAGGCCGACCCAGGCCGGTGCGTTGACGAAGTCGACCTGTTGGAAGCTGAGCAGCACGCCGCGAACGATCGGATACCAGGAGAAGACCGCGAAGACCACGAGCGCGGCACAGAGGAAACCGTACGCAGTCAGGTTGTCGGTCACCAGCCGCCGCAACCGTCCGTTTTGGCGGACCGGCGGTGATTCCGTAACGATCTGCTCCGCGGCGCGCCTGCTCAGCAACGTCATCGCGCGGTCACCGTGCCTGTGCGTAGATCGCGTCGACCTTGGCCTGCGCGTCAGCCAACAGCTTGTTGATGTCCGCGTCACGGTTGGTCAACACGGCCTGCATGACGTTGTCCAGCACGGCATAGACCTGTTGCGCGTTTGGCGGCTCGACGTTTTGCTTCAGTGCCGTGACCCCGTCGACATAGGGCTGGTAGTTTCGCACCGGCACGGTCGCATTGGCCTTCTTGAGCTGCTCCTGCCGGTCGCGGACCGGTCCGGCGGTCCAGATGTCGGTGACCGGCGAGACCGGCAGGCCGACCGGCTGCTTGTCCGCGACATAACGCCTGAGGTTGGTCTCGATCCGGTCCGGGTTGAGGAATTTCCACTGCAGCCAGGTCAGACCGGCCTTGATCTTGGCCGGCGTCGCCTTCGGATTGAGCATGTAGCCCTCGCCGCCGACCAGCGTGCCCTGGCCGCCAGGCATCGCGGCCAGACCGTAGTCGGCGTAGTTTCCCTTGAACTGGTTGACAAGCACCGGCACGTTGTCCGGCGCGGCGAGATACATGCCGAGCTGGCCGGCTCCCATCATCCGCTGTACGTCCTCGATCTGCAGCAGCTGCCGAGATCCCATCGAGTTGTCATCCCAGCGCATCTGGTGCAGATACGTCAGTGCCGCGCGGCCTTTGTCGTTGTTGAAATCCGACTTCCAGGTGTCGCCGCTCCTGACCGCGACATCGCCACCCATCGCATACATCCAGGCGGTGAAATGCCAGCCACCCTGGTTGTTCTTACTGTAGTCGGCATATCCGACGGTGTTGTTGCCGAGCGCTGCGATCTTCTTGGCCGCGGCGCGTACGTCGTCCCAGGTTTTCGGAGGTTTGTTGGGATCGAGGCCTGCTTTGGTGAAGAGCGTACGGTTGTAGAGCAGGCCCATGGTGTAGTTGGCGGTCGGCACGCCGTAGTATTTGCCTTTGCCGTCACTGAAAACGTCGCGCAGTTGCGGCTGGATGTCCTGGTAGTGCGCGACCGACGGCAGATAGGACGTGATGTCCGCAGCCTGGTGGCGCGCGATCAGCTGCGCCGGATCGGTGAGATAGACATAGAAAACGTCCTCGAGCTTGCCGCTGGCCAGCTTGGCGTTGAAGGTCTTGGGATCCATGAAACCTTCGTGCGGCTGGATGTCGATGGTGGGATGCGCCTTCTCGAAGGCGGCCACGTCCTGGTCGAAAATCTTCCGGTCGAATGCCTGGCTCTTCGGTGGCTGGCCGTTGATCGAGATGACCACCTTGCCGTTGGCGTCGCCGGGGGAGGAGCCGCAGGCGGTCGCGGCCAGGCACACGGCGGCGACGCCGATGAGTGCGAGCGTTCTCGTGGTGCGGGAAAAGGTCATCGGTGCAGCGCCTTCCTGCGCGTGGGGAGGCCGATGTGTGACTGGCACCATAAGCGGCCGATGCAGCGCGACGCAATATCACGACGGAAATTCGTAAAATCCTGACAGGCTGCAAGAGAAGGCAAGTTTTGCAACGGTCAAACATCAAGCAAGCAGTGAATTGCCGACAATTCGGTCGGCGACGACGTGGTCAGTGTGAAGCGGCTGACGTTGGTTGCAGCGCCGGCGCCGTCGATCCGCGTACGACCAGCTCCGGCTCGTACAGCAGCTCCTCGGTCGGCACATGGCCGCCGTCCAACTGCGTCGCGAGCAACTCGACGGCCGCGTATCCCATCGCTTCGATCGGTTGGCGGATCGTGGTCAGCGGCGGGTCGACGCAGGTCATCAGCGCGGAGTCGTCGTATCCGACAACGGAAACTCCGGTCGGACACCGCATGCCGGCGCGGCGTACGGCACGGATCGCGCCGAGCGCCAGCGGATCGCTCGCGCAGACCACCGCCGTGACGTCGTTGCGCAGCAGGCGCACCGTCGCGGCTTGTCCGCCTTCCAGCGAGAACATCGCGTGCTCGATCACGTCCGGTGTCGCTGGGAGGCCGACTTCTCTCGCGTACGCGCGAAAAGCCGCCAGCTTACGCCGGGACGGCAGGTGGTCAGGCGGACCGAGCAGCAACCCGACGCGGCGATGGCCGAGCGCGACCAGATGGGTCAGCGCCTGTTCCGCGGCAACCGCGTCATCGCAGGAAACGCGAGGAAAATCCAGGCCATCCACTGCCGCGTTGACCAACACGGTCGGCAGCCGTCGTTCCATCAAAGCGCGGTAGTGGTCATGCCGCGCGGCGGCTTGCGTATAAAGGCCACCGGCGAAGACGACACCAGAAACGTGCTGCTGCAGCAGAAGATCGAGGTGGTCGGCTTCCGAGACGCCACCTGCCGTACCGGTGCACAACACCGGCGTGAAGCCGCGTTGCGCGAGCGCATTTCCGACGACGTCCGCGAAAGCGGGAAAAATCGGGTTTTGCAGCTCCGGCACCACCAGACCGACGAGTTTGGCGCGCTCGCCGCGCAACTGCGTCGGCCGTTCGTATCCGAGCACGTCAAGCGCGGTCAGCACGGCCACTCTGGTGGCCTCCGCGACGCCGGGTTTGCCGTTCAGGACGCGGCTGACCGTCGCCTCGCTGACTCCCACCTTCTCGGCGACCTCGGCCAGCCTTTTACGCGCCATGCGAGCATCTTACGGCACGGCTTGCGAAAGCTTGCAAAATCTTTGCAAGCTATGGTTGCGGTGTCGCGTTGGCGACGTACCACGGTGCGAGCAGCGCGGCTGTCTCGGTGAGCCGCGGCGCGTAGCCGAGGAGTTCGTCGATGCCGACCAGGAAGGTCACCGTCGACACGCTCAGGCCGCCGATCGGCCGCCCGCGCCGGTCGAGCAGTGGCGCGGCGACGCACCGGATGGTCGGCTCGTTTTCCTCGTCGTCCAACGCATAACCTTGCTCGCGTACTTCCGCGAGGTGCGTTTCGAGTTGGTCGGGATCGGTGATCGTCGCAGCGGTGCGCGCCGGCAGACCGGACTCGGCGAGCAGATGGCGGCGCTCGGCGGACGGCAGGTGCGCCAGGATCGCCTTGCCGATCGCCGTGCTGTGCAACGGAAGCTGCATGCCGACGTGCGAGGCCATCCGATATGGCTGATTTCCCTCGATCTTGTTGACGTAGACGGCCTGGTTTCCGCTGCGCAGCGCCACATGCACGGTGTGGTCCACAGTGGACTGGAACTGCCGCAGGATCGACTCGGCGCCGGCACCGTGCGCGCCGGCCAGCCGCGCGGACAGCGCGTACGACCGCGGACCCGGCGCGTACCGGCCGGAACCGTCCGCGCTGACGAAGCCGGCTTCGCCCAGCTGGGCCAAAATCCGGTGCACGCTCGGCTTGCTGACGCCGGTCTCGGCGGCGATGTGGCCGAGCCGGTGCGGACCGACGCCGGTCGCCACCGCCTCCAGGATGCGCAGTGCTCGCAGCGCCGCGCCATCCACCGGTTGCTCCGTCTGGTCCGTGGCCGGGACCGTCACGTTGACACCTCCGCCGCTGCGTCCATAGGCTCC
Source organism: Fodinicola acaciae (assembly GCF_010993745.1). NCBI lineage: Bacteria > Bacillati > Actinomycetota > Actinomycetes > Mycobacteriales > Fodinicola > Fodinicola acaciae. The sequence goes on from NZ_WOTN01000001.1 coordinate 167,764, forward strand.
CGTTCATGGTAATGGAATCACGTTCCGCTCACCAGAATTCGGCGGTCGTCGATCGTATTGGTGCGGCCAAGGTGCTGCCGGTGCTGCGCGCGGCGGACGTCGAGACCGCGAACGGCTATGTGCAGGCGGTGCGGCGTGCCGGCCTGGGGGCCATCGAGCTGACGGCGACCATCCCCGGCTGGCAGGAGCTGTTGCCGGATGTGGTCAAGAACGCCGGGGACGCGTTGATCGGCATGGGCACGGTCACCACTGCCGCTGACGCGCAGGTCGCCGTCGACCGCGGCGCGCATTTCCTGGTGAGTCCCTATCCGGCTGCCGCCGTACGGAGTTTTGCGGCGGAGGCGGGGATTCTGTTCATCGAAGGTGGCATGACCCCAGGAGAGCTGGCGGTGACCATGTCGGCCGGCATCGGCAAACTCTTTCCCGCACACGTCGGCGGACCGAGTTTCCTGAAGTCGGTGATGGCCATCCTGCCTGGCCTGAAAATCGTTCCCACCGGCGGAATTTCCGTCGCGGACGTACCAAAATGGCTTGCCGCCGGTGCTTTCGCGGTCGGAGTCGGCAGCGATCTCTACGCCGATGGAGACATCGCCGCCAAACTCGCCGCCGTCATTAGCGCTCAATAGCCACATTCGCGGCGTCCGGCCGATCCGTCATCCAGGTCACCCTGGCTGAGATCTCCGGTGCTATCCCGAACCACCGCACGGCTATGGCGCATCCCCGCTCCACTCAGCCTGGACGCGCAGGATTATTGAGCGTGCCTCCGATCCATACTGTGCGATCTTGGCCATCTCGCCGAAGATCCGGAGGTAAATCGCTATCTCGTCGGGCTCGGTGATGTGGAGATCGGCCGCGAATGTCTCCGCGTTGACGATGTTTTGGTCGTATACCCAGAAGCCATGCATTGGCGGAACGGCAGGCTGAGATTCATCCGGAATGCCCCCAAAACGCGGGCTAGGAATTGTGGTCGCGCTCACGAGTCTGTCGAACTGGCCGTGCACTATCTCTGGTGTGCACACTCGGTATCGCAGCGCAGCTTCGGTTAGCGCGATGTGAATACGCCTGCCTCGCCGGTAGAAGCAGTTGTTGCCGCCCCATGCGAGCAGCCACGGCGTCGTCCAGATCATCCGGCGCGCCGTAGTAGTCCATGCCTGGTTCGAGGAGTGTGTAGGCGTATTCCGGAGTCTGTAACAAACCTGAGATCAGCGCCGACTCGAAGTTTCGGACAACGCTGCTGTTCGCCTCGATTTTCGAGTAGTCGCGCTGATAGGACGCCTGGCCGTAGCGCAGCTGGCGGCGGAATTGGCGATAATGATCTTCGAGCGTGTGAAGTGCCGCGAGCAGGTTCGCTGTTTCGCTCGTCGCGTCACAGCTGGCTGTCCATGCTCGGATGTCGGCGTCTGACGGCGTTTACTTGCCGGCCTCGATCCGCGAGACCTTGCTCTGGTGCCAACCGTGCGGCTCCGCGAGCTGCTGGCCGGTCAGACGTGTAGTTGCACCTGACGAGTGTCTCGGGATCTTCGGTCAACTCGGCCTCCGGGAGCGTACCGGCCTTTGTATGCCAGGGTATGCGTCAATAGCGGAGTGTAGCCAGGAGGTCGCTAGCCGAGACCCCAGAAGGGGCCGGTGAGGCCGACGGAGGCAAAGTACGAGGCGGCGGATGACGGCTCGCGGCGTTGGTAGCCGCGGTCCAGGCGGCCGGCATACCAGCCTCGTGCGAGCCGCCACAGGGTGGCCAGGTCCATTTCGTAGCCGCGCGGATTGTGCGTACGGGCCAGCCAGGTGGTGACGCAGGCGGAGTCGCAGAAAATCCGTTGGTTGTCGCACGCGCGCACGACGTCGTCCCAGACTTTGGCGACTGGCAGGAGAAAATGCGCGACCTGCGGTCCCGGTGGTGGCTCGTCGGCGCGTACGGTCCAGGCGTGGGGCGTGCCGCAGTTGCGGCAGCGGGTGGCGACCAGCACCTCCGGCTCGGCCGGCACCAGGTGAGGGATCGCGAAGGAGTCCCAGGCGCAGCCACCCCACCACAGGGTTTTGGTCCCCATCACGGAAAATCCGAGCGGGATGGTGGCAAAGGGATGCGCCATCACGATGTGTCCGTCGCGCAACACGAGGTCGCGGCTTTCGTGCAGCCGGCCGAGTGCGGCGGTGACGGTTGCGACGTCCAGTCCGGTGTCCATGGCCAGGTCCGCGACAGTCGGCTCGATGCCGGTGGCGCTCAGGCGAGCATAAACGGCAAGGCGTACGTCCTCATCCACGTTTTCACCGTACAGCGCCGGCAAACGCGCGTCGCGTCGGTTCGTCGGCGGGGAAGAACGACTCGATGGCCAGCTCTGTCAAGGTGATGTCCATCGGCGTGCCGAAGGTGGCGATAGTGCTGAAAAAAGACAGCTCAGCGTCACCTTGGCGGATCCGCATCGGAATGACAAGGTCTGCGGCGGAAGGGAAAGCCGGGTGGTCATCGACCGGAGCGCCGTACGCGACAACCTCGTCGTAGAGCTTCTTCAGCGCCTCGCTGCCGCTCGCGACGATCTGCCGATGCAGCCGAGCGAGCAGATGTTCGCGCCACTGAGCCAAATTGACGATCCGCGTCGCGGCGCCGTCCGGATGCAGTGCGAGCCGCATGACATTGATCGGCGGCTTGAGCAGTTCAGGCGAAATGCCGTCGAGCAATGCGGTCATGCCGGTGTTGCTGGCGACCAAGGTCCAGCTCTCGTCCATGACCAGCGCCGGATATGGCTCGTGGCCGGCCAGGATCGTGTCGATCGCGACGCGTACGTCGTGCATTTCCGGCGCATCCAACGGAGTCTCCGAGTATGCGGGTGCGTGGCCGGCGGCGACCAGAAGTGCGTTGCGCGCCCGGACCGGCACGTCGAGATGTTCGGCCAGTCGCAACACCATGTCGCGACTCGGCTGCGCGCGACCGGTTTCGATGAAGCTGAGATGGCGCGCCGAGATGTTGGCGATCAGTGCGAGCTCAAGCTGGCTCAGCCGCCGGCGCTGCCGCCAGTCGCGCAGCAGCGGACCGATGCGCAGCGTTTGTTGAGGAGCGACCACAACGGCGACTCTACGGCGGCGGGTGCCGGAAGCCTATTACCTCCGAGGTAATGGACGCCGTTCTCGCGGCCGGTCAGGATGCGACCATGCAGATCGGGATCATGCTGCCGAGCCGTGAGACCGCGATGACCGGCCGGCACGACGCGGCAGGCCTGGTGCGGTTCGCGCGGCGCGCCGAGGAAGCGGGCCTCGACTCGGTGTGGACCGGCGAATCCGTGTTGGCGCGTACGCGCGTCGAGCCGCTGTCGTTGCTCTCCGCGGTCGCGGGGGCGACCAGCCGCGTATGCCTCGGCACCGCCGCGCTGATCGGTCCACTCCGCCATCACTTGGCCCTGGCTTCGCAGGCCGCGACGGTCGACCAGCTCTCCGGCGGCCGGCTCATCCTCGGACTCGGTGCCGGCGCGCCGATGCCGGAAAGCAGAGGCGAGTTCGAGGCGCTCGGCGTCCCGTTCGCCGGTCGTACGAGCCGGCTGGACGACCTGGTCGATCAGTGCCGCCAGTGGTGGCGCGGCGGCGACGCGTTGCCGGCCGTACAACCAGGCGGGCCGCCATTGTGGCTCGCCGGTGGCGACAGCCCACGTGTCATTGCGCGCGTCGCCAGCCATTTCGACGGCTGGCTGCCTTACATGCCGGACGCCGGAGCATATGCGCGTGCCTGGAAGGAGATTTCGTCGCAGACGGAGGAAAACGGGCGCATGGTGACACCTGGTCTTTACGCGACGCTGGTGATCGCCGACCGAGCGAACGACGTTCTCGACGCGTATGCGCGTGCGTACTATCGCCAGCCGTTGTCGGTCATGAACCAGCTGCAGGCATATCACGGGGGCTCGGCGGCGTCGTGTCTCGACTGGCTCGGCCACTATGTCGAGGCCGGCGCGCGGCACCTGATCCTGCGCATCGGATCGGTTGACGCGGATGAACAGCTGGATCTGATCGGTGAGCGGCTGCTGCCGGATCTACGCTCGATGTCGAGGAGGATTCCATGACTGTGCTGTCGACCGATGACCTCGCGGGCCTGATCAGGCTGATCCCGTTCGCGGAGGAACTGGGGATCGAGCTGACCGAGGCGACTCCCGAGCGTGTGGTCGCCACGATGGCGTGGGCCGAGCAGAGGTGTACGACGGGCGGCGTCATCCACGGCGGCGCGTTGATGGCCTTCGCCGACACGATCGGCGCCTTGTGTGCGGCGGTGAACCTGCCGGCTGGTGCCGGCACCGCGACGATCGAGTCGAAGACCAACTTCTTCCGCGCCGTACGCGACGGTGTCGTGACCGCGACCGGGAAGCCTTTGCACGTCGGACGGAGCACGATCGTCGCGCAGACGAACCTCACCGACGACAAGGGTCGGCTGGTCGGCCAGGTGACCCAGACGCAGGCGGTGTTGCCCGGCCGACCGCAGGACACACCGGCCGCGAAGGACTAGTACGGCGGCTCTTCTGGGTAGCCGGGCTGCCTGTGTGGTGGTGGCCGGTTTTCGGTGGGTGGTGTGACGCCGCCGAGTGGTGGCGGCCGGGTGGCGTAGGTGTGGCCGGTGGGGGTGGTCCAGATGGTTTCGGCGGTGTCCGGGTCGATGCGGAAGTGCCAGTTGGAGTGGGTTTTGCGCTGGTGGTGGTGGGCGCAGAGCATCTCGTTGCTCTCCACGCACGTCTCACCACCGGCGTCAAACGGGATGCCGTGGTCGTACTGGCACCGTTCGGCGATGCGGCCGCAGCCGGGGCTGCGGCAGGTCTGGTCGCGCAACTCCACGAACTCGCGGACCTGCGGACTCGGCCGGTAGCGCCGCTCCCCGAGAGCGACAAGCTGTCCGGTCTGCGGGTCGTGCACGGCGGTTTTCCAGAACGCCGCCTGCGCGGCCAACTGGCGGCACAGCTCTGGAGGGATCGACCCGAATCCTGGCAGATAGCCAGGGTCACCGGTCAACCCGAGCAGGGTCCCGAGCGGGACCAGGACGCGGATGTCGATACGCGGCAACGGCTGCCGCAGAAACCCGACGGCAACCGGCCGGTACCCGCTGGCGGCGGACCCTCGACGCGGCGGGTGTCCTCCTCGGCGGCGAACCGGCGCTCACCGTCGCAGAGCTGGCCGCACATCTCGTCACACGCGTCCGGGTGCGCATCCCGGTGCTCGGTTTCGCCGACTGTGGAATCGGTGTGCGCATCAGGCTGCGCATCAGGCTGCGGCGCAGCCGGCGGTTCCGGCCGCTGCTCAACAGCCGACTCAGCAGCCGACTCGGCCGGCGGGTCGGTTGGCGGGTTGGGTGGGTCGGTGAGGGTGTCGCGGAGCTTGTCGCCGATCGTGTTGTTGAGCCGGTCGGCCAGATCCTCGGACAGCCCCGGCATCGGGCCGATGCCGCCGCGGACCACGATGTCCACCAGAGCATCCGCGCGGCGCTGCTGAATACCACGAGGGTCGTCGGGTGCGGCGGTCCGCGCGTACGCGTCGATCACCGCCATCACCTGCACCACCTCATCGGCGGTCAACACCGCGCAGAGCAGGCCATGGCGTCATCCAAGGCACGGATCGAGACGTTGCGGGTCTTCTTCGCCGACCGATGCCGACGATTAGCCGCCTGCGGGTCGGCTTTGTCGATCTCGTACCGCAACGCCCGCCGCAACTCCCGCGAGTTATACCCACCCGCCTTCGGCAGCACGATCGCCCGCACCCGCGCCGCGATCAGCGGGTCATCAACGGCGGCCAGCTCTTCGGTGCAGATCTGCGACGTGTAGTCATTGATCACCCCGGCCGCCTGCGCCACCCACACATCCCGATACGTACCGGTGACCTGCAACGACCGATCCACCCGCCACCGCGCCTGACCCGGTGTCAACCGCAACGCGGCAGCGAACTCATCAGCACACCAACTCCGCGCCAACTCCGCCATCATCGCCAACTTCTGCGCACCAGCAGCCGACTCCACCCGATCAAGCCCACCGCCGCATCCACAATCTCCGCATCCGACAACAACACAGGATCCGGCACATCGCGCGAGTCGAACAGCAACCGCAGACCACCAGAGGCACCCCCGGCGACCCGCGGCAACTCCTCAACCAACATAACCCATATCGTACAGACGTTCGAGAACACTTCGAACACCGGGTCCGGTCAAACGGCGCGGAAGGTACGCCGATAGGCCATCGGCGACTGCCCGACGTACCTGCCGAAATGCTGGCGCATCGCCACCGAGCTGCCAAACCCACAATGTCGACAGATGACCTCGACGGACAGGCTGGTGGTCTCCAGCAGCTCCTGAGCACGGTGTACGCGCTGCCGCAGCAGCCACCGCAGCGGCGTCGTGCCGGTCTGTTCCTGGAATTTTCGGCGCAGCGTACGCGGACTCATTCCCGCGTACGCCGCGATGTCCGCGATGGTCAGCGGCTCGGCGAGCCGTTGCCGGACCCACCGCATCGTCGGCTCGAGCGAACCGAGCGCCGGATGTGTCGTGTACGGCGCCTGACCTCCGTCGCGCTGTGGCGCCGCGACCATGTGGCGAGCGACGTCGGCGGCGACCGCGGCACCGAAATCCTTGCGGATCATATGAAGACACATGTCGATGCCGCTGGCGGCGCCGGCGGAGGTGAGTACGTCGCCGTAGTCGACGAAAAGCGCCTTCGTGTCGACCTGCACCCGCGCATAGCGCTCGGCGATGACATGCCGCCGCGACCAGTGCGTCGCGGTCCGCCGGCCGTCCAGCAGCCCGGACGCCGCCACCACTCGCGCACCTCCGGAGCTGACGGACGCGATCCGGATGCCACGCCGATGCGCCTCCCTCAGCAGGTCAAGCGCTTCGGCTGAAGGCTCGTCGTGGCTGGCCAGACCGATGACGACGATGGTGTCGGCGTCGAGTGCGTCGGCCAACGCGTACCTGGCCGTATAGCGATACATCTCGACGCCGCCGACGCCGGTGACGGCCAGATCGTGACCGTCGCCGCACACGCGTACGTCGTAAAGGCGCTGCTTTTCCGATGAGTACGCGGCACTGAACACCTGCAGCGGCATCGACAGGTCGAGGCTGTGGACCCCGTCGAAGACAAGAACTGCCAGCCGATGCATGACCGAAATCTATCGGAGATCGGCATTCCCGCGTATGTCATGAAACCTCGATCGCCACGACGATGAGCAGATGCGGGCGACAGACCTACGACGCATCCTCGCCGTGCAGGGATTGCGCTCGTGCGGCTACGGATTCGGCAGCGTGTTCCTCGGAACAACGCTGGCGACAAGTGGACTGTCCGCCACCCAGGTCGGAGCCGTGTTCGCGACCATGCTCGCCGGCATGGCCGGCTCGTCGCTGCTGGTCGGCCGGTACGCGGATCGCCTCGGCCGGCGGCGCTGCTACGTCACCTTTCTCGTGGTCATGGCGGTCGCCGCCGCGGTGTTCGCTCTCACCGACTGGTTTCCGCTGCTCGTTATCGCCGCGCTCACCGGCACACTTTCCATCGATCCCAACGAATCCGGACCGATCAGCACCTTGGAACAAGCCATGATCGGCAATGCGCCTGCGCGCGTACGCGTTTTCGGCCGGTACACGCCGTCGCCTACCTCGCCGGATCACTCGGCACATTGCTCGCCGGCGGTCCCGCCGCACTTCGCGGTCTCTGGCCGGGTGTTCCGGCCGACCGGCGATGGCTGCTCGTCCTGTCCGTGTTGGCGATCCTCGCCGCGCTCATCGCCACTCGGCTCAGCGATGCCGTCGAACCGACGGTCGCGCACAGGTCGTGCGGGGGACTGGTGCATTCTCGCCGTACGGTGCGACGGCTTGCCGCCTTGTTCGCCGTCGACGCGTTCGCCGGCGGTTTCACCGCACAGGCGTTCCTGGTTTTCTGGTTCACCCGCGAATACGGCGCGACCGCGCAGCTGATGGCCGTCGTGTTTTTCGCCGCCGGGCTGCTCCAGGCGGCGTCGAGTGTCGTGGCAGGCCGGCTCGGCGAGCGCATTGGACTGCTCAACACGATGGTCTTCACCCATCTGCCGGCCAACCTGCTCCTTGCCGCGATTCCTTTCATGCCTGCCTTGCCGATCGCGGTGATTCTGCTGCTAGTGCGCTCCGCGCTGTCGCAAATGGACGTACCAGCACGCCAGGCCTACGTCGTCACCATGGTCGACCCCGGCGAACGCACCGCGGCCGCCGCCTACACCAACACCGCGCGATACGCCGCGCGGCCGGTCGCGCCGCTGGCCGCCGTCGCGCTGATGCAGTTTCCCTGGATCGGTCTGCCATTCCTCGCCGCCGCCGGACTGAGAATCGCCTACGACCTCACGCTCTACACGCTTTTCCGGCACGCGCGACCGATGAGTGACCAGGCACGAGCGTATGGTCATCAACCATGTTGATCATCGGTGGCAGCGGCCTGCTTGGACGCGAGTTGGTACGCCAATCGCTGGCCGCTGGCAAGGAAGTCGCTGCGACCTATCTGACGAGACCGGCCGAATTGGCCGCGTCCTGGCACCCGCTGGATCTGCGCGACCGAGACGCCGTCGCGGACCTCATGCGAGTCGTACGACCAAATGTCGTCATCAACGCCGCGTTCCAGCAGTACGACTGGTCGAGCACAGCCGATGGCGCCGCGCATCTCGCACTCGCCGCGGCCGGAACGCGTTTTGTTCACGTGTCGAGCGACGCCGTCTTCTCCGGAGAGGCAGTCCATTACGACGAAACAGCAATGCCAGACCCGATAACTCCCTACGGTGCTGCGAAAGCGGCGGCCGAGACCGCCATAAAAGCCATCGCGCCAAGCGCCGTCATCGCGCGTACGTCGCTGATTATTGGTGGCGGCGCATCACAACACGAGCGGCGCGTATCTGCCGGTGGCGAGTTTTTCGTGAACGACATCCGTTGCCCCGTCCACGTGACGGACCTGGCCGCCGCGTTGCTCGAACTCGCCGACTCCGACCATGCCGGCATCCATCACGTCGCCGGCACGGACGCGATCAGCCGTTACGAGCTCGGCAGGCTGATCGCCGAGCGTGACGGCTTGGATCCGGCCAGACTCCGGTCGGGTCGGCGCGTCATCGGACCATTCGACGTGCGCCTCGACTGTGCCTGTACGCAGCGGAAACTGCGGACCAGGCTACGCGGCGCGCGTGAGTTCCTGGGCTAGCCGAAATGCCGACATGCGCGAGCCGTGATATGCATAACTCATGCATGATAGAGTGGCGAATCTGGTCGGTGCCGCCGCGCTCACGATCGGTGACCAGCTGACGGCGGCGGCCACCGCGGCGGCAGGTACCAGCGCGAGCGGTGCGGCCGCGCTGATGGCACTGCACTACCAGCCTGGACTCGGCATTACCGAGCTGGGGACGCGGATCGGGCTGAGTCAGCCGGCAGCCGTACGCATGGTCGACGCGCTCGAGGCGGCTGGCCTGGTCAAACGTCAACGGCCGGGCGGACGCGCGATTTCGGTGCGGCTCACGGCCTCCGGTGCGCGGGCGGCCGAACGTGCCCGGCAGGCAAAGCAGGACGTGTTGGTGCGTACGGTCAGCCGCTTGCCGGCGACTCAACGCAAGGAGCTTGAGCGAGCGCTGGTGGTCGTGCTCGACGGCTTGTACGACGACGTCCGGTCCGAGCACGTCGTGTGCCGGCTGTGTGACCGCGATGCCTGTCTGGCAAAGAAAAACGTGTGTCCGGTCGGCCGCGCGGCGCGGGAGCGAGGAGGTGGTCCGGATGGGTGAGGCGTTCGCTCTGTCGGCCGCATTGTGTTTCGGCGTCACACATTTCGTCTGCGGTGTGCTGGCGAAGCGATCCGACGGCGTGACGGTTGCGTTGTACGGTCAGATAAGTGGCACGATCGCCAGCGTTCCACTGCTCTGGCTCGGCTCGTCGAGCCCGGGCGCTCTCGGTTGGGGTGCGTTGTCCGGTCTCGGGACGGCGGCCGGCATCGGCTGCCTCTATCTGGCGATGGGGCGCGGGGCGGTGAGCATCGCCGCGCCGGCCAGCGATCTGGGTGCGGCTGTTTTGCCAGTGTTGGTGGGGATCGTGTTTCTCGCCGAGCGGCCAGCGGTCTTCGCGCTCGTCGGCATGGTCGCGGCGCTGCCGGCGATCTATCTGGTCTCGCGCGGCAAGGAGACCGGCGCGTCCGACCTGAGCTCGTTGGGCCTGGCGCTGCTCGCCGGCGTTGGCTTGGGTACGCATTTCGTTGCCATTGGGGCGATCGGTCCGCACGACGGTTTCGCGCCGATCGTGGTCAGCCGGCTGGTTTCCGTGCTGCCGCTGGCCTTTCTGGCCGCGGTACGGTCAAAGCTGACGATGCCGGCGAAACCGATGGTCGGTGCCGCCGCGGCCGGGGTGGTCGGCACGCTCGCGACCGTGCTGTATTTTGTCGCGACACGCAGCGAACTGGTGGCGACCGCTGCCGTACTCTCCGCACTCTATCCGGCGATTCCGGTCGTCCTCGCGCTGGTTTTCCTGCGTGAGCGGATCAGCCGCCGGCAGGTCGCCGGCCTGCTCTGCGCCGGCGCGGCGATCGGGTTGATCGCCGCGTCCGGAAACTGACGGGCGTTTCGCCGCCGGATAAGGGATGATCGGCGACTGTGTTGTTGACGATCACGACCGACCGCGAACCGGCGACCGACCTGGGCTTCCTGCTGCACAAGCATCCCGACCGGGTGCAGACTTTTGGTGTCAGCGCTGGACAGGCGCAGGTGTTCTATCCGGAGGCGGCCGAGCGGCGCTGCACGGTGGCGCTGCTGCTGGAGGTCGACCCGGTCGAGTTGGTACGGGGACGTGGTCGCCGGGATGACGGCTTCACCCTCGGTCAGTATGTGAACGACCGGCCGTACGCGGCGTCCAGCCTGCTGGCGGTCGCCATGAACCAGGTTTTCCGTACGGCCATGGCCGGCCGTTGCGACAAGAAGCCGGAGCTCCCAAACAGCGCGCTGCCATTGACGATCCACGTGCCGGTGCTGCCGTGTCTCGGCGGCGCCGCGATGGCCGCTCGGCTGTTCGAGCCGCTTGGCTGGCGGGTCGACGCGGCCGAGATCCCTTTGGACGAAACGTTTCCGGAGTGGGGACCGTCCAGGTACGTCGACCTGACGCTGACCGGCACGATGCGGCTGGCGGAGGCGTTGAACCACCTCTACGTCATGATGCCGGTGCTCGACGATGCCAAGCATTATTGGGTGAGTCCGGACGAGGTCGACAAACTTATCCGCGCCGGCGCGGGTTGGTTGGCCACGCATCCGGACAAAGCGTTGATCAGTCGGCGATATCTCAACCATCGGGGCCGGCTGTTCCGGTCGGCGATGAGCCGGCTGGCCGAGATCGACGACACCGAGCCGGAAGAGCTCGACAACGCGGTCGAGGAGTCCGAGGAAAAGCCGGTGCCGCTGGTACGTCAGCGGCACGGCGCGGTTTTGGCGGCGTTGCGCGCGTCCGGCGCCAGTCGGGTCGCCGACCTCGGATGCGGTGAAGGTGCGTTGGTCGCCGAGCTGCTGGCCGATCCGTCCTTCGGCGAGGTGCTGGCGACCGACGTTTCGGTGCGAGCGCTGGAGATCGCCGCGCGGCGGCTGCGGCTGGACACCATGCCGGAGCGGAAGAAGCAGCGGCTCAAGCTGTTCCAGTCGTCCCTGAGCTATCGCGACGAGCGACTGTCCGAAGTGGACGCGGCCGTGCTGATGGAGGTCATCGAGCACGTCGACCCGCCGCGGCTGTCGGCGCTGGAGCGAGCGGTCTTCGCCGAGGCCAAGCCGAAGACGGTGATCGTCACGACACCCAACGGTGAGTACAACGTGCGGTGGGAGAGCCTGCCGGCCGGACAGTTCCGGCATCGCGACCATCGCTTCGAGTGGAGCCGCGAGGAGTTTCGCGCCTGGTCGGCGAAAACCGCCGAGACATGGGGTTACCGTTTTCGGCTGCTGCCGGTCGGTCCCGACGACCCCGAGGTCGGCTCGCCGACGCAGATGGCCGTTTTCAGCCGGGAGGAGGTGACCGGATGACCAAGAAGCTCGAGGTGCCCGAGCTCAGCCTGGTGGTGCTGATCGGCACCACCGGCGCCGGAAAGTCGACCTTCGCGCGCGCACATTTCCGCACCACCGAGGTCATCTCCAGCGACTTCTGTCGCGCTTTGGTCTCCGACGACGAAAACGACCAGACCGCGACCGCGGATGCCTTCGAGGTGCTGCATGTCATCGCCGGCAAGCGGCTCGCCGCCGGCCGGCTGACGGTGATCGACGCGACGAACGTGCAGCCGGAGGCGCGTAAGCAGCTGGTGGCGTTGGCGCGCGAGCACGACGTGCTGCCGGTGGCTATCGTCCTGGACGTGCCCGAATCGGTCTGTGCGCGCCGAAACGCGACTCGTACGGACCGGCAGTTTGGCTCGCACGTGCTGCACCGGCAGCGCGACCAACTGCGCCGGAGCCTGCGCAACCTGTCGCGAGAAGGCTTCCGGCACGTGCACACGCTCCGCGGCGAGGACGAGATCGCGGATGTCGACATCGTACGCACGAAGCTCTACAACGACCTGCGCGAGGAGCGTGGTCCTTTCGACGTGATCGGGGACGTCCACGGCTGTCGGTCGGAACTGGTGTCGTTGCTGGAAAAGCTCGGCTATGCGGTGACCGCCGATGGCGCGCGGCATCCGAACGGCCGGCGCGCGGTGTTCGTCGGCGACCTGGTCGACCGCGGGCCGGACACGCCCGGCGTGCTGCGGCTGGTGATGGGGATGGTGGCCGCCGGCGACGCGTACTGCGTGAGCGGCAACCACGAAGCCAAGCTGTTGCGCGCGTTGCGCGGCAGGAACGTACGGGTAACCCATGGGCTGGCCGAGTCGCTGGAGCAGCTGACCGTCGAGCCGGCGGATTTCCGTGCCCGGGTGGAGAAGTTCGCCGATGGCCTGATCTCGCACTATGTCCTCGACGACGGACGGCTGGTGGTCTCGCACGCCGGACTCATCGAGCGCTACCACGGCCGCGCGTCCGGTCGCGTACGTTCTTTCGCTCTGTACGGTGAAACCACCGGTGAGACCGACGAGTTCGGGCTGCCGGTGCGCTATCCGTGGGCCAACGACTATCGCGGCAAGGCGATGGTGCTCTACGGCCACACTCCGGTGCCGGCGCCGGAGTGGGTCAACAACACGATGTGCCTGGACACCGGCTGCGTTTTCGGCGGCCGGCTGACCGCTTTGCGTTATCCGGAGCGAGAAGTCGTGTCCGTGCCGGCGCAGAAGGTCTATTACCAGCCGGCGAAGCCGTTTCCGCGCGACCCGGCGACCGCGCCGGCCGACTCGGTGCGCCGTGATCCGGTCGTGCTCGATCTGAAGGACGTGCTCGGCAACACCGGCATCGAGACGCGGCTGCACGGCCGGGTGACCGTACGCGAGGGAAACGCGGCAGCGGCGCTGGAGGTGATGAGCCGCTTCGCGGTCGACCCGCGATGGCTGCTCTACCTGCCGCCGACCATGTCGCCGGTGGCGACCTCACAGCTGCCGGACTCTTTGGAACATCCGCTGCAGGCCTTCGAGGCTTATCGTGCCGATGGCGTGGATGCCGTCGTGTGCGAGGAAAAGCACATGGGGTCACGAGCGGTTGCCTTGGTCTGTCGCGATTCCGCCGTCGCGGCCGAGCGTTTCGGCATGCCGGAAGGAAGTCTCGGTGAGCTGTGGACCCGCACCGGCCGGCCGTTTTTCGATCCTGCGCGTACGATCCGGTTTCTGACCCGGCTGGCCGAAGCAGCCGACCGCGCCGGACTTTTCCAGGAGCTCAACACGTCATGGCTGCTGCTGGACACCGAGCTGCTGCCGTGGAGCGTCAAGGCCGAGGGTTTGCTGCGCGGACAGTACGCCGCCGTGGGCGCCGCCGCCGGCGCGGTTTTTCCCGCGGCGGCTGATGTCCTGGCGCGTGCGGCGGCCCGCGGCCTGGACGTCGGCGAGCTGTCCGCGCGTGCGGACCGGCGTGCCGCCAACGCCGCCGCGTTCACCGCGGCATACCGGCGTTACTGCTGGCAGACCGAGGATCTGACCGGCGTACGGATCGCGCCGTTCCAACTGCTCGCGACCGAAGGCGCCGCCTATCACGAGCGGCCGCACGCCGAGCACCTGGCCTGGGCCGACCGGCTGGTGGAGGCCGATCCCGAGCTGGTCACGGCGACCCGGCGGTCCTATGTGGACACCACCGATCCGGCGGCCGTCGAGGCGGCGGTCGGCTGGTGGGAGGCGCTGACCGCCGAAGGCGGCGAAGGGATGGTCGTCAAGCCCGCCGCGAACCTCGTTCGCGGCGGGCGCGGTCTGGTGCAGCCGGGGTTGAAGGTGCGCGGCCGCGAATACCTGCGGATCATCTACGGCCCTGACTACGTCGACCACCTGCCGCGGCTGCGATCCCGCGGCCTCGGGCACAAGCGGTCGATGGCGGCGCGCGAGTACGCGCTGGGGATCGAGGCGCTGGAGCGGCTGGCCCGCGGCGAGCCGCTCTGGCGCGTCCACGAGTGCGTCTTCGCGGTGCTCGCGCTGGAATCCGAGCCGGTGGACCCGCGGCTGTAGAACTTGCCGGCCGCGTGCGTCGGGGCCGCATAATGGTCGGATGCAGCAGGCGACCACTGTCCAGATGCTCGGCGCCGGCGCTTTCGGCTTCCTTATCGGCTGGTTTGTCTATTACATCAACCGGCACCGCTCCGCGCCGGTACGATTCTCCGACATCGCCGGACTGGTCGGTGCGGTCGGCGGCGGGGCGGTGCTGGCGCTGTTCCCGGCCGGCACCGACCTGTTCGGCGCGTACGGTATCGGGCTTTTTCTCGGCTTTTTCGGCTATCTCGGGGTGCTTGCCGTGCTGGTGGCGATTTCGGGGAACTTCGGCGTCGACTACTTCATCGACGGCCGTCGCAACCGGCCGGGCGCGACCGAGTCGCTGCCGGACGGACCGGACCGTGGTGCGATGGGTGACGCGACCGAAAAGGGTATCCGCCGCTGATGCCGGACTTACTGTACTTCGCCGCCCTGCCGCCGGCCCCGGTCGAGCCGACCGCCGACCGCCGCCAGCTCGCCGCCTCGGTGTCGATCGAGGCGACACCGCACCCCAACGGCGTTCCGGCGACCGAAACCGTGGTCCACGTGCGGGCGTTGGCCGGCGCGACGGTCGAGCGAATCGGCGAGTACGGCGGCGGATTCGCCGGTCCGGAGACGGCGGCCGACCAGGCCTCGTTCGCGATGTCCGAGTGGCGTCCCGGCCGGCGCGACCTGTTCGTCCACCTGTCCGTCGGCGCGGTCGCCAGCGGCTATGCGCCGACGCTGGTGGCGCAGGTGTGGATGGTCGACCTGGCCGGAAACCTGTTGGCCAGCGCGGATGTCTGGATGGCTCCGCTTGCGCTCCCGCCGGTGCCGACGCCTTCGCCGTATCCGTCCACCGGCCCGATTCAGCCCGGCGGTCAACCAGGGTGGGGCAGCCAGCCACTGCAGGGCGGTCCCTCGGGTGGCGCCGCCGCTCAGCCGGACCTGAGTCCGTGGGCTCCGCCGACGACGTGGCGGCCGGATCCGCCGGGGGCCGAGGCCGAGGAGCACGAGCCGGCTGAGCCGTACGTGCCCTCCGAGCCGGCGTCTCCGATGTCCCGGGACGCGGTCGTCAACACTGGTTTCGCGTTGCCGCAGACGCCGTCGACGCCACTGGATGCCGACCACGCGCTGGCCACCCGCGGAAAGTACCTGTTCTGGCTGGACGTCGGCCGGCCGCTGGCCGCCTCGATCGAGCGGGAAGCCGTGTCGCTGCCGGCAAACCTGCCGGCTCGCGCCATGCTCACGGTGTCGCTCTTCCAGGTGCCGGACGGACTGCAGGTCGACCCTGGCCGCGCGATCGGACGGCTGACGCTGCGGTCGGACGGCAGCGCGTACGTCACCTACCAACCGTCCTTTGTGGACAGTGAGGTGCCGTCGGACCGGCTGTTCTTTCCGGTGACCGCGCCGGACCGGCCGGGCAAGGCGCGGTTGTGGTGCCACATCTACTGGCGGCAGGTGCTGCTGCAGACCAGGCTGATCGAGGCCGAGGTCGCCTCGTCGTCGATCTTCGCGCCGCACGCGCTCACGTCCACAGTGGACTACCGGATCGCCGATCCGTACGACATCGTTGCCAGCAAACAACATCCGGAGCACGCGGCGAGCGTCGCGGTCGGTACGCACGCGTTGCAGGTGTTGGCGACCGACGGCAGCAGCCTGCTGCGCGCCGAGGCCACCATCGGCGAAGGGCAGCTCGGCGACCAGATCGCGCAGGCGCGCGGCGCGCTCAGCCGGGTGGCCTGGGGCTCGGAGGAGCCGTGGCGCCCGGACCTGCCTTACCGGTACGAAAACCAGCCGTCCGTCGAGCAGATCACCGCCGACCTCGCGGTGCTGGCGGTCAACGGCTATCGGCTGCACCACCTGCTGTTGCGGTCGCTCGGCCGGGGGAGTGGCACCGACGCGTACGCGATGGCCGACAAGGTCGGGAAAGCCTTGCGACGTCCCGGATTCGTGCAGATCGCGCTCACGCAGGCGGCGCAACATGTCGTGCCGGCCGCGATGCTTTACGACCTGCCGTTGGACACCAACGCGCGCGAGCTCCGGCTCTGTTCGGATTTCCTGGACGTGGCACAGAAAGGTCAGATCTTCGGCAGCGCGTGCCTGACCGGCGACTGCGTCCAGGCGCGCGAGCCTGACCCGGAAGTCGTGTGTCCAGGCGGATTCTGGGGTTTCCGGCACGCGCTGGGCATCCCGCTGTCGATCGGCGCCGCGCCGACCGTGCCGTTGACCATGTGGTACGACGGCGGCGTCCGGCTGGCCGGTGGCGTCTACCGCGATTTTCCATCCACCGCAACGCATGTCGAGGCGCTGCGCGGCCTGCTGCCATGGCGCGACTACCAGCTCGGCCACGACCGTACGAGCACGTTGCGGGCACTGACCAGCGGCGACCCGCAGGTCGTCTACTTCTATTGCCACGGCGGCGTCGACGGCTCGGTGCCCTATGTGAAGGTCGGCAGCGGCGACGAGCAGGTGATCACGCCGGACAACCTGCACCAGCGGATCGTCCGCTGGCCGGTCAGCCGGCCACTGGTGTTTCTCAACGGCTGCCGTACGTCCGACCTGGCGCCGGAGCGGGCCATCGACTTCGTCAGCTTCTTCGTCGAGCAGGCCTGGGCCAGCGGTGTGATCGGCACCGAGATCACCGTCTTCGAACCGCTCGCCGACGCGTTCGCGCGCGAGTGCCTGCGCGCCTTCCTGGTGGATGGCGACCCGATCGGCGCAGCGGTGACCAAGGCCAGGATTTCCCTGCTGGCCGGTGGAAATCCGCTCGGTCTGGGCTACATCCCGTTCGT
The DNA here is from genome assembly GCF_010993745.1 of Fodinicola acaciae. Classification (NCBI taxonomy): domain Bacteria; kingdom Bacillati; phylum Actinomycetota; class Actinomycetes; order Mycobacteriales; genus Fodinicola; species Fodinicola acaciae. Next base: position 185,084 of record NZ_WOTN01000001.1, read on the forward strand.
GCTGCCGGCGATCCGGCTGGAAAAGTCCTGGTTTGGGTGACCGGCCGCGCCTTGATCAACTTCCGATAAAGTGCCGCTGTGCCCGCACCGTTGGACTTCCGGATGCAGATCCTCGTCCTGCCAGGCGCCACCGAGGTGCACGCGATCGTCTCGGTCACGGCGACCGGAGACGCGCCGGCCGAGCCGGAGACCGCGTTATGGATCGAGCCGGAGCCGGGCGCGTCGGTGCGGTTCCTCCGGCAGACCAGGCCGAGCCGCGCCGAGATCCGTCCCATCGACGGCGCCTACCGCACCGGCAGCTGGGCGGCCGAGGAGCGCGAATTCCACCTGTGCCTGGACATGCCGGCGCTGGCCGACGGCCGCAAGCGGATGGTAGCGGTGGTTTTCCTGCTGCGGCCCGAAGACCACGTCCTCGCTGAGGGGACGGTGCTCGCCGGCCGTGACGACGGTTTCGTCGCGCCGCCCCCGCCGTTGCCGCGCGGTTAGACCAGCGGTTTGCCGGCCCTGATCCGCCGGCGTACGTCCCACATGTAAGCGTTCATCGGGAAAATCCGCACCGGACGCGGCATCAGGCGGACGGCGGCGGCCATCGCGGCCAGCGTACGGTCGAAAAGCCGCTGGTCGCGGTCGGTCCACGGCAGCCGCATCTGGTCGCGAAACTCCGGCGGCAGGAAGCCGGTGGTGAAAAACCTGTTCATCGGCGCCAAAGGAGCGCCGACGATCCACGGCAGAAACCGCAGCGAGGCGAGATCCCGCAAATAGCCGCGTACGGTGTCGTCGATCGAGATCCGCGCGACGCCGTCCCGCCAGTACGCCTCGAAAGCCGCGCGGTCGGCCGGCCACCGGTCTTCTGGCACCTGCAGCGTCGTGCCGAGCACCGCCGCCTCGCGATAGAGATGGTCCCACTCGGCGTCGGTCAGCGGCCGCGAGCCAAAATAACGGTACGAATCCTCGAAACCCTTCCACAGGCAGGCGGCGACCCACAGCTGCAGCTCCGGGTCGAAAGCGTTGTATTTCACCGGACTCGACGGGCTCGAGCGCACCTGCGCGTGCGACTTGTTGACCGCGAGCCGATAGGCGCGGCGCTCGGCCGGCGTGCCGAGCATCGCGACGGCCAGATAGCTCAGCGTCGTACGCGTCCGCTTGACCGGATGCCGGAACAGGCTGCCGCTGTCCACCTTGCTCTCGTAGACGCCATAGCCGACCCCCGGCCACGACAGCTGCATGATCACGTTGGCGCCGCCGCCGATCACCGCGAGCCCGATGACCAGGTCGTCCAGCCGTACGTCCGGCCTCACCGCGGTCGTCATCGGGCCTCCCCAAATCTGCACACAGGCGTATTCAGATATCCAACGCGTGCGTCGAAGGTCTGTCAAGATGGACGGATGCGGGTGTACGGAGGAGTCCAGGGTGACCTGCGCCGCGACGAGCGGCGGACGCAGCTGCTGGAGGCCGGCCTCGAGCTGCTCGGCGCGGCGGAGGAGACGGCGCTGACCGTACGCGGCGTCTGCCAGCGGGCCGGCCTGGCGACGCGCTACTTCTACGAAAGCTTCGCCGACCGTGACGCGCTCGCCGAGGCCGTGTTCGACAAGGTCATCACCGATATCGCGCAGACCGCGCTGCATGCCGTCACCGAGGCGCCGCCGGAGGCGGAAGCCAAGGTCAGAGCCGGTCTGTCGGCGATCGTACGCACCGTCGCCGACGATCCACGCCGCGGCCGGCTGCTGTTCGCCACCTCATTGTCGAGCCTGCTCGCGCAGCGGCGGCTGCGGTCGGCGCAGCTGTTCGCGTCGCTGCTGACCGCCGAGGCGCGCGAGTTTTACCAGCTGGAGGCCGACAACCGGCTCGCCGTGGTCGCGCAGTTCATGGTCGGCGGCCTGGCGCAGACGCTGACCGCCTGGCTGGCCGGCGATCTGGCCGTCGACCAGCAGGAGATCGTCGACCACTGCACGACTGTCTTCCTCGCCGTCGCGGCACGACAGATAACCTGAGCCGGTGACTGTCCTCGTCCTCAACGGCGCCAACCTCGGCCGGCTCGGCAAACGCGAGCCGGACAAGTACGGCGCCACCACCTACGCCGACCTGGTCGAGCTGCTGGAAACCACCGGCAAGGAGCTCGGCCTGGCCGTCGACGTGCGGCAGACCGACAGCGAGGCCGAGCTGATCGGCTGGCTGCACGAGGCCGCCGACGCCGGCCATCCGGTGGTGCTCAACCCGGCCGGCTGGAGCCACACCAGCGTGGTCGTCCGCGACGCCTGCGCACAGCTCACCGCGCCACTGGTGGAGGTGCACATCAGCAACATCCACCAGCGCGAGGAGTTTCGGCACCACAGCTTCGTTTCCGGCGTCGCGACCGGCGTGATCGCCGGTCTGGGCGTACGCGGATATGTCCTCGCGCTGCACTGGCTAGCCGCGCGATGACCGTGCGGGCGCTCGACACCGAGCGGCTGCACCTGCGGGCACTGCGGATCGAGGACGCCGAGCACCTCTATCCGCTCTATGCCGAGCCGGATTTCGTCCGGTTCATCTCGCTGCGGCCGGCGACCGTGGCCGAGCTGACCGACGCGGTGGCCAAACGGCTCGCCGAGCCGAAGCCGCCGGGCATGGGCAACTGGGTCTGGCTCGACCGCGCCACCGGCGCGTACGTCGGCCAGGGTGGCCTGTGGCCGAGCATCCACCTGCCTGGCGCGCCGGTGGAGATGGGATGGTTTCTGGCCCGCGACCGCTGGGGCCAGGGACTGGCCGCCGAGGCCGTACGCGCACAGCTCGACTACGCGTTCGGCGAGCTGGACGTGCCGGAGGTGTGGGCCACCGTTCACGTGGACAACGAGCGGTCGCTGGCGCTCGCCGCGCGCTTCGGTTTTGCCGAGCGTGGCGGCGGTGAGCTGCCGGCCGGACCGCACACGTTTCTCGCATTGGAGCGACCATGAACGTGCCGACCCTGCGTACGCGGCGGCTGGTGCTGCGGCAGTACGCGATCGCCGACGCGGTCGGCCTGCTCCGGTTGGCGCGCCAGCCGGAGACCACCCGATATCTGCAGGGCCTGCCGCAGGATCTGCGTTCGCACGCCGAGTCGGTGCGCCGCGTGCTGGCCGCCGACTACCCGGACGGCCTCGGCAGCTGGGTCGTCACCGAGCCGGACAGCGGCCTGGTGATCGGCCGTAGCCACCTGCGCCCGAGCGACCAGTTGCCTGGCGCGCCGGCCGAGATCGGCTGGTTTCTGATGCCGGAGCGGTGGGGCCTCGGGTTGGCGCGTGAGGCTACCGAGGCGGTCATCCGGCATGGCTTCGACACGGTCGGCGTGCCGGAGATCTGGGCCCTCGTCCACGAGGACAACAAGCCGTCTTTTGGTCTGGCGCAACGGTTTGGCTTCGAGGAGGCCGGCAGCGGCGTACATTATGGCGCCGTGCACCGCCGCCTGGTCCTCACGCCTTCGGCAGCGTGAACACGACGGTCAGGCCGCCTTCCGGTCGTGCTGTCGCGGTGACGCTGCCGCCGTGAGCGACCGCCACCGACCGTACGATGGCCAGCCCGAGGCCGACCCGTCCGGTGCCGGCGGTCCGCGGTCCGAGCCGGTGGAACGGCTGGAAAATCTCGTCCGTCTGCTCCGCGCCGACGACCGGACCGCTGTTGGTCACGGTCAACGTGGCGGGGTGCGAGGTCTGGATGTCGACCTGGCCGCCGGAGTGGTTGTAGGTGACCGCGTTTTGCAGCAGGTTGAGGACAACGCGCTCCAGCAGCACCGGATCGCCAAGACAGACCGCCGGTTTCAGGGTCGTACGCAGCTCGACACCGGCCTTTTCGGCCGGACGGCGGGAAACTTCCACGGCCGCGGCGGTGACGTCGGCCAGATCGACCGGCGTACGAGCCGTGCGGCCTTCGTCGCTGCGCGCGAGCGTCAGCAGCCCGTCGAGCAGTTTTTCGTGCCGTGCGGTGGCTTCCAGCAGTTTTCCGGCCAGCACGCGCACGTCGTCCGATGCGTCGGGCCGGGCGGCGGCGACTTCCAGCAGCGTACGGTTGACCGCCAGCGGCGTCCGTAACTCATGCGACGCGTCCGCGACGAACCGGCGCTGGTTGCTGAGCGCGCGGTCCAGCGGACGCAGCGCACGGCCGGCCAGCACCCAACCGCCGCACATCGCGAACACGCTGACCAGTCCCAGCGCGATCGCCGAATTGGTGACCAGCGACTGCGCGGCCGCGTTTTCGACCGCGCGTTGTTTGGCGGCGATCTGCGCTTTGAGCAGCGCGCTGTCCCGCTGCGAGTAAGCACCTGACTGGAGTTTGTCGATGGTTTTGCTCAGGCCGGGGTCGTTTTTCGGGTCCACGACGACTTTCGCGATGTTTCCGTGCAAAGTGCCGAGAAACAGCACGTACGTCACGACCATCAGCACCAGGCCACTGAGGATCAGCATGCCGCCATACCAAAGCGTCAGTCGCGCGCGGACGGTCAACGCAGCTCGTAGCCAACTCCGCGGACCGTGCCGATCAGCGGCGGCTGGCCGAGCTTGCGGCGCAACGTCATCACCGTCACGCGTACGACGTTCGTGAACGGATCGATGTTCTCGTCCCATACCCGCTCCAACAGCGTCTCGGCCGACACCACCGCGCCGTCCGCGCGCATCAGCTCTTCCAGTACGGCGAATTCCTTGAGCGACAGGAAAACCGGATGCCCGTCGCGGAGCACCTCGCGGCGGCCGGGATCGACTCGCAGGCCCGATCTGACCAGCCGCGGCGGCGCGGCCGGACGCGACCGGCGGGCCAACGCGCGTACGCGCGCGACCAGCTCGGCGAAGGCGAACGGTTTGCCGAGATAGTCGTCGGCACCGAGCGCGAGTCCGTCGACCCGGTCGTCCACCGTGGTCGACGCGGTCAGCATGAGTACGCGCGTGTCGCGTCCGTCCTGGACCATCCGCCGGCAGATCTCGTCGCCGGAGACCGCCGGCAGGTCGCGGTCGAGCACCACCACGTCGTACGCGTTCACCGCGATCCGTTGCAGCGCCTGATCGCCGTCGTAGGTCACGTCGACAGCGATCGCTTCCTGCCGCAGCCCTTCGGCGATCGCGTCGGCGAGCAGCCGCTCGTCCTCCACGACCAGTACGCGCACTCCGACCACCTCCGCGACACCATTGTCGTCAGAAAACATAAAACCGCGATAAGGAGAAACGCTGACGCTGGCCTTATCGGCCGGTCGGTTCAATGCCGCCATGCGTACTCTCGTTGCGATTTTGTTGGTGTTTTTCGCGGTCAGCGCGTGTTCGTCCACGTCACCGCCGAAGGTGGCGACCGCCGGCGGTGCCACGTCGTCCGCTTCGACGACCGCCGCGCCAGCCGCGGATCCACACGAGCGCGCTCTGCAGTTCAGCCGCTGCCTGCGAGCGCACGGCGTGGACGTACCGGATCCGGGTCCGAGCGGCGGGCTCACCGTCACCGGCAAGGACAAGACCAAGCTGAACAGCGCCATGCGGGCGTGTGCGGCGTACAACCCGAAAGGCACCGGTGGGCCGGTCACGCCGGCGCAGCTGGCACAGCTGCGCCGTTGGGCCGCGTGCATCCGGGCACACGGCCTGCCGAGTTTCCCCGATCCGCGGCCGGACGGCGGATTCACGCTGGACAAGAAGGACAAAGCGAAGTTCGACGTCGCGCAGCAGGCCTGCCGGTCCAACGGGGGCAGGAAATGAGGCGGATCGTCGCGGTCGCCGGCGGTGCCGCGGTCGTCATCGGCGCGACCGCGGTCGCCGCGACCGGCCTGTTGTCCGGAGCAGCCAAGCCGCCGGCCACCAGCGGCCTGCCGGCGGCGACCGCCACCGTGACACGCGCGGACATCGAGGAGACCGTCGACGTGGACGGCGCCATCTCCTACGGCACGCCGGCCGACCTGGTGGCTCGCACCGCCGGCACGATCACCTCGATTGCCGCGCAGGCCAGCCAAGTCTCGCGCGGGCAGGCGCTCTACGCGGTGGACGCGCAGCCGGTTTTCCTGATGTACGGCTCGGTCCCGTTCTATCGTCCACTGTCGACGGACGCGACCGGTGCCGATGTGGCCGAGCTGGAAAGCAATCTCGCGGCGCTCGGCTATGGCGGTTTCACCGTCGACGATCGGTTTACCAGCAACACGGCCGATGCCGTACGCCGCTGGCAGACCGACCGGGGCGTGGCGGCGACCGGGACGATCACGCCGTCGTCGGTGTCCGTCGCGTCCGGTCCGGTCCGGATCGCCGCGCAGACCAGGAAAACCGGCGACCAGGTCGGTCCGGGGCAGCCGGTCCTGCAATGCACCTCGGCCGTACGCGCGGTCAACGTGCCGCTGGACATCTCCGACCAGCAATACGCGCGCGCCGGGGCGGCGGTCACCATCGACCTGCCCGACCACACGACGACCGCCGGGGTGATCGCTTCGGTTGGCACGGCCGCGACCACGCAAAGCGGGCAGACGACGATCCCGGTCGCGATCGCGTTTCGCGATCCTGGCCGGATAACCGCGCTCGAAGGCGCGCCGGTGACCGTACATCTGGTGTCGGCGCAGCGAAAGGACGTGCTGACCGTGCCGGTGGCGGCCCTGCTCGCGCTTGCCGAAGGCGGCTATGGCCTGCAGGTCGTCGACGGGACCCAGACGCGAATCGTGCCGGTGAGGACCGGACTTTTCGGGTCTGGCGCGGTCGAGGTCTCCGGGCCGGGACTGACCGCCGGCACCAGGGTCGGGATGCCGCCGTCATGACCGGACTGGTCGAGTTGTCGGCCGTAGGCAAGGTTTTCCGCAGCGGCGCGGGATTCCAGACGCCGGCTGTGCGCGGTGTGTCGCTGGCCATCGAGGCCGGCGAGCTGGTGGCGATCGTGGGGCCGTCCGGTTCGGGAAAATCGACGCTGCTGCACCTGATCGGGACGCTGGAACGGCCAACCGCGGGCGAGGTCCGGATCGACGGCGAGGACGTGTCGCGGTTGCCGGACCACCGGCTGGCCGGGATCCGCGCGCACCGGATTGGCTTTGTCTTCCAACACTTTTTCCTCGCGGCGGGGAGTACGGCGCTGGACAACGTGGCGGATGGACTGCTCTACACCGGTGTTTCCTTACGGCAGCGGCGACGGCGCGCACGTGAGGCGCTCGAACGCGTCGGCCTGGCCGAGCGGCTGAGCCACCGGCCGTACGAGCTGTCCGGCGGCGAGCAGCAGCGCGTCGCGGTCGCTCGCGCGGTGGTCGGCCAGCCGGCGCTGCTGCTCGCCGACGAGCCGACCGGCAACCTGGACAGCGAGTCCGGCCGGGGAGTGCTGGAGCTGCTGCGGGACCTGCATTCCACCGGTACGACCGTCGTGCTGATCACCCACGACCGTCAGCTGGCCGCCGCCGTACCAAGGGTGATCACCATGCGGGACGGGGAGGTCCGGTGAAGTCACGTCTGCGAGGTGCCGACCTGGCGCGCGTCGGCGGTTATGGCCTGCGCGCCCGGCCGCTGCGGATTTTGTTGTCCGCGCTCGGAATCGCCATCGGGATCGCGTCGATGACCGCGGTGGTGGGGATTTCCACCTCCAGCCAGGCACAGTTGAACAGGCAGCTGGACCTGCTCGGCACGAACCTGTTGCGGGTCACCGCCGGCCAGGACCTGGCCAAGGGTCAGCGGGCCACGCTGCCGGACACCGCGCCGTCGATGATCCGGCGGATCGGCCCGGTGACGGCCGCGTCCGCGACCGGTGCGGTGCCGGACGCGAACGTCTATCGCACCGACCGCATCCCGGTCGTCGAGAGCAACAGCATCGCCGTGCTGGCCGCCGACCTCGACCTGCCGTCGACCGTACGCGCGACGACCGCCAGCGGCACCTGGCTGAACGCCGCGACGGCGCGATATCCGGCGGTCGTACTCGGCAGCGACACCGCGCGGCTGCTCGGCATCGCGTCGCCTGGCGTGAGTGTGTGGCTGGGCCGGCACTGGTTCACCGTGATCGGCATCCTCGGCCCGGTGGCGCTCGCGCCCGAGCTGGACGACGCCGCGCTGATCGGCTGGCCGGTCGCCACCGCGTTGCTCGGCTGCTGTGGCCAATTCGATGGCCATCCGAGCACGGTCTACGAGCGGTCCGCCGACGAGACGGTCGACGCGGTCGGTGCCGTACTCGCCGCCACCGCCAACCCGCGCCACCCCGAGCAGGTCACGGTCAGCCGGCCGTCGGACGCCCTGGCCGCGCGCAACGCCGCCAACCAGGCGTTCACCGGCCTGCTGGTCGGCCTCGGCGCGGTCGCGTTGCTGGTCGGCGGGGTCGGGGTGGCGAACACCATGGTCATCTCGGCGCTGGAACGGCGCGGCGAGATCGGGCTGCGGCGCGCTCTCGGTGCTCGACGCTCGCACATCGCGCTGCAGTTCCTGGTCGAGTCGGTGCTGTTGTCGCTGCTCGGCGGCCTGGCCGGCGTGGTCGGCGGGATCGCCGCCACGGCCGTGTACGCGCTGCCGCGTGGCTGGTCGTTGAGCGTGCCGCCATGGGTGAGCGTGGCCGCCGTGGTGCTGACGGTGGCGATCGGTGCGCTGGCCGGCCTCTATCCGGCCGTACGCGCCGCGCGCCTGTCGCCGACGGCGGCCCTGGCCTCGGGCTGAGGTTGCTGCAGGCCGTCGACGTGACGCCGATATACTGGCTCTTTACGGTTGTTTCTCAACTTGATCAGGAGACGTAAGCGCGCATGGCCACCACGAACGACCTGAAGAACGGCTTGGTGCTCAACCTGGACGGCCAGCTCTGGTCGGTCGTGGAGTTCCAGCATGTCAAGCCCGGCAAAGGCGGCGCTTTCGTCCGGACCAAGCTGAAGAACGTGCTGTCCGGCAAGGTCGTCGACAAGACCTTCAACGCCGGCACCAAGGTGGAGACCGCCAACGTCGACAAGCGCGGCATGACCTACTCCTACGCCGAGGGCCAGGACTTCGTCTTCCTGGACGGCGAGACGTACGACCTGGTCACCGTGCCCGGCGACGTGGTCGGCGGGGCCAAGGACTACCTGCTGGACAACGCCGAGGTGACGGTCGCGCTGCACGACGGCACGCCGCTCTACATCGAGCTGCCGGCCAGCGTGGAGATCACCATCAGCCAGACCGACCCCGGCCTGCAGGGTGACCGGTCCACCGGCGGCACCAAGCCGGCGACGCTGGAGACCGGCGCCGAGATCCAGGTGCCGCTGTTCGTCACCAGCGGCGAGAAGATCAAGGTCGACACCCGCGACGGCCGTTACATCGGCCGCGTCTCGAGCTGACCTCCGTTGCCAGACGGCAAAGACAGCTGGAGTGCCGGGACGGCCGAGATGTCGGCCAGGCGCAAGGCCCGGAAACGGGCCCTGGACGTGTTGTACGAGGCCGACCTGCGCGGCCTGGACGCGGCCGGCATCCTGGCCGACCGGCTCAAACAGGCCGACCCGCCGGTGCAGGACTACACGGTCACGCTGGTCGAGGGCGCCTCAGCGCACCGCGCGCGGATCGACGAGCTGCTCGGCACGTACGCCGAGGGCTGGACGCTGGAGCGGATGCCGCCGGTCGACCGCAACCTGCTGCGGGTCGCGATCTTCGAGATGATGTGGTGCGACGACGTCGACGACGCGGTCGCCATCAACGAGGCCGTGGAGCTCGCGCAACTGCTCTCCACCGACGACTCGCCGCGGTTCGTGAACGGCGTCCTCGGCAAGATCCAGCTGGTCAAAAGCGAGCTGCCGACGTAAGCGGCAAGGCCGCCCTGCGTGCGCGCTCGGCGCACGCAGGGCGGCCCTGCGGTCTACTGCGGCTGGCGGGCGTCGCCGCCGATCAGTACGCCCCACTCGTTCAGCCGCTCGTTGAGGCCGGACGGCGAGGTGTCGTAGATGATCGCCAGCGCGCGCATGTCGTCGGCGCGGATCGACAGCACGCGACCGTTGTAGTCGCCGCGCTGCTGCTGGATGCTGCGCGCATAGCGCAGCAGGGCGCCGGCCTCGTCGGACGGCAGGTGCAGCAGCCGCTCCAGGTCGAGGACGACCCGGCCGCTCTCCTCGTGCCGGCTCGGCGTCGGGTCCGGCAGCAGCTCGGACATGGGGACGCGGTAGAAGTCCGCCAGCTCCGACAGCCGGGCCACCGTGACGGCGCGGTCACCGCGCTCGTACGACCCGACGACGACCGCCTTCCAGCGGCCGGAGGACTTTTCTTCCACGCCTTGCAGCGACAGACCCTGCTGCTGGCGGATGGCGCGCAGCCGAGCGCCGAGGGCACGTGCGTAGTCAGACATCCAAGCTCCGAGTTGCGTCCTGGTCTTCCGTTACCATCCGTGATCATACTACGGAGAGTGACGACATTGGGGTCTTCATCGAGATTCGTTGTCACATTCTCATCTGAGGCTGTGCGTAACGGTTCTCGTGCATGATCTATCGCACGGTGACCACCTCAGCGTTACGGCCGATTTTCCGATCGCACCACGTTATTCAATCGTTACCTGCAGCTATCGTCTCTCGCGCGTGTCGCGGCGTCAATGCGAACGATCGCAAGAGCCGGCTGTGACGGCCTGGCCGGTCGGTCAACTGTCGGGCTGTGACGGTCGGCACGACACCGCGCGGCGACCGCGCGGTGCGGTAAACCCGCTGGTAGCGTGCCAGTCGGTCGACATTCCTTTAACCAGCCGTCCAGTGAGGCGGCGAAGGAGGCGCGATGACTGCCGTGGAGCGTACCGGTGCGCCACCACCGGACAAGACGATTCTCGACGCCGATGCGATGGCCAGGACGCTGGACCGCATCGCGCACCAGATCCTGGAGAAGACCGAAGGCGGCGCGGACACCGTGCTGCTCGGCATCCCGACCCGCGGCGCGCCACTGGCTCGCCGGCTCGGTGACCGGATCCGGACATTTGCCGACTTGGCGATGCCGGTCGGCACCCTGGACATCACCCTCTATCGCGACGATCTGCGCCTGAGAGGCGTACGCGCGTTGGAGCACACCGACCTGCCGGCCGGCGGCATCGACGACCAGCGGGTGATCCTGGTCGACGACGTGCTGTTCTCCGGCCGTACGGTCCGCGCCGCGCTGGACGCGCTCAAGGACCTCGGCCGGCCGTCGTCGGTGCAGCTGGCCGTGCTTGTCGACCGTGGCCACCGGCAGCTGCCGATCCGCGCAGACTACGTCGGCAAGAACATCCCGACCTCGATGGCCGAGAGCGTGCACGTCCGACTGTCCGAAGTGGACGGTGCGGACGCGGTCATCCTGACGCCCGGAGGTGCGCGTTGATCGACCATCTGCTCTCCGCCTCCGACCTGGACCGGGAGACCGCGACGCTGGTGCTGGACACCGCCGGCGAGATGGCCGCGGTTTCCGGTCGGGAGGTGAAAAAACTGCCGACATTGCGCGGCCGTACGGTGGTCAATCTGTTCTACGAGGACTCGACGCGCACCCGGATTTCCTTCGAGGCGGCGGCCAAACGGCTGTCCGCCGACGTGATCAACTTCGCCGCCAAGGGATCCAGCGTCTCCAAGGGCGAAAGCCTCAAGGACACCGCGCTGACGCTGCAGGCGATGGGGGCCGACGCGGTCGTCATCCGGCACTCGGCCTCCGGCGCCGCGCACCGGCTTTCCGGCTGGATCGACGGATCCGTGGTGAACGCCGGCGACGGCACGCACGAGCATCCGACGCAGGCGCTGCTGGACGCCTACACGATGCGGTCGCGGCTCGGCCGGTTGGAGGGCCTGCGGGTCGCGCTGGTCGGCGACGTGTTGCACTCGCGCGTCGCGCGTTCCAACGTGTGGCTGCTGAACACGCTCGGCGCCGAGGTCACGCTGGTGGCTCCACCGACGCTTTTGCCGGTCGGCGTGGAAAACTGGCCGGTCCAGGTGTCCTACGACCTGGACGCGGTGCTGCCGAAGCTGGACGTGGTGATGATGTTGCGGGTCCAGCGTGAGCGGATGAGCGCGTCGTTTTTCCCGTCCGTACGCGAGTATTCGCGACGATACGGCCTGGACGTGGTGCGGATGGGGCTGCTGCCGGAGCACGCGATCGTGATGCATCCGGGTCCGATGATCCGCGGCATGGAGATCAGTCCGGAGGTGGCCGACTCCGCTCGGTCCACGATCGTCGAGCAGGTCGCCAACGGCGTGAGCGTACGAATGGCGGTTCTTTACCTTATGTTGGGCGGGATAGCGTGACCTCCTCCTGGATCGTCTCCGGCACTCAGGTCGGGGATCTTTTCGTACGCGACGGCGTTTTCGTCGACTCCGAGCCGGCCGACGCGCAGCGCATCGACGCCACCGGCCTGATCGCGTTGCCGGGTTTGGTCGACCTGCACACGCATCTGCGTGAGCCTGGCCGCGAGGACGCGGAGACGGTCGAGACCGGCAGCCGTGCCGCGGCGCTCGGCGGCTACACGGCCGTGTGCGCGATGGCGAACACCGATCCGGTGGCCGACACCGCCGGCGTGGTCGAGCAGGTGTGGCGCCTGGGCAAGGACGCCGGTTTGGTCGACGTGCAACCGATCGGCGCGGTCACCGTCGGACTGGCCGGCGAGCGGTTGGCCGAGCTCGGCGCGATGGCCACGTCGGCGGCGGACGTACGTGTGTTTTCCGATGACGGCCACTGCGTGCACGATCCGGTGCTGATGCGCCGGGCCTTGGAGTATGTGAAGGCTTTCGACGGCGTGATCGCGCAGCACGCGGAGGAGCCGCGGCTGACCGCCGGCGCGCAGATGAACGAAGGCGACACCTCGGCTCGGCTCGGTCTGGCCGGCTGGCCCGCCGTCGCCGAGGAAGCGATCATCGCTCGCGATGTTTTGCTGGCCGGTCACGTGAATTCGCGGCTGCACATCTGCCACGTGTCGACCGCCGGCAGCGTCGAGCTGATCCGCTGGGCCAAATCCAAGGGATGGCGGGTGACCGCCGAGGTCACACCGCACCACCTGCTGCTGACCGACGAGCTGGTCGGCAGCTATGACCCGGTCTTCAAGGTGAATCCGCCATTGCGTACGGAAGCCGACGTGTTGGCGCTGCGAGAGGGACTGCGCGACGGCACGATCGACATCGTCGCCACCGACCACGCTCCACACACCGTGGAGGACAAGGAATGCGAGTGGGCCTACGCGCGTCCCGGCATGGTGGGGCTGGAAACCGCACTGTCCATTGTGGTCGAGGCGATGGCCGGCACCGACGACATCTGGGGCCGCGTCACCGACTGGATGTCGGTCACTCCGGCGCGCATCGCCGGCCTTTCCCAGCAGGGGCAGGGATTGCGGCCCGGCGCGCCGGCCAACCTGACGCTTTTCGACCCGTCGCTGACCTGGACACCGGGGCCTTCTGAGCTGATGAGCAGATCGCACAACACGCCGTACGCCGGACGCGAGCTGTCCGGCCGGGTCGTCGCGACCTTCCTGCGCGGTGAGCCGACCGTGCTCGACGGAAAGGCACAGAAATGAGCGCCGTACTCGTGCTGGAGGACGGCCGGGTCTTCCGCGGCGAGCCGTACGGCGCGGTCGGGGAGACCTTTGGTGAGGCCGTTTTCGCCACCGGCATGACCGGCTATCAGGAAACGCTCACCGATCCGTCCTATCGCGGCCAGATCGTCTGCATGACCGCGCCGCACATCGGCAACACCGGCGTCAACGACGAGGACGACGAGTCCGAGCGGATCTGGGTCAACGGTTACGTCGTACGCGACCCGGCGCGCCGGCCGTCCAACTGGCGGTCCAAGCGCGGTCTCGACGAGCAACTGGCCAGCCAGGGAATCGTTGGCATCGCGGGGGTGGACACGCGTGCGTTGACGCGGCATCTGCGTGAGCGTGGCGCGATGCGGTGCGGCATCTCCAATGTGGACGGCGCGGACGCCGACGAGTTGCTGGCCAAGGTCAGGCAAAGTCCGTCGATGGTCGGCGCCGACTACGTCGCCGATGTGACGACCAGGCGGCCCTATGTCGTACGCGCTGACGGCGAGCCGCGGTTCACCGTCGCGGCGATCGACCTTGGTATCAAACGAAACACGCCGCGCAGTTTCGCGCGGCGGGGGATCACGACGCACGTCCTGCCGGCGTACGTGACGACGCAGGAGCTGGTCACCCTGGCACCGGACGGCGTCTTTCTGTCCAACGGTCCCGGCGATCCCGCGACGACCGACGCGGTTGTCCAGCTGACCAAGGGCGTGCTGGACGCCGGCATCCCGCTTTTCGGGATCTGCTTCGGAAACCAGGTGCTCGGCCGGGCGCTGGGGTTTGGCACCTACAAGCTGACCTTCGGCCATCGCGGCATCAACCAGCCCGTGCAGGACCGCGCCACCGGGAAGGTGGAGGTCACCGCGCACAACCACGGTTTCGCCGTGGACGCCCCGCTGGACCGGGTCAGCGACACGCCGTACGGCCGCGTCGAGGTCAGCCATGTCGGCCTGAACGACGACGTGGTGGAGGGCCTGGTGTGCCGGGACGTGCCGGCGTTCAGCGTGCAATATCACCCCGAGGCGGCCGCCGGTCCGCACGACGCGAGCTATCTCTTCGACCGTTTCGTCGCGCTGATGGAGGAACGCAATGCCTAGGCGCACGGATCTCGCGCACGTGCTCGTGATCGGCTCCGGCCCGATCGTCATCGGCCAGGCCTGCGAGTTCGACTACTCCGGCACCCAGGCCTGCCGGGTTTTGCGTGCCGAGGGACTGAAAGTCAGCCTGGTCAACTCCAACCCGGCGACCATCATGACCGACCCGGAGTTCGCCGACGCGACCTACATCGAGCCGCTGACACCGGAGTTCGTGGAGAAAGTCATCGCGGCCGAGCGGCCGGACGCGCTGCTCGCGACGCTAGGCGGACAGACCGCGCTGAATGTCGCTGTCGCGCTGCATGAGCGCGGCGTACTCGACAAATACGGCGTGGAGCTGATCGGCGCCGACATCGAGGCCATCCAGCGCGGCGAGGATCGCCAGCGGTTCAAGGACATCGTCCGGTCGGTCGGCGCCGAGGTGCCGCGCTCGCGGGTCTGCCACTCGCTGGACGAGGTGATGTCCACTGTGGACGAGCTCGGCTATCCGGTCGTGCTGCGGCCGAGTTTCACCATGGGTGGCCTCGGATCCGGGATGGCGCACGACGAGGAGCAGCTGCGCCGGATGTCGACCACCGGCCTGGCCGCCAGTCCGGTGCACGAGGTGCTGATCGAGGAGAGCGTGCTCGGGTGGAAGGAGTACGAGCTCGAGCTGATGCGTGATCGCAACGACAACGTCGTGGTCGTCTGCTCCATCGAAAACGTCGACGCGATGGGCGTCCACACCGGTGACTCGGTCACCGTCGCGCCGGCTTTGACGTTGACCGACCGGGAATTCCAGCGGCTACGCGATGTCGGCATCGCCGTGCTGCGCGAGGTCGGCGTCGACACCGGCGGCTGTAACATCCAGTTCGCGGTGAACCCGGCGGACGGCCGGCTGGTCGTCATCGAGATGAATCCACGGGTTTCCCGGTCCTCGGCGCTCGCGTCGAAGGCCACCGGCTTCCCGATCGCCAAGATCGCGGCGAAACTGGCGATCGGCTACACGCTCGACGAGATCCGTAACGACATCACCGGTGTCACGCCGGCCAGTTTCGAGCCGACGCTGGACTATGTGGTCGTCAAGATCCCGCGGTTCGCCTTCGAGAAGTTCCCGGCCGCCGACGCCGAGCTGACGACGACGATGAAGAGCGTCGGCGAGGCCATGTCGCTCGGCCGGAGTTTTCCCGAGGCACTCGGCAAAGCGATGCGGTCGATGGAGACTCCCGCGGCCGGTTTCTGGACCGCGGCCGAGCAGGAGTCCACTGTGGACGAACTGCTCGAGGCCCTGCGTACGCCGCACGACGGCCGGCTTTACACCGTCGAACGCGCGCTGCGCGCCGGCGCGTCGCTGGAGCAGGTCTGTGAGGCGTCCGCGTACGATCCGTGGTTCGTCGACCAGATCGCTTTCGTCGGTGAGGTCGGCGCCGAGGTGCGCGACGCGCCGACGCTGACGCCGGATCTGTTGCGCAAAGCCAAACGCGCGGGTCTGTCGGACCGCCAGCTGGCCGCGCTGCGGCCGGAAATGGCTGGCGAGGACGGCGTACGCACGCTGCGGCACCGGCTCGGCGTGCGGCCGGTCTTCAAGACCGTCGACACCTGCGCGGCCGAGTTCGCGGCGACCACGCCGTACCACTATTCGGCCTATGAGTCCGATCCGGCGGCCGAGTCGGAGGTCGAGCCCAGCGACAGGCCGAAAGTGCTGATCCTCGGCTCCGGTCCGAACCGGATCGGGCAGGGCATCGAGTTCGACTATTCGTGCGTACACGCGGCACTGACGCTGCGGGACGCCGGATACGAGACCGTGATGGTCAACTGCAACCCGGAAACCGTGTCGACCGACTACGACACCTCCGACCGGCTGTATTTCGAGCCGCTCACTTTCGAGGATGTCCTTGAGGTTTTCCACGTCGAGGACTCCACCGGCAGGGCGGCCGGTGGACCGGGAGTGGTCGGCGTCATCGTGCAGCTCGGCGGCCAGACGCCGCTCGGCCTGGCGCGCAAGCTGGAGGCCGCCGGACTGCCGATCGTCGGCACGCCGCCGTCCGCCATCCACCGAGCTGAGGAACGCGGCGCTTTTGGCGCTCTGCTGGCCAAAGCCGGCCTGCCGGCGCCGAAACACGGGATGGCGACCAGCTTCGCCGAGGCGAAGGCGATCGCCAACGACATCGGCTATCCGGTGCTGGTGCGGCCGTCGTACGTGCTCGGCGGCCGCGGCATGGAGATCGTCTACGACGACGAGACGCTGGAGGGTTACATCCAGCGCGCCACGCAGATCAACCCCGAACATCCGGTGCTGGTGGACCGTTTTCTGGACGATTCCATTGAAATCGACGTCGACGCGCTGTGCGATGGCACCGAGGTCTATCTCGGTGGCGTGATGGAGCACATCGAGGAGGCCGGCATCCACTCCGGCGACTCGGCCTGTGTGCTGCCGCCGATCACGCTCGGCCGGTCGACCATCCAGGACGTACGCGCGGCGACCGAGGCGATCGCCTTCGGCCTGGGCGTACGCGGCCTGCTGAATGTGCAGTATGCGCTCAAAGACGACGTTTTGTATGTGCTGGAAGCCAATCCGCGTGCGTCGCGTACAGTTCCGTTCGTGTCCAAGGCAACCGCCGTGCCGCTGGCCAAGGCAGCCGCGCGCGTGATGCTCGGCGCCTCGATCGCGCAGTTGCGCGAGGAAGGCATCCTGGTGCCGTCCGGCGACGGCGCGGAGTCGCTTGCCGAGGCGCCGATCGCGGTCAAGGAGGCGGTGCTGCCGTTCAAGCGGTTCCGTACGACCGAAGGCAAAGGCGTCGACAGCCTGCTCGGCCCGGAGATGAAGTCGACCGGTGAGGTGATGGGGATCGACACGGCTTTCGGCACGGCGTTTGCCAAGTCGCAGTCAGCCGCGTACGGATCGTTGCCGCTGTCCGGAAAGGTCTTCGTATCGCTGGCCAACCGGGACAAGCGCGCGATGGTGTTCCCGGTGAAGCGGTTGGCCGACCTCGGTTTCGAGATCATGGCGACCGCCGGCACCGCCGAGACGCTGCGCCGGCACGGCATCGAGACGACGCTGGTCGCGAAGCATTTCGAGCGGACGGCGCCGGGCGTGCCGACCAGTCTCGACCTGATCCGCGACGGCGAGATCGACCTCGTTCTCAACACACCGTACGGAAACTCCGGTCCGCGCGTGGACGGTTACGAGATCCGCAGTGCCGCGGTCTCGCGCGACATTCCGTGCATCACCACGGTGCAGGGTGCCACCGCGGCGGTGATGGGGATCGAGGCGCTGATCCGTGGCGACATCGACGTGCGGCCGCTGCAGCGGCTGCACGCCTACCTCCGACAGGCAGCTGAGTGACACTTTACGAACGTACGCTGCGGACCGCGCTGTTCCGGCTCGGTGGAGACCCGGAGACGGTGCACGTCCGCACTTTGCGAGCGCTGTCGCGGATCTCTCGCCGGCCGGCAGCGCTCGCGCCGCTGCGGAAACGCTATTTCCTCAGCGATCCGGTGCTGGTCGCCGGCGTACGCTTCGCCAACCGGGTGGGCCTCGCGGCGGGCCTGGACAAGGACGGCATCGCGCTGGACGCCTGGCCGGCGCTCGGCTTCGGCTCGGTCGAGGTTGGTACGGTCACCGCGAAACCGCAGCCGGGCAACGACAAACCGCGGCTGTTCCGGCTGCCGGCCAGCGGCGCGATCATCAACCGGATGGGGTTCAACAACGCCGGCGCCACGGTTTTGGCCTCCCGTCTGGGCGTACGCGGCCGGCTGCCGGTGCCGCTGGGCATCAGCATCGGCAAGTCCAAGGTCACGCCGCTCGCTGACGCCACCGAGGACTATCTGGTTTCGTTGCGGCAGCTGCAAAAATACGCCGACTATGTGGCGATCAACGTCAGCTCGCCGAACACGCCGGGTTTGCGCCGGCTGGCTGGCAAAACCGAGCTGACCGAGCTGGTTTCCGCGCTGGTGGCCGAATCCAGCGCGCCGCTGTTCGTGAAGGTCGCGCCGGACCTGACCGACGGCGCCATCGCCGACCTGCTGGATGTCTGCGTGGAGCACGGTGTCGCCGGGATCATCGCCACCAACACGACGATCACCCGCAACGGCCTCGCCGCCGTCGACGTGTCCCGCGGCGAGGAAGGCGGCGGCCTCAGCGGCCGGCCGCTGACCGTACGCGCCCGCGAGGTGGTTCGCTTCGTCCACACCGAAACAGCCGGAAAACTGCCGGTGATCGGCGTCGGCGGCATCATGACACCTGGCGACGCGCTGCGGATGTTCGACGCCGGCGCGGCGGTGGTGCAGCTCTACACCGGCTTCGTCTACGGCGGCCCGACCCTGGTACGCGCCATCAACAAGTCCGCTCTCGGCGGCTGATCAACGGCCTCGTCGGGGCTGACCGTATTATCTGCGCGGAACATTCCTAGCGGGGACGGTCATGCCTAGAAACGGGTTTTTCCGGCGGATACTTCACTGGTTCGTTCGTCCAGTGGCGTCGGGATCGTTGACCTCGGTGCTCGGGGTCATCGTCGCGCTGGTCCTGCTCGGCGGCTTCGCGACTTACCGGATCCAGGCGATGAACGCCGTGGACACCGGCGCGTCGTACGCTCCGGCGCGCACGTATCGGTTGTACGAAGGCACGCCGGCCGCCGCTTATCCGGAAGGTGCCGCCGGGATCCTGCTCCCGGCCGTGACGCCACTGGGCTCGTGGTCGGCGGCGGCTGTGCGGAAAGCGTTGCTGCAGGTCAAAAACGCGCTGGTCGCCTCGCACCTCGACCGTGAGACGCTGGTCGATCACAACGCGGTGACGTTCCTGGCGATGTTGACCGAGCCGAGCCGGGAGTTCCAGCAGCGGATGTTCCGGTCGCACGAGGCGACACCGGCGATTTTCGTGGCGAAAGACGTGAAACTGGCCGACGTCGCACCACGGGTCAGCGGGCGGCTGACGGTCAGCGCGTCCGCCGGCTATCTGGTCGTCAGAAGCAACTACGTCTGGGCGTACGCGTTCTCCGGGGTGTCCAACAGCCCCGGTGATCACGTCGTCGTCGTCCACGACGAGATCGAGTGGCGGGCCTACGGCGACGACGCCGAAGATCCCGGCCTGTCCGTCGCGGGCATCCGTTCGTACGTCTACAACATCAGTTGCGCCGACATCAAAGCCGGCGTGATCGCGCCGAACCGGTCGGTCGTCGATGATGGCGCCGACGACGGCGTCGACTGGAGCCGGCAGGCGTACGACCCGAAGCAGTCGGTCGAGGTGCCGGACAAGTGCCCGAGCCCCAGCCCGAGCGGCTGATACTGGGGCGATGGCGCTTCGAACCGTATTCACCGAGACTTTTGGCATCCGGCATCCGATCGCGCTGGCTCCGATGGGTGGCTCCGCCGGCGGCGCGCTGGCCGCGGCGGTGTCCAACGGCGGTGGCCTCGGACTGATCGGTGGCGGCCGAGGCGATCGTGAGTGGCTGGATCGCGAGGTGGCGCTGGCGACCGCGGCCACGGACCGGCCGTGGGGGATCGGCTTCCTCACCTGGGCCGTCGACGCCGAGGTCATCGCGTGGGCGTTGGAAAAACGGCCGAGTGCGCTGATGCTGTCGTTCGGCGATCCGATGCCGTTCGCATCGCGCGTACGCGACGCCGGCGTACCGTTGATCGTGCAGGTCACCGACCTCGACGAGGCCAAGCGCGCGCTGGATGCCGGCGCAGACCTGATCGTCGCGCAAGGTGGCGAGGCCGGCGGTCACGGCAAGGGCCAGGCGACGCTGCCGTTCGTACCCGTTGTGGTCGACCTGGCCGGGCCGACGCCGGTGCTGGCCGCCGGTGGCATCGCCGACGGTCGTGGCGTCGCGGCGGCACTCGTGCTCGGTGCCGTCGGAGCGTTGGTCGGTACGCGGTTCCAGGCGAGTCCGGAGGCGTTGGTGTCGCCGGAGACCGCCAAGGCGATCCTCGACGCGTCCGGCGCGGACACCGATCGCAACCGCATCGTCGACATCGCGCGTGAGGCCGGATGGCCGGCGGAGTACACCGCGCGTACGGTCCGCGACAGCTTCCTGGCGGAGTGGCACGACCGCGAGGACGAACCGGAGGCGGCCAGACGTGCCTATCGAGCGGCGGTTGACAGCGGCGCGATCGCCAGCCAGCCGGTGTGGGCCGGCCAGGCGGCCGACCTGATCACCGCGATCGAACCGGCCGCCGACCTGGTCGACCGTCTCGCCGCCGAGGCCGAGCAGGCACTCAGCCGCGCCGGGCGGGACTGACCCAGCCAGTGGAGATCTCGTACGTCCAACCTTCCTGCCACTGAAACGGCGCGTCCACCAGGTCCGCCAGCCGCGCGCCGGCCAGCAACACCTGCAGCGCCCAGCGGTTGGCCGAGTGAGCGATGACCAGAATGTGCCTTCCATCCCATTTTTGGCTACATTCCTCGACGAAAGACGCGGTCGCCGCGACGACGTCCTGATAGCTCTGTCCGCCCGCGAACGGTGTGTCGATGTGCTGCCGGCGTACGGCCGCGAGATCGGCCACCGAGCAGCCATTGAGGTCGCCGTAGTCGCACTCGCGCAGCCGTTCGTCCTGATGGATCGCGATGTCTCTGCCGGCAAAAGCCAGCCGCGCGGTCTCGACCGCACGTGCCAGGTCCGAGGTGAAAACCGCGGCGAGATCGTCGGTCCGGCGCCGTACGCCGAGCTCAGCAGCGAGCAACCGGCCGCGAGCGGACAGCCGGCCAGGCAGCCAGCCGGTGGCGATGCCGTTTTCGTTGTCCTCGGTGATCGAGTGCGTCTCGTACGTCAGCGTCAGTGTCATCGGCGCCATTTTCGCGGAGGTTTGCTGAAGGGCGGTCGCGGGTAGTCGGGCGGCAAGCGAGCGGAGGCCGCTTCCGATGACCCGACGTGCAACCTTTCGTGCATCGCAGTCCGTACGTGGCGTGTCGGAGGACGATGGCCGTAATGTCACTGGCACTGTGACCACCCGCCACCTCCACGGACGTTCTCCAGCACCTGCGGACGTGCCACCACATCTGCGGCCGCGACCCGAGCGCAGCGCCGTCCGGCAGGTGTTCTCGCCGTCGATGCTGTGGCGGATCGCCGGTGGCATCCTGGTGATCGTCCTGGTGATCGGCGCGTGGACGCTGTCACGGATGCCGGCCGGTTCGACCGGTGTGGCGCCACGGCAGAGCCGGCCGGCAGCGCTCGGGCCGTTCGACGGCACGCCGGCGGCCAGCTTCACCGCCGGAGCGGCCGGCATCACCATGCCGGAGCCGGAAGCGGTCGACGGTTGGTCGGCGAGCCAGGTGAGCAAAGCGCTGTCGATGGTCAAGCAGGCGCTGGTCGCTGGCCATCTCGACCGGCGGATGCTGGTGCGGCGGCAGACCGACGCGTTCGTCGCACTGTTCGCGAAGGACGCGCGGTCGGAGATCCGCGACCGCTTCCTGGCCGGCCGGTTCAGCGGCGCGGCCGTACGCGTCGCGCCGACGGCGACGCTCGCGGCGGAGCAGCCACGGGTACGCGGCACCACCGAGGTCGGCACCTCGACGGCCGGCAACGGCCTGGCGGTCCTGGAGATCACCACCAACTACATCTGGGTCTATCCGTTCGCCGGCGCGTCGGCCTCGCCGGGCGACCGGCTGGTGATCGTCCACGACACGCAACGCTGGTGGATCTATCACCGCGGCGAGGTCACCTCGGCGTCGGCGGGCCTGTGGCTCAACCGCAGCGAGGCGTACGCCTTCAACACCGACTGCGGCATCGACAAGGCCTACATCGCGCCGCCGCCGGCCGGCCAGCGCAAGATCCCGCCGGTGACGATCTACGACCCGGACATGCCGCCGAGCATCCCCAACCCCTGCGGGTGATCCGCCGTAGAGTCGGCAGCAGTCTCTCGGACAGAAGGAGCGCGAACGTGCCCGTAACGCTGCCGACCCGCCGGCTGGGTGAGCTCACCGTCAGTGCTCAGGGGCTGGGCTGCATGGGGATGAGCCAGGCCTACGGCGCCGGCGACGAGACCGAGTCGATCGCCACCATCCACCGTGCGCTCGACCTCGGCGTCACGCTGCTGGACACCGCCAACGTGTATGGCGAGGGCCACAACGAGGAGCTGGTCGGCCGCGCGATCGCCGGTCGCCGCGACGAGGTCGTGCTGGCCACCAAGTTCGGCATCGTCCGCGACGACGCCGGGCAGGGGACGCGCGGCGACCCGGCGTACGTGAAGCAGTGCTGCGAGGAGTCGTTGCGCCGGCTCAACGTCGACCACATCGACCTCTACTACCAGCACCGCGTCGACCCCAAGGTGCCGATCGAGGAGACCTGGGGTGCGCTGGCCGAGCTGGTGGCCGAGGGAAAGGTCGGTCATCTCGGCATTTCCGAGGCCGGTCCGGTGTCGATCCGCAAGGCGTACGCGGTGCATCCGATCACCGCGCTGCAGAGCGAGTGGTCGTTGTGGACCCGCGGCATCGAGGGCGACGTGGTGCCGGTGTGCCGCGAGCTGGGGATCGGCATCGTGCCGTTTTCTCCGCTCGGCCGCGGATTCCTGACCGGCGCGGTCACCTCGGTCGAGCAGCTCGACAAAGACGACATGCGGCGCAACCTGCCCCGCTTCGCGGACGGGAACATCGATCGCAACCTGGCGATCGTTGCAGCGCTAAAAGCGTTGGCGGAGCGCAAAGGCGTCACCGCCGGACAGCTCGCGCTTGCCTGGGTCCAGCGCAAAGGCGAGGATGTCGTGCCGATTCCCGGTACGAAGCGGCGCGGCTATCTCGAGCAGAATGTCGCGGCCGCCACGTTGGAACTGTCGGACGCGGATCTCGCCGAGATCGAGGCCGCCGCTCCGGCCGACGCGGTCGCCGGCGAGCGTTATCCGGCGGCATTGGCGAAAAATGTCGCCGAATGACATCTCGGGATGATCTATTTCCCGTAACGAAGGGGTAAACCGAGCGGTCGCGGCCATTCGTTGGCGGTAGAAAATGCGTACGCCGCGAACGGGGGCTCGATGAACAACGGTTGGTTGCGCGTTGCGGTCGCCGCGATCGTGCTGGCCGTCGTGGCCGCCGGTGTGAACGCGCTGTCGCACCAGACGCTGACGACCGAGGGGCCGTTGCCGTCGGTGCTCAGCCTCGGGTTGATGGTGGCCGGCGCCGTGGAACTTGTCGCCGTCGGCGTGGTGGTCGCCGGCTTGATCTGGCTGATCAACCCGCGACTCGGCGGACGCCAGACGCGCCGGCATGCCGCGGTCCTGATGGCGATGGTGTGCCTGGTCATCGTCGTCGCGGTACTGGCCCGGTGGACCCGGCCGCTACAAGAGCCGCACAACCAGCCGTCGGCCAAGGTGCCACCAGGCGTACGTGGCGGGTCATCGGAGCCGGTCGCGCTCGCGCCGGACTCTGCTGCCGTGGTGCTGCTGGTCGTCGCTGTGGTCGCGTTGGCGGTGATAGCCGTGCTGTTCATGCTCAGCCGGCTGCGGCGGCGTACGACAGCGGTCGCGCCGGTCAGTCCGGCCGTCCCGCCGCTGGCCGATGCCGCGCGGCTCGGCCGCGACGCCGTACTCGCCGGCGACACCAGCCCCAGAGCCGCGATCATCCGCTGTTTCGCGGCGATGGAGGACGCGCTGACCGGTCGCGGCGAGGTGTCGCCGCGTGCCTCGGACACACCGGTCGAGGTGCTGGAACGCGCGTGGCGCCGCGGCCTGATCCGGCCGGAGCCGGCGGGTGTCCTGCTCAACCTGTTCGCGGTGGCGCGGTTCAGCGACCATCCGATGGAGGAGGACGACCGCGCGGCTGCCGCCGCGGCGCTGTCGGACCTGCTCGACGACCTGCGCGAGCGTACGCCGTGAAGCGCGTGATCGTCGCGGTCGCGGTCGCCGTCTGCGCAGTCGTCGTCCTGACTGTCGGTTGGGCCGTGTTTGGCCAGGTCGGCGCATGGATGGCTGGCCTGGCGGTGGCGACGGTGGTGGTCGGCACCGTCGCGCTGCGGCTCGGCGGCGACCCGCCGCCGGCGAAGCCCGCGCGGTCACCGCCGCTGAGCCGGCAGGTGCGCGCCGGCCGGCTGGTCAGTGCCGCCGGCTGGAACGGTGGCTCGCAGCGCGACTGGGACACGACCGTACGGCCGAGCCTGCTGCGGCTGGTCGACGTGCTGCTCTCCGAGCGGTTCCAGACCGACCACGTACGCCGGCCAGACCTCGCTCGCGAGCTGCTCGGCGACCAGCTGTGGACGCTGCTCGACCCGGACCGCGGCGTCTGCGAGGACCGTGCCGTGCCCGGTCCGGAGCGCGCCGCGCTCGCTCGAATCCTGACCCGACTGGAGGCATAGATGGCGCTCGCACTGGAGCAGACCGCGGAACGGATCGATCGCGTGCTCGACGAGATCGAGACCGCGGTCGTCGGCAAGCGGTCGGCGCTGGAGCTGATCCTGACCGGCGTACTGGCCGGCGGTCACATCCTGGTCGAGGACCTGCCGGGACTGGGGAAGACGCTCATCGCGCGGTCCTTCGCGGCGGCCTTCGGACTGACCTTCACCCGGATCCAGTTCACCCCTGACCTGCTGCCGGCCGACGTGACCGGCGCGACGGTCTATGACCAGAAGCGCGAGGAGTTCGTCTTCCATCCGGGTCCGGTGTTCACCAACCTGCTGCTCGCCGACGAGATCAACCGGACGCCGCCCAAGACGCAGGCCGCGCTGCTGGAGGCGATGGCCGAGCACCAGGTGACGGTCGACGGTCGTACGCACCAGCTGCCGGATCCGTACGTCGTGCTGGCGACCGACAACCCGATCGAATACGAAGGCACCTATCCGCTGCCGGAGGCGCAGCTCGACCGCTTCTGCATGCGGCTGAGCATCGGCTATCTGCCGCCGGAGCACGAGACCGCGATGCTGCGCCGCCGGCTGGAGCGCGGCCGTCCGGAGGCGGTCGTACGGCCGGTACTGACCCGCGACGAGCTGCTGGCGATGCGCGGCGCGGTCGAGACGGTGTCGGTGCACGACGACGTGCTCGACTACGTCGTGCGGCTGGTCAACGCGAGCCGCGAGCACGCGCAGGTGCTGGTCGGCGCCAGTCCGCGTGGCGCGCTCGACCTGGTCCAGCTCTCTCGCGCGCGTGCGCTGATGGCCGGCCGTGACTTCGTGACGCCGGACGACGTGAAGGCGCTGGTCACGCCGGCGCTGTCGCACCGGCTGAGCCTGCGGCCGGAGATGTGGGTCCGGCGGATCAGCACCGCCGACGTGCTGGCCGAGCTGGTCGACCGCGTCGCCGCACCGCGTACGCAGTCGCTGACATGACCGAGGTCCAGCTGCGCTGGCACACCTCGGCGGCGCTGCGGCTGCTCGGTGTCATGGCGCTGATGGGGCTGATTTCCGGCTTGCTGCTGGCCAAAGCCGGTGCGATGATCTTCGCGGCCGCAGCGCTCGGCGCACTGCTCGCGGCCGGTCGCTTCGGCCGGCCGCCGGAGCGGCTGCGCGTGACGGCGGCGCTGTCGGAGGACCGCTGTTTCGAGGATGACGTGCTCGTCGTGCGCGTCGATGCGCAGCTGCCCGCAGGCGTACAGATGGACGTACGGCCGATCCTGCCGTTTGGCATGGCCGCCGAGGACGGCGGGGACGAGACGGAGCACCGGATCCGCGTACGCCGCTGGGGTGGCTACGAACTCAGTTGTGAGCTCGTCTTCACGGCTGACGCCGGCCTGCTGCTCGCCTCGGTCGAGCTGGATTTCGGTGCGGTGCGGGTCTTTCCGCGGCCGACCGAGCTGCGAAGGATGCCGGTGCCGGCCGACCTGCCGGACCGGGTCGGCCTGCACGTGAGCACCGGCCTGGGGGAGGGGTCGGAGTTCGCCGGCATCCGCACGTACGCGACCGGCGACCGGTTGCGGCAGGTGAACTGGAAGGCCAGCGCGCGGCACGGCCAGATGCTGGTCAACGAGCGGCTGCCGGAGAAGGCCAACGACGTCGTCGCGATGATCGACGCGTACGGCGATGTCGGTCCGGTCGGGTCGTCGAGCCTGGACCTGGCCGTACACGCCGCCAGCGACCTCGCGCAGGCGGCGCTGCGCGACGGCGACCGGGCCGGTGTGGTGGTGCTCGGCGGCCTGATCAGCTGGCTGCCGGCCGAGCTCGGCGCGCGGCAGTTCTACCGGATCGTCGAGCACGTGCTGGACGCGCGTACGCAGGAGTTTGACCTCGAGCCGAACCTGGAGCGGATCCCGCGTACGGCGTTGCCGGAGCGCGCGGTGGTGATCGTGCTGACGCCGCTGGTGGATCCGCGTACCATCGGCGTCCTCCGTGACCTGCGAGCACGCGGCCGGACGGTCGTCGTGGTCGACGTGCTGCGCGGCGAGCCGGCGATGCGTGTCGACCGACGGCAGGCCGAGCTGGCGCTGCGGATGTGGCGGATCGAGCGGCGCGGGATCCGGATGCTGCTGGCTGACCTCGGCATTCCGCTGGTGCCATGGGAACCGGGCCTGCGGCTGGACGCCGTACTCGCACCGGTGAGCCGGCGGCGGCTGGTGCGGCGCAGTGGCGCGTTTTCCGGGGTGAGCGGATGAAACTCGTCCTGGCTCAGCTCGGCCTCGGTGTCGCGTTCGGCGTCGTGAGCATGGCCGGCGGCACTCCAGGCTCGCTGGTCTTCGGCGCTCTGGCGGCGCTCGCGTCGGTCGCCGTCATCCGGTGGCCGTCGGCCGGCTGCCTGATGCCCGTTGTCTGCGCCGCGATCGCGATCGCCTTCGGAGACTCGCGAGTGGTCAGTTTGCTGGCGGCGGCTGTGTGCGGCCTGCTCGGCGTTTTGTTCGTGCTGGCCGGAAACGTACGCCGTGGCCGTGGCACCCTGGCGGCTCGGCTGGACCTGCTCGCCGGCTCCGCCATCGCGGTCGCCGGCGCCGGCATCGGTGCTTTCGTCGACACCGGCTGGGGTTGGCTGGCCGTACTCGTCCCGGTCGGCGCCGCGGCCGTCTACCTGACCGCCATGCTGGCCCTCCGTACCCCGGCCGCCATCTCCGGCGACCCAGACCGGTAGCGCCACGCGCAATTCCGCGCCCCTCACACACCCCGCGCCCTCACACACCCCTGCCGCCACCCCGCGCCTCGCCTCCCCGCCACCTCGCTCCACCGCGAAACTGTCGCCCCGGCGTGAGACGCTTGATTAGGGGACCTCGCACCCCCCCGGCGCCCCCTGGGGACCCCCCGAAATCAACACTTCCAGCGGCGACTGACGGTTTCGGCGACCGTCCGCCACTGCTTAGCAACCCCAACGATCCCAGTTCTTACGATCCGGGGCCGGTGAGCGGCGCCGCGAGCGCCGCGAGGCCGGATCGGGCAGCATGGCGGCATGCCTTCTGAAGAAGTGGACGTCGTTGTCATCGGCATGGGGCCCGGCGGTGAGTACGTGGCGGCTCAGTGCGCCACCGCCGGCCTGCGTACGGTCGGCGTCGAGTCGCGGCTGGTCGGCGGCGAGTGCCCGTATTTCGGCTGCGTGCCGAGCAAGATGATCATCCGCGCGGCGAACGCGCTCGGCGAGGCTGGGCGGGTCGGCGAGCTGGCCGGCACGGCCACGACCACGCCGGATTTCGGGCCGGTCGCGAAGCGGATACGCGACGAGGCCACCGACGACTGGGACGACAAGGTCGCCGTCGACCGGTTCACCGCGACCGGCGGCACCTTCGTGCGCGGGCGCGCGAAGATCACCGGTCCGCACACGGTCGCGGTCGACGGCCGCGAGTTCGTGGCGACGAAGGCGATCGTGATCAACACCGGCACCGACCCGGCCGTGCCGCCGATCGACGGCCTCAAGGACACGCCGTACTGGACCAACCGCGACATCCTCAAAGCCGACCGGCTGCCGGCCTCGCTCGCCGTCCTCGGTGGCGGCGCGATCGGTCTCGAGCTGGCGCAGGCGTACGCCCGTTTCGGCGTCCAGGTGACGGTCGTGGAGGTCGCCGACCGGTTGCTGGCGCTGGAGGAGCCGGAGTCCAGCGAGCTGATCACCAAGGTCCTCAGCAACGAAGGCCTGACAGTCCACACCGGTGTCAAGGTCAGCCGCGTCTCGTACCACAACGGCTTCACACTGGACCTCGGCGGCGAGCACGTGACGGCCGAGAAACTGCTCGTCGCCGCCGGCCGGCGCACCGCGCTCAAGGAGCTCGGCGTGGCCGCGCTCGGCATCGACGACAGCGCGCGTTTCCTCGACACCGACGGCAACATGCGCGTTGTCGACGGCTTGTACGCGGTCGGCGACATCACCGGCAAAGGCGCTTTCACCCACATGTCGATGTACCAGGCCGCGATCGCCGTTCGCGCGATTCTCGGCCAGGACGGTCCGCCGGCCGAGTACCACTCGGTGCCGCGGGTGACCTTCACCGACCCGGAAATCGGCGCCGTCGGCATGACCGAGCAACAGGCTCGCGACGCCGGCCGGACCGTACGCGTCGGCCTCAGCCAGCTGCCGAGCTCCGCGCGCGGCTGGATCCACAAGGCCGGCAACGACGGCCTGATCAAGCTGATCGAGAGCGACGGCGTCCTCGTCGGCGCCACCGCGGCCGGTCCGTCAGGTGGCGAGGTGTTGTCCGCGCTCGCGGTCGCCGTGCACGCGCGCGTCCCGGTCGATCGGCTCATCCACATGCCATACGCGTATCCGACGTTTCACCGCGCGATCGAGGACGCGCTGGGGAAGCTCGCGTGAGCGGTCTGCTGGAGATCGAGCGCACGTACGAGGTCGACGACGCCTTCGTCCTGCCGGCGCTGACCGAGGTCACCGCCGTAGCACGCGTCGACGGCCCCGAGGAGCGCCTGCTGGACGCCACCTACTACGACACCCCAGACCTGCGCCTGCTGGCCGCCAAGATCACTTTCCGGCGGCGTACCGGCGGCTCGGACGCGGGCTGGCACCTGAAGCTGCCGGCCGGCGTGGATGCGCGGCGAGAATTGCACGCCTCGTTAAGTGACGACTTTCCGGCGGAGCTGGTCGACGTCGTACGCGCGCAGATCGGCGACGGCCGGCTGGCGCCGGCCGCTCGGATCGCGACGCGACGGTCCGTGTCGACGCTCGTCGGCCTGGACGGCGCCGCCTCCGCCGAGCTGTGCGACGACCGGGTCACCGCCGACATCCTGCTCACCGGCCACGAGAGCACGCAAAAGTGGCGTGAGCTGGAGGTCGAGCTGCGCGGCGGCGACCGCGCGGTGTTCGACGCGGTGGAAGAGCGGCTCTTCGCCGCCGGTGCGCGTCCGGCCACGATCGGTTCCAAGCTCGGCCACCTCCTGGGGCCTTATCTGCCGTGACCCGCCGTGACCCGCCGTGACCTGGCGCGGCAAATGCGCCGGTCACGGACGGAATCGAATACGGTGGGGGTGTGAGCGAACCTTTCGGCGCTCGACTGCGCCAGGCGATGGACAAGCGGGGGCCCCTCTGCGTCGGCATCGATCCGCATGCCGCACTGCTGGAGAAATGGGGCCTTCCAGATGATCCGGTCGGCCTGGCGACCTTCGGCGACACGGTCATCGAGGCCGTCGGTGACCTGGCGGCGGTGGTCAAACCACAGTCGGCGTTCTTCGAGAGGCACGGCAGCGCCGGCATCGCGGTGCTGGAACGGCTCATCCGGCTGGCGGGGGAGGCCGGTGCGCTGGTGTTACTGGACGTGAAGCGTGGCGACATCGGGTCGACCGCCGCCGGATACGCGGACGCGTATCTGCGCGACGGCTCGCCGCTGGCCGCCGACGCCATCACGGTCAGCCCGTATCTGGGCGTCGGCGCGCTGGCGCCGGTGCTCGACACCGCTCGCGAGTACGGCAGGGGGACGTTCGTGCTGGCCCTGACCTCCAACCCGGAGGCGGTG
This sequence comes from Fodinicola acaciae, assembly GCF_010993745.1. Taxonomy (NCBI): domain Bacteria; kingdom Bacillati; phylum Actinomycetota; class Actinomycetes; order Mycobacteriales; genus Fodinicola; species Fodinicola acaciae. The sequence continues at coordinate 215,327 of NZ_WOTN01000001.1, forward strand.
CCGGTCCAGCACGCACGGACGACAGACGGCCGGACGGTCGCTCAGACGGTGCTCGACGAGCTGGCCGAGCGCAACGCCGGTGCGACCCCGATGGGATCGTACGGCGCTGTGGTCGGCGCCACAGTCGGCGAGACCGGACACGATCTGAGCCGGCTCAACGGTCCGTTCCTGGCGCCGGGGGTCGGCGCTCAGGGTGGTACGCCAGAGGGGTTGAAGGCCGTCTTCGGGGACGCGCTGCCGGCGGTGTTACCAGCGGTCAGCCGGGAAATCCTGGCCGCCGGACCGACGCCGGCCGCACTACGCGAAGCGACCGAAATGACCCTGCAGCGGTGTGTCGAGGTGTTGACACGCCGGTGATAGCTGTAACTGTGCGTACCGGTTTTGACCACCGAGAAGCGGACCCCGCGTTGCCGCGGGCCGCGGGCGGTCGCTAGGTTCAGCGAATCGCCAGACCAGCACCATCCCCAAACTGCCCATCGACGACATTGACCGAGGTGAAAGAGTGGCGCTCCCGTCACTGAGCCCAGAACAGCGCGCGGCTGCACTGGAGAAGGCCGCCGTGGCACGCAAGGCACGGGCCGAGCTGAAGGACAAGCTCAAGCACGGCCAGACCACGCTCGCTGATGTGCTCAAGGCAGCCGACACCGACGAGGTGGTCGGCAAGATGAAGGTCGCGGCGGTGCTCGAGGCGCTGCCAGGTATCGGCAAGATCAGGGCTGTGCAGATCATGGAACGTTTCAAGATCGCCAACAGCCGGCGGCTGCGCGGACTCGGCGACAACCAGCGCCGTGCACTGCTGGACGAGTTCGGTTCTCCGGGACAGTAAGTTTCACTCGTGACCACGGATCAGCTGCCGACCGACAAGCCGGGCCGGCTCACGGTTCTCTCCGGTCCGTCCGGGGTGGGCAAGAGCACCGTGGTCGCGACGCTCCGGCGCGAGCACCCGGACGTCTGGCTGTCGGTGTCGGCGACGACCCGGCATCCGCGGCCGGGTGAACGCGACGGCGTGCACTACTACTTCGTCACCCGTGACCAGTTCATGGCCATGGTGGAGGACGGCATGCTGCTCGAATGGGCTGACTATGCCGGCAACCTCTACGGCACGCCGCGGGCCCCGGTGGAGCGGCGGCTCGCGGCCGGCCAGCACGCGCTGCTGGAGATCGACCTGTCCGGGGCCCGGCAGGTCCGCGCCGCCAAACCGGACGCCCTGCTGGTCTTCCTCGCGCCACCATCGCGCGAGCACCTGTTCGAGCGGCTGTCCGGCCGGGGCACCGAGGACGAGGAGACCGTACGGCGCCGGTTGGAGCTCGCTGAAGTCGAGTTGGCCGCCGTGGATGAGTTCGATGTCGTGATAGTTAACGACACCGTGCAAAACGCGTGCGAGCGGTTGGTAGGATTACTCGAGTCACCTACAACTGCTCACCGCTGACTGAGGTCGATCTCGAGTGTCCGGCACCGTCGCCGCCCCTGAAGGCATCACCAACCCACCCATCGACGAGCTCCTGGAGAAGACCAGCTCCAAGTACGCGCTGGTCATCTATGCCGCCAAGCGCGCGCGCCAGATCAACGCGTACTACTCGCAGCTCGGCGAGGGCCTGCTGGAGTATGTCGGACCGCTGGTCGAGACCAGCCCGCAGGAGAAGCCGCTGTCGATCTCGCTGCGCGAGATCAACGCCAACCTGCTGACGCACGAGTCCGTCGAGTCCTGACCGATCATGCACGCCACGACGCGCCGGTGAGCGATTCTCCGGCGCGTCGCGTCATTCTTGGCGTCGGCGGCGGCATCGCCGCATACAAGGCCGCCGAGCTGCTGCGCAGGTTCACCGAGTCAGGTCTGGACGTACGCGTCGTGCCGACGGCGAGCGCGCTCAAGTTCGTCGGCGAGCCGACCTGGGCCGCGCTGTCCGGCCAGCCGGTGCACACCGACGTGTGGTCGGACGTGCACGAGGTCCCGCACGTACGTCTCGGCCGGCACGCCGATCTGGTCGTCGTCGCGCCGGCCACCGCCGACCTGCTCGCGAAAGCCGCGCATGGCCAGGCCGACGACCTGCTCACCTCCACGCTGCTGACGGCCACCTGTCCGGTCGTGTACGCGCCGGCGATGCACACCGAGATGTGGTTGCATCCGGCGACCGTCGACAACGTCGCCACGCTGCGCTCCCGCGGCGCGCTGGTCATCGAGCCGGCGGTTGGACGGTTGACCGGCGCCGACACCGGGCCCGGCCGGCTGCCCGACCCGGACGACATCGCGGCGATCGCGTTTGCCACGTTGGCGCGCGGCTCGGCCGCCGCCGACCTCACCGGCCTGCGCGTCGTCGTCTCCGCCGGCGGCACGCGTGAACCGCTCGATCCGGTCCGGTTCCTCGGCAACCGGTCGTCCGGCCGGCAGGGTTACGCGCTGGCGCGTACGGCCGCCGCTCGCGGCGCCACGGTCACGCTCGTCGCCGCCAACTCGCAGCTGCCGGATCCGACCGGCATGACGGTCCTGCGCGTCGGCACCACGGCGGAGCTGCGCGACGCGATGATCGCCGAGAGCCGCGACGCCGACGCGATCGTGATGGCCGCCGCGCCGGCCGACTTCCGGCCGGCCAGCAGCAGCTCATACAAGATCAAGAAGGCCGACGACGGTTCGGCGCCGACGATCGCGCTCGAGCAAAACCCGGACATCCTCAAGCAGCTGTCCGCAGAGCGCGGCAAGCCTGGCCAGGTGGTGGTCGGTTTCGCCGCCGAGACCGGTGACGCCAGCCGTACGGTGTTGGAGTTGGGCCGAGCGAAGCTCGCGCGCAAAGGCTGCGATCTGCTGGCGGTCAACTACGTCGGCGAAGGCGGCGCCTTCGAAGGCACCGAAAACGCCGCGATCGTGCTCGGCGCCGACGGCTCGTCGACCGACGTGCCACGCGGCTCCAAGGAACGCTTGGCGAACGTGCTCTGGGACCTGGTGCTCGAGCGCATCAAGCGCGACTAGTCGCCGTCGGCGGTGAAGTCGGCGATCCGTACGCCTGCACCGGCCAGCTCGTCGCGTACGCGTGCCGGCAGGTCTCCGGCCGGCAGGTGGATCGAGCGCGCCGGCATCGGCAGCGGCCGGCCTTCGTGGTCCGGCACGCGACCGGCGGTGGCGATCGCGACCGCGCGTGCCGCGATCGTACGCGCGTCGCGCAGCACCGCTCCTGGCTCGTCCTCCGGCAGCAGCTGACCGTTGGAGGCGTACGCGCGATCCGCGTAGGCCTCGGTCGCGGTCGGAAGGCCGGCCTGGCTCGACCACAGCCACAGCTGCGATCCGGCCGCGCACAGCACGGTCAGGTCGTCCGGATCGAACAGCCGAACCGCTTCGACCAGCGCGTACGCCGCCGCCGCGTCGGTCCACGAGGCGGCACGCAGCGGCCCACCCGGTCGCACGTACCGGATTCGGGTGCCAGCGGCCCGCGCCAGCGCGTCCAGGCCGCCGAGCCGATAGAGCACCTCGTCGCGACGCCCGCAGCTGATCTGCGCGCCAAGCGCGACACCGCTCGCCGCCGCTGCGGCACAGATCCGCCGCAGCACGCCCGGCTCACCTGACTGCCAGCAGCACGGCACGCTGACGCTGGTCACGACTCCGAGCAGCGACATGTCTGGTTCGTCGCTGGGGAGGTCACAGTTGAGGTCGATGGTCACGTCCATGGCGGTCCGTCATTCCAGCTCACGTCCGCGGGTTTCCGGCAGGCCGAGCAACGCGACGACCGCGATCGCATAGCCGAGAGCGCCGAAGATCAACGCGCCACCGACACCCCAACTGCTGGCGAAAAAGCCGACTGCGGTGGGGAAGATCGCGCCGATGCCGCGGCCGGCGTTGTACGTCAGGCCCTGGCCGGTGCCGCGCAGCGCGGTCGGATAGAGCTCGGCCAGGAACGAGCCGAAGCCGCTGAAGATCGCCGACATCCCGAAGCCGAGCGGAAAGCCCAGCACCATGACCAGCGTGTTCGCGCCGACCGGGATCTGCGTGTACGCCACGACCAGGGCGGCGGACACCGCCGCGAACAGCACGATCGTCTTCTTCCGGCCGAGCAGGTCGGTCAGGTAGCCGGCGCTCACGTAGCCGAGGAACGCGCCGGCGATCAGGAAGGCCAGATAGCCACCGGTGTTGACCACCGACAGGCCGCGGTCGGTCTTCAGGTATGCCGGCAGCCAGGTCGCCAGCGTGTAGTAGCCGCCTTGCACGCCGGTCGTCAGCAGGCAGGCGAACAACGTCGTACGCAGCAGCGGCCGGCGGAAGATCGCGACGAACGAGCCGCGTTCGGCCGACTGCCGGCGGCGCTCGGTGATCTGTTCGTCCTCCTTGAGGTTGCGGCGGATCCACAGGATGAGCAGTGCCGGCAGGACGCCGGTCCAGAACAGCACGCGCCATGCGATCGGGTCGTTGAACAGCGAGAACACGATCGTGTATGCGGCGACGGCAAGACCCCAGCCGACGGCCCAGGCGCTCTGCACGAAGGCGACCGCGCGGCCGCGATACCGCGCTTGCGCGTATTCGGCGACCAGGATCGCGCCGGCCGCCCACTCACCGCCGAAGCCGAGGCCCTGCAGCGCGCGGAACACCAGCAGCGTCTCGAAGTTTGGCGCGAAGCCACAGAGCACGGTGAAGACGGCGTAGACGGCGATGGTCAGCTGCAGCGTGCGTACGCGGCCGATCCGGTCGGCCAGCACGCCGGCGATCGCGCCGCCGACCGCGGAGACCACGAGTGTGACCGCGGTGAGCAGGCCGGCCTCACCGGTGGAGATGTGGAACGCGGCTGCGATGGCGGTGATGCTCAACGGCAGGACCTGGAAGTCGTACGCGTCCAGGCCATAGCCGCCGAACGCGGCGACGAACGCGCGCCGGCCGCGTGGGCCGAGCGTTCGAAGCCATGCGAATGAGCGAGTGTCCTCTTGCTGAGCGGTGGCGATGTCCATGGCACACCTCGGGGGAGAGAGGGGCTTCGCGGTCCGCTCACTCTACAGATCGTTCAACGATCCTACAAGAGGATGGTTGGATCGTAGCCGCCGTTAGCGATAAGCTGCCGCCGTGAGCGAAGCGCTGGGGCTGGCCGCCGACCGCGAGCTGCTGGGTCGTACGAGCACTGCCGAGCGGGTGGCCGGCATCCTGCGTACGCGCATCTCCGAGGGTTACTTCCGGCCTGGCGACCGGCTCTCCGAGAAGGAGATCGGTGACGCGCTCGGCGTCTCGCGCAACACCTTGCGCGAGGCGTTCCGGCTGCTCACCCACGAAGGCCTGCTGCAGCACGAACTCAACCGCGGTGTCTTCGTACGCGTGCTGAGCGTCGACGACGTCGTGGACCTCTATCGCATCCGCAAGATCATCGAGTGCGCCGCCGTACGCGCGTTCGCTGGCACCGCGGCCGACCTGCGGGCGCTTTCCGCCGCGGTTGAGGAAGGCGAGCGCGCCGCGGCCGACCAGCGGTGGCGCGACCTCGGCACCGCCAACATCCACTACCACCAGGCGATCGCCGCGCTCAACCGCAGTCCCCGGGTCGACGGCGTCATGCAGGGGGTGTTCGCCGAGCTGCGGATGGTCTTCCACGTGATGGTCGATCCGCGGCGCTTCCACGAGCCGTATCTCGACCGCAACCGCGACCTGCTCGCGTTGTTGACGGCCGGCCGGACCGAGGAGGCGGAGAGGGTGCTCGCCACGTATCTCGACGACGCGGAGAAGCAGTTGATGGACGCCTACGCGCCACCGGCTTGAGCGCCGGCCCGTAGTCTGGTCGCGTTGCCGGTTGGTGTCCGGATGCCGACAAACACCAGGAAACCTCTGGTGGCGTCCGTCACGGCGCACCGGGTGTCCTGCCTGCGACGATGGAACAGTAGACTCAGCGGCTAGCCCAAAGATACCCACCCCTGGGAGAGTTGTGTCCCGACGCCTGTTCACCTCGGAGTCCGTCACCGAGGGCCACCCCGACAAGATCGCCGACCAGATCAGCGATGGCATCCTCGACGCGCTGCTGACGCAGGACAAGCGCAGCCGGGTCGCCGTGGAGACCTTGCTGACCACCGGTCTCGTGCACGTGGCCGGTGAGGTCACGACCGAGGCGTACGCCGACATCCCGAAGATCGTCCGCGAGACGATCCTGGAGATCGGTTACGACTCCTCGCGCAAGGGGTTCGACGGCGCGTCCTGTGGCGTGAGCGTCTCGATCGGCTCGCAGTCCCCGGACATCGCGCAGGGTGTCGACCAGGCGCACGAGGCCCGCACCGGCGAGAGCGTCGAGGACGCGCTGGACCGGCAGGGTGCCGGCGACCAGGGCCTGATGTTCGGCTACGCCAACGACGACACGCCCGAGCTGATGCCGCTGCCGATCGCGCTCGCGCACCGGCTGGCCCGGCGGCTCACGCAGGTCCGCAAGGACGGCGTGATCCCCTACCTGCGGCCCGACGGCAAGACGCAGGTCACCATCGAGTACGACGGCACCAAGGCGGTCCGGCTGGACACCGTCGTCGTCTCCAGCCAGCACGCCGCGGACATCTCGCTGGACGAGCTGCTGCAGCCCGACATCGCCGAGCACGTGGTCGCGCCGGAGCTCAAGGAGCTGGGCATCGACACCAGCAACTACCGGCTGCTGGTCAACCCGACCGGCCGCTTCGAGATCGGCGGACCGATGGGCGACGCCGGCCTGACCGGCCGCAAGATCATCGTCGACACCTACGGTGGCTTCGCCCGGCACGGCGGCGGCGCGTTCAGCGGCAAGGACCCGTCCAAGGTCGACCGCTCCGCCTGCTACGCGATGCGCTGGGTCGCCAAGAACGTCGTGGCCGCGGGTCTGGCCAGCCGGTGCGAGGTGCAGGTCGCATACGCGATCGGCAAGGCGCAGCCGGTCGGCCTGTTCGTGGAGACCTTCGGCACCGAGACGGTCGCGCCGGAGAAGATCTCCGACGCCATCACCAACGTCTTCGACCTGCGGCCGGCCGCGATCATCCGCGACCTGGACCTGCTCCGGCCGATCTACCAGAAGACCGCCGCGTACGGCCACTTCGGCCGTGAGCTGGAGGAGTTCAGCTGGGAGAAGACCGACCGCGCCGACGCGCTGAAGGCCGCAGTCACCGCGTAGAACCTCACAGCCCTGAGACCCCGTCACCTCGGTGGCGGGGTCTTATGGTGTCGGTAACCCGACGAGGAGGACGTATGCGCGCGTGGCAGGTCAAGGAGCTCGGCGAGCCGGCGGACGTACTCACCCTGGCGGAGCTCGACGATCCGGCGCCGGGACCCGGCCAGGTGCTGGTGCGGCCGTCGGCCGCCGCGATCAACTTCCCTGACGTGCTGATGTGCCGCGGCCTCTACCAGGTCAAGCCGCCGCTGCCGTTCACCATCGGCCAGGAGCTGTGTGGCGAGGTGGTCGCGGTCGGCGACGGCGTGACCAACGTGGCCGTCGGCGACCGCGTGCTCGGCGCCGCGCAGGGAGCCTTCGCCGATCTCGCGCTGACCGACGCCGGCGTCGTCTTTCCGGCGCCCGACTCGCTGACCGACGACGAGGCCTCGGCGCTGTTCATCGGCTACCAGACCGGATGGTTCGCACTGCACCGGCGCGCGGCGTTGCGACCGGGGGAGACGCTGCTGGTGCATGCGGCCGCCGGTGGCGTCGGCAGCGCCGCCGTACAACTCGGCAAGGCCGCCGGTGCGCGCGTGATCGGCGTTGTCGGTGGTGCCGCGAAGGCCGAGTTTGCCAAACAGCTCGGCGCTGACCTGGTGATCGACCGGCATACGCAGGACGTCATCGCCACGGTCAAGGAGGCGACCGAGGGACGCGGCGTCGATGTCGTGTACGACCCGGTCGGCGGCGAGGCCTACCAGCAGTCGACCAAGGTCATCGCGTTCGAAGGCCGCATCCTGGTGATCGGCTTCGCCAGCGGCACGATCCCGCAGGTCGGCATCAACCACGCGCTGATCAAGAACTACTCGATCGTCGGCCTGCACTGGGGCCTCTACAACCACCGCGCGCCGCAGCTGGTGGCCGAGTGCCACGCCGAGCTGACCAAGCTGGCCGACGCCGGCGCGATCAAGCCGCTGATCACCGAGCGCGTACGTGTCGACCGGGTGCCGGAGGCCGTGCAGCGGCTCGCCGACGGCAAGACCGTCGGCCGCCTCGCCGTGGTACGCGGATAGGCCCGCGGCTCACAGGTCGGCGAGCCGCGGCAGCAGTGCGGCGGCCCGGCGTACGTCCTCGGTCAGCGACCGGTCCGCCAGGTCGTCGGACAACTGCTCGCTGGCCAGCTCCAACACGCCGCGCGCCGGGATGTCGAGCAGCTCCGCACGGCGCATCCGCAGCGCGCGTACGGCCGCCACCAGCTCGCAGGCGAGCACCTGCCGGTATGCGGCGGCCGCGGCGGTCGTCTGTCGCGCGGCCTGGGTGGAGAACGACGCGTGGTCCTCCATGCCGCGCGAAACGACGGCCGTCCCCAGCGTCACCGGCAGCGCCGCCTGCCGCAGCTGCGCCAGTGTGTCGTGCGCCAGATATTCCAGGATCATCACGCCGGAGCTGCCGGCCGGACCGGAGGCCAGGAACGGCGGGAGGCCGGTGAACGACGGCTCGACCAGGTCACCGAGCCGCGCCGCGGACAGCTCGGCGACCGAGTGCAGCGCGGCGCGCACCTGGTCGAGCGCGAGCGCCACGTACGCGGTGTGGAAGTGCGCGTGGTGGAAGACGTTGCCGACCTCGACCGACACCATCGGGTTTTCCGCGCTGGCGTTGATCTCGATCTCCAGCACCTGCTCCAGATAGCGCCGTGTGTCCAGCGCCGGCCCCTGCACCTGCGGAAACGCGCGCAGGCCATACGGGTCCTGCAGCCGGCTGCCGGGCTTGGCCACGCCGTGCATGCCGAGCAGCCGGCGGATCTCGGCGGCGCATTCCACCTGGCCGGGATGCGGCCGCGCCTCGTGCACCGGCGTCGCGTACGCCTCCGGAGAGCCGTCCAGCGCCACGTACGACAGCGCCGCCACACCATGGCTCGCGCGCAGCAGCCGGTTCAGCTCGACGCACACCAGCGCCGCCTCGGCGAGAGTGGCCGCGTTGCTGCTCATGAACGCCAGCGCGTCGCTGCTGTCGATCCGGATCGGCGGCAGCTCGCCGGCCTGCCACGGCCGCTCGCCGGCCAGCGCCAGGCCCGTCTCGGCGAGCGCGGTCAGGTCGCCGGTGCCGATGCCGCCAAACCGGTGCACCAGCGGCAACGCGCCGTCGGCCAGCGCGTGTGCCAGCGCGGTGAGCAGCCGGGGATGCGCGCCGGAGCGGCCGGTGGCGAGCTGGTTGAGCCGGATCACCAGCATCGCCCGTACGTGCTCCGGCGGCAGCGGGTCGCCGCCACCGCCGGCGTGGCTGCGCAGCAACCGCAGGCCGTGCTCGCCGGCCGCCTCCGGCGGCACCGGTTCGTCGCGGTTGGCGCCGACGCCGGTCGTACGCCCGTAGACGTGCCGCCGCGAGGCGAGGTCGCCGGCCAGCTGCCAGGACTGCTCGGCGCGGCTGACGGCGGAGTCGTCGAGCTCGGCGCGCGCCGCGCCGCTGGCCACCGACGCGACGTCAGCGCAGGTCAGGGCGCGGCCGTCGACACGTACGACAGGAGGATCGGTCATCGCGGTCAGCTCGCGCGCGATGTGCTCGGCGTGGCCAGGTCGGCCAGCCAGCCGCGCAGTCGCTGCGCCGCCGGCAGGTCGTCGCGTTCCTCGCAGGTGCGCAACGCCTCGGTCCACACGTCACGAGCGCACTCGCGGTGGCCGGCGGCCAGCAGCTGGCGGCCGAGGCTGCCTCGTACGGCCACCGCCAGCGTCGTCACGCCGGCGTGTTCGGCCTGGTCGAGAGCGTCGCGGTAGCTGGCGATGGCGGTCGTCCGGTCGCCGAGCCCGGCGCTGGCGTCAGCCTCGGTCTCCAGCGTGTACGCCAGCCGGGCCGGGTCGTTGAGGTCGCGGAAGATCGCCGCCGCCTTGCGCGCGTTGTCGAGTGCGTCGGCGTAGTGACCGAGTCCGTTCAAAGCGACAGCCAGGTTGTTGAGCACCATCGCCTTCGACAGTCGTACGCCTGTCGTCTCGCAGAGCGCCAACGCCTGCCGCATGGTGTCGCGAGCCTCGCCGTAGCGGCTGGACAGGTTGTAGCTGGAGCCGATGTTGATCAGCGCCATCAGCTGCTCGACCGGCGCGCCCAGGTGCTCGAACAGCGTGAGTGCGCGGCGGCAGGCGTCGATGGCGTCCTCGGTGCGGTGCAGCCGGCTGTACGGCGTGGCGAGGCCGTTGAGCGCCTTGGCCTCCAGGAACTGGTCGCCGGCCGCCCGCGCCGAGGCCACCGTCAGCTCACCGATCCGCAGCATCTCGTCCCAGTGACCGCGGATGTAGCGATGAGCCCAGCCGAGCTCGCCGAGGACCGCGGCGCGCCGGTGGTCGCCGCGGCTGACGGCCAGCTCGACCAGCGCGGCGATCGTCGAGCGCTGGCCGTCCCACCAGGCGATCGCCTGCGGATAGCCACCGAATCGAGCCGGCGTCGCGTACTCGTACGGCGTCGGCAGCCGCAGGCCGTGTGGATAGTCGGTGAGCTTCTCGCGCGCATTGGCGGCGGAGTGGACATACCAGTCCAGCAGCCTTCCGATCGCGGCGTCGCGGCCGGTGGCGGTCAGCTCGGTCTCGGCGACCTCCGCCGCGTACTCGCGGAGCAGGTCGTGCAGCTCGTACCGGTCGGTCGAGCGGCGCTCCAGCATGCTGGTCGACACCAGCTCGTCGAGCAACGCGGCGGCCTGGCGGTCGTCGACGCCACCGAGCGCGGCGGCCGCGCCGGTGCTCACGTCGTTGCCGGGATGCAGGCCGAGCAGGCCGAACAGTGTCGCGGCCGGCGCGGCAAGTGCCTGGTATGACCACGAGAACACCGCGCGCAGGTCGGACGGCGTGTCGTCGAGCGAGAAGGTGTCCAGCCGGCGGCGCTGGTGGTGCAGCTCGGTGAGCAGGTCGCCGAGCAGCCGGCCGGGATGGCGCGCGGCCGGCTCGGCGGCCAGCCGTACGGTCAGCGGCAGCCGGTCGCACAGCTCGACGATGCCGGCGGCCGCGGCTGGCTCGCGCGCGACCCGCTCGCCGCCGATCACACCGGCCAGCAGGTTGGTCGCGTCGGCGCTGGTCAGCTGTCCGACGGTGATCCGCCGCGCACCCTCGCGTACGGTCAGGCCGCGCAGCTGGCGGCGGCTGGTGACCAGCACGACGGCGTCGGTGCCAGGCAACAGCGGCCGCACCTGGTCGCTGTCGCGCGCGTTGTCCAGCACGATCAGCATCCGCCGGCCGGCCAGCTCGCTGCGGAAGACGGCGGCGCGCGCGTCGATGTCGGCGGGGATGTTGTCGACCGGCACGTTCAGCGACCGGAGCGCGGTCTCCAGCGCGTCGGCCGGTTCGACCGGCGTACCGGGACCGAAACCGCGCAGGTTGACATAGAGCTGGCCGTCTGGGAACAGGTCACTGACCCGGTGGGCCCAGTGCACCGCCAGCGCGGTCTTGCCGCTGCCGGCGGCGCCGTCAATGGCCGCGATCACCACCGCGGAGGAGGGACCGATCAGTGCGTCGAGGCGGGCGAGCTGGTCCTCTCGGCCGGTGAATCCGGTGACGTCCGGCGGAAGCTGCCGCGGCGGACGTACGATCGTCGCGGCCGGCGGGGCGAGCAGCGAGCTGCGGTCCTCCAGGATCGCCTGGTGCAGGTCGCCGAGGTGGCGGCCGGGGTCGAGGCCGAGCTGGTCGCGGATCGCGGCGGCGGCCGTACGGTAGGCCTCCAGCGCGTCGGCGCGCCGGCCACAGCGGTGCAGCGCCAGCATCAGCCGCTGCCACAACGCCTCACGCAGCGGATGTGCGGCGGTGAGACTGCGCAGCTCACCAAGCACCTCGCGGTGACGGCCGGCCTCCAGATCGATGTCCAGCCGCCGCTCCAGCGCCGACAGCAGCTCCTCGGTCAGCTCGCGCCCCGCCTCGTGCCGCAGCCGCTCGGACGGCACGTCGGCCAGCGGGTCGCCGCGCCACAACGCGAGCGCCTGGCGCAGCAGGTCGAGCTCGACGTCCGGGTCGCCGGCCGTGCGCGCGGCGTGCACCAACTCGCGAAACCGCAGCGCGTCGACCGCCGCGGGGTCGATCCGCAACAGATAGCCGGGGCCGACCGTGACGATCCGCTCGTTGCCCAGCTGGCGGCGCAGCCTGGCGACGACGGTTTGCAAGCTGTTACGGGTGGACGGCGGCTCCGGCCACGCGTAGTCGGTGAGCGCCTGGTAGGACACCGTACGGTTGGCGGACAGCACGAGGGCGGCGAGCACAGCTCGCTGCCGTCCCCGCACGTCCGTGGGGCTCGCGTCGACGATCGCTTCGAACGGCCCCAGGACGTTGAACGCCATGGTCTCGCTGATCAAGGCCTGCCTCTCGATCCGCTGGACCGCAAGTGTAGGTCGTCCCTTAAACCTGTTTTAAGCTTCGACCCGAAATCGTAGAGACCACTTTGCCGTACGACCAGGACGTTGTCGCAGGCCGGTGCGATGTGACGCGGAATTGGTCTACTCCGGCGCCGGAGTGCGGTCGGGCCGGATTGTGTGACTCTTGTCCTTTTCGGCGACTGTTCGCCGGCCGCGCGGACGCGGCCCCGGCCGGATGGTCGGGGTGCTCTGGTAGACCTGAGTTGTGACTGAGGGGGACGGCCAGCTGGCGCTGAGCGGACTCGCGCCGCGGCCGGCCCGCAAGCGCAAGCCGGGGGGTGGCCAGCAGCCGGCGGCGGCGTTGCCGGTCGCCAGGGTCGCCGTGGACATGTCGCTGGCACACCTCGACCGGCCGTTCGACTATCTGGTGCCGGCCGAGTGCGACGAGTCGGTCGTGCCGGGGTCGCGGGTGCGCGTACGGTTCGCCGGCCAGTTGGTGGACGGATACGTGCTGGCCCGCGCCGAGCAGAGCGAGCACCCCGGCAAGCTGGCATTTCTGCAGCGTGCGGTGTCCGCCGAGGCGGTGTTGAGCAGCGAGATCGCGGCCGTCGCGAGACAGGTGGCCGACCGCTACGCGGGCACGCTGGCGGACGTGTTGCGGCTGGCCATTCCGCCGCGGCACGCGCGCGCGGAGGCGGTGCGGACCGAGCCGGCGACCGGGGAGGTGCCGGAGCCGGATCCGGCCGGCTGGTCCAGATACGAGACCGGCGCGCAGTATCTCGGCGCGCTGGCCGACGGTCGCGCGCCGCGTGCGGTGTGGGGTGCGTTGGCCGGCGACGACTGGCCGGCACGGCTCGCCGAGGCCGCGGCGGCGTGCGTACGGTCCGGCCGCGGCGCGGTGCTGGTGGTGCCGGACCAGCGCGACCTCGACCGCCTCGACGCGGCGCTGACCAGCGCGCTCGGCCCCGACCGGCACGTCAGCCTGTCCGCCGCGCTCGGTCCGGAAAGCCGCTATCGGCGCTGGTTGCGCGCCAGTCGCGGCCACGTGCCGGTGGTGGCTGGCACGCGCGCGGCGGCCTTCGCCCCGGTGCACAACGTCGGCCTGCTGGCGATCTGGGACGACGGCGACGACCTGCACAACGAGCCGCGCGCGCCCTATCCGCACGCGCGCCAGGTGCTGCTCACCAGAGCGCAACACTCAGGCGCCGCGGTGCTGGTCGGCGCGTACGGCCGCACAGCCGAAGCGCAGCTGTTGCTCGAGTCCGGCTGGGCTCACGAGTTGGCCGGATCGCGGGCGACCGTACGCGCCGCGACGCCACGGGTCGTGCCGGTCGGCGACGAGCGTGACATGGAGCGCGACGCGGCGGCGGTGGCCGCGCGGCTGCCGACGGTCGCCTGGCAGGCGGCGCGCAAGGCGCTGGCCGACGGCGCGCCGGTGCTCGTACAGGTGCCGCGCCGGGGATATCTGCCGTCCATGGCCTGCGAGCGGTGCCGGGCGCCGGCTCGCTGCTCGGCCTGCGCCGGACCGCTGGCATTGTCGAGCGGCCATGCCGTCCCCAGTTGCCGGTGGTGCGGACGGCTGGCCGGCGACTGGACGTGTCCGGAGTGTTCGTCGCGGCGGCTGCGCGCGGCGGTCATCGGCGCCAGGCGGACGGCCGAGGAGCTTGGCCGCGCCTTCGCCGGCACGGCCGTACGCACCTCAGGCCGCGACGGAGTCATCGCGCGGGTGCCGCACGACGCGGCCCTGGTCATCGCCACGCCTGGTGCGGAGCCGGTCGCCGACGGCGGCTACGGCGCCGCGCTGCTGCTGGACAGCTGGGCCCTGCTCACCCGCGCCGACCTGCGAGCCGCCGAGGAGACTTTGCGGCGCTGGGCCAACGCCGCGGCGCTCGTACGCTCGACCGGCACGGTCGTCGTACATGCCGACGGCACGATCCCGGTCGTGCAGGCGCTGCTGCGCTGGGACCCCGGTTGGCACGCCGCCGCCGAGCTGGCCGACCGCACCGCGCTCGGTTTCCCACCGGCCGTACGGATGGCCTCGCTCACCGGCCGCGCCGACGCGGTCGCCGACCTGCTGCAGACCGCTCGGCTGCCGGAAGGCGCCGAGACCCTCGGCCCGGTGCCGGCGTCCGAGGACGACGACACCGAGCGCACGCTCGTACGCGTCCGCCGCGGCCAGGGACCGGCGCTGGCCGACGCGCTCCGACAGGCCGCCGGCGTGCGAAGCGCGCGTAAGGCCCCCGACCCGGTCCGCGTCCAGATCGATCCGACCGAGCTGCTTTAGATCTATCCGGCCAGGTGGACCAGCCCGCCCGGGCGATCACGTTCGTAGCGGTGAGCGGTCTGCTTCGACGACCGGATGCCATCACCCGTGATGGGGTCGCACTCACGAAGGTACTGGTGCCGACGCGAGATCCGCCACACCGTGCGGGCTGAAACACCGAACCTGGGGGCCGAGCAGATCAGGACCCTCGCGATGCTTGGCACGGGTCTTGGCCGGCATCGAATGCGACCGCGACGCTGCCGTTTGAGGCTCAGCTCGCATCCGCGGTTGGATGTTGAGCTCGCCCCTCAGAACGGCGGCTCTTCGGGGTAGCCGGGCTGCTTGTGTGGTGGTGGCCGGTTTTCGGTGGGCGGCTTCACGCCGCCTAGTGGTGGTGGGCGGGTGGCGTAGGACCAGGACGCGGATGTCGATACACGGCAACGGCTGCCGCAGAAACCCGACGGCAGCCGGCCCGTACGCGCTGGCGGTGGACCTTCGACGCGGCGGGTGTCCTCCTCGGCGGTGAACCGGCGCTCACCGTCGCAGAGCTGGCCGCACATCTCGTCACACGCATCGGGTTACGGCGCGGCCGGTGGTTCCGGCCGCTGCTCAGCAGCCGACTCCGTCGGCGACTCGGTCGGCGGGTCGGTCGGCGGGTTGGGTGGGTCGGTGACGGGTGTCGCGGAGCTTGTCGCCGATCGTGTCGTTGAGCCGGTCGGCCAGATCCTCGGACAGCCCTGGCATGGGGCCGATGCCGCCGCGGACCACGATGTCCACCAGAGCGTCCGCGCGGCGCTGCTGAATACCGCGGGGGTCGCCGGGTGCCGATGCCACACGGCGGGAAACCAGCGCACAGAAGAAGACCAAACTCGGCTACGACTACGTCCACTCCCTGATCGAGGACCATTCCCGGCTTGCCTACAGCGAGATCCTGCCCGACGAAAAGGGCCCGACATGCGCCGCGTTCCTGCAACGCGCGATCGACTACTTCGCTGCCTACGGCATCACCAGGATCGAACGGATCATGACCGACAACGCCTGGGCCTACCGATGGTCGTTACGCGAAGTCTGCGCCGCCCACAACATCACGCAGAAGTTCATCAAACCCCACTGCCCCTGGCAAACGGCAAAGTCGAACGCCTGAACCCAGACCCTGGCCACCGAATGGGCCTACCGGCAGGCATTCACCACCAACAACCAGCGCGCAGCCGCACTTGCACCATGGCTCCAGCACTACAACACTGAACGCCACCACAGCGCACTCGGAGGACAACCACCCATCAGCCGACTGCTACCAACCTGATGGCCGGGTACACCTAGAGGCTGCACCAGGCGGTGACGGCGTACCAGTGGTTGCCGGCACGCAGGTGCGACACGATCGCGCGTTGCAACGCCGTGTCCTGCGGCAGGCTGTCGAGGTCTTTCCCCTGATAACGGAAGATGAATTCGAGTACGGCGTCGTCGCCGTCGCGGCGGTGTCCGGTGCCGGTGAACCGACGTTGGAATCGTACGATGTTGGACTCCGCCGGCAGCGCGTCGGCGAGCTGCGTGTCCATCAGCCACGACAGGCACACCGCGTGTGCGTATTTCTCCTCCGGAAAGACGCGCTCGTAGAAGGCTTTCGCGGCGGCGAACGACGCGTCGCAGGCGGCCGGCGTCATCGGACCGCTCTCCGGGATGTGCACGCTCAGCACGCGGTCGCCGACCTCGAACTCGTCCGGCACCGCGATCCACGACCGTTGCCGCTCGAACTGCAGCCGGCCGAAGGAGAAGATCAGGCCGCGGAAATGCAGCGTCAGCCACCGGTGCGTGTGCAGACCGCTGGTGCCGCCGAAGATCCGCCGGTGTACGGCGATCTGCCGGCCGACATCGGCCAGGATCTCCCGCGACTCGTCCTCGGTGACACCTTTCTCGGCATGCCAGCGGCGGATCTCCGGCACCGCGGAAAGGAAAACCCAGACGTAGAAGAAGCGGCCGGTCGCGCCGTACGACTCCGGCAGCGCCTGCCATGGCAGCATTCCCGGACCGCCGTCGATGCCGTCGACCAACTGCGCATGGCAGCGCTCGTGCAGCCACAGCAGCTCGGCCGCGGCCGGTCGCGCGGCGAGGATGTCGGCGAGGTCGTCGTCGCGTACGCCGAGATCGCGCAGCCGCTGGTCGGCGGTCGCCAGGTCCGGAAGGTCGACGACGGTTGGCGGCAGCTTCTCCAGGCTGTCCAGCCAATCGTTGGCCTCCGGCGGAAAACCCAAGGCGTTTCGCGGATCCGGCACCTGACCTCCTCGGCGGTTTCGATGGCAGGTCCATCCTGCCAGGCCGACATTTGTCACAGTCGGCAAATAATTCTCCAGTGACAGAATTGTTGGTTTTCTTCTTGCGAACCGGGTCACAGTGGTGGCAATTTACGCTACCCTGGTGGCATCGCTGGACGGGAAATCGCGGGTCGTCGAGCGAGGGAGTGAGGAATGGTGTATCGCCGGGGCACAGAGCGGGCGGTGGCGTAGAGGCGCGGCCGCCCGTGTGCCGGACAGGCGCACCGCCGACATAAACTTGTCGGACTGTCCTCGATCCTGGAGAACCGCGTGACTGTCCAGCCGATCCGCCTGTTCGGCGACCCGGTGCTGCGTACGCCGGCCGATCCGGTGCAGACCTTCGACAAGGAGCTCCGCCGGCTGGTCGCCGACCTGCTCGACAGCATGCGCGAGAAGAGCGGCGCCGGCCTGGCCGCGCCACAGCTCGGCGTCGGTTTGCGGGTCTTCACCTTCGACGTCGACGACGTCGAGGGCCACATCGTCAACCCGGTGCTCGATTTCCCGGACGAGGAGGAGCAGGACGGTCCGGAAGGGTGCCTGTCCATCCCTGGGCTCTACTTCGACACCAAGCGCCGGCAGAACGTGATCGCCAAGGGCTTCAACGAATACGGCGACCCGCTGCAGATCGTCGGCACCGGCCTGATGGCGCGCTGCTTGCAGCACGAGACCGACCACCTCGACGGCGTGCTGTTCGTCGACCGGCTCGACGCCGAGACCAAACGCGCGGCCATGAAGGCGATCCGCGAGTCGGAGTGGTTCGCGCAGGGCGGGCCGGCGCCGGTGGTCAAGATCAGCCCCGCCGAGTTGCATGGGACGATCCGCTGAAGCCCCGCGAAGGCGACGGGTTCGTGAGCATCGAGCGGATGCGGCGAGCGCAGCGGTCGCATCCGACCAAGGCGCGGAGCGGTTCCGGAGTCGAGCAATGAAACTCTGTTTCGCTGGTACGCCGGAGCCCGCTTTGCCTGCGCTGCGGGCCATTCACGCGTCTTCGCACGATCTGGTCGGGGTCATCACCCGCCCGGACGCGCCGGCCGGCCGTGGCCGGCACGCGCACCGGTCGCCGGTCGCCGCGTACGCGGACGAGCACGGCATCGAGGTGCTCACGCCGCGGCGTCCGCGCGAGCCCGAGTTTCAGGACCGGCTGCGGGCGATCGCTCCTGACTGCATCCCGGTCGTCGCGTACGGCGCGCTGATCCCGCGCAGCGCGCTCGACATCCCCAAGCACGGCTGGCTCAACCTGCACTTCTCGGTGCTGCCGGCCTGGCGTGGCGCGGCGCCGGTGCAGCACGCGCTGCTGCATGGCGACGACATCACCGGCGCGAGCGTGTTCACCATCGAGGAGTCGCTGGACACCGGCCCGGTGTTCGGCACCGTCACCGAGCCGATCGGACCGCACGACACCTCCGGCGACCTGCTCGCCCGGCTGGCCGAGTCAGGCGCGAAGCTGCTGGTCGCGGTGCTCGACGCCATCGAGGCAGGCACCGCCGTCGCGGTGCCGCAGCCGGCTGACGGTGTGACGGTCGCGCCGAAGGTCACGGTCGAAGACGCGCACGTACGGTGGGACGAGCCGGCGCGCGCGGTCGACCGTCGCATCCGCGCGTGCACGCCGGCGCCTGGCGCGTGGACGACCCTCGACGGCCACCGGCTCAAGCTGGGGCCGGCCACCCTGGAGGCGGAGGGCGAGCTGGCGCCTGGTGAGCTGGCGGTGGCGAAAAAGTACGTGCTCGCCGGCACCGGCACGACGCCGGTGCGGCTCGGCGAGGTGCAGGCCGAAGGCAAGCGCGCGATGCCGGCCGCCGACTGGGCCCGCGGCCTGCGGTTGGCCGGCGGCGAGATCCTCGGATCATGACCGGCCACGGTCGTTTCAAGCCGGCCAAGAAAGCGACCCGGCCCTACCGGCGGCCGCAGCCCGACGCCGCTCGGCGCGCGGCTTTCGACACGCTGGTCGCGGTGACGGCCCGCGGCGCGTACGCCAACCTCGTGCTGCCCGGCATGCTCGCCGACCGGCGGATCACCGGCCGTGACGCGGCTTTCGCGACCGAGCTGGCTTACGGCACCCTGCGTGCTCGCGGCCAGCTGGACGCCGTCCTCGCCACGTGCAGCTCACGGCCGATCCAACAGGTCGATCCGCGCGTGCTGGAGTTGCTGCGGCTCGGCGCGTACCAACTGCTCCACATGCGCGTGCCGGCGCACGCCGGTGTCGCGGCGACCGTCGAGGTGGCGCGGGTGGCGGTCACCGACGGTCCGGCGAAGTTCGTCAACGCCGTGCTGCGGCGGGTCGCCGAGCGCGATCTCGATGGCTGGC
Source organism: Fodinicola acaciae (assembly GCF_010993745.1). Classification (NCBI taxonomy): domain Bacteria; kingdom Bacillati; phylum Actinomycetota; class Actinomycetes; order Mycobacteriales; genus Fodinicola; species Fodinicola acaciae. Next base: position 234,582 of record NZ_WOTN01000001.1, read on the forward strand.
TCGCCGAGGTGGCGCCGGACGACCCGGTCGGACAGCTGTCGATCGCGCACTCGCACCCGGAGTGGATCGTCCGCGCTTTTGCCGATGCGCTCAGCGAAAAACCGAGCGACCTGACCGAGACCGCGGCGGCGCTGGCCGCTGATGGCGCGCCGACCGCGACCCATCTGGTGGCGCGGCCGGGTCGGATCTCGCGCGACGGGCTGGTTGCCGCGACCGGTGGTCAGGCCGGCCGTTTTTCGCCGTACGCGGTGTATCTGGACGGTGGTGATCCGGCTGCGATCGCCGCCGTTTCCGACAACCGTGCCGCCGTGCAGGACGAAGGCAGCCAGCTTTGCGCTCTCGCGCTGGCAAATCTCGAGCTCGCCGGCGCGGACCGGCGGTGGCTCGACCTGTGTGCCGGTCCCGGCGGGAAGGCGGGCCTGCTCGGTGCCGTGGCCGCCGAGCGCGGCGCATCCGTTGTGGCGGTGGAACAATCCGAGCACCGAGCCGACCTGGTCGCGCGTACGACCGCCGGCCTGCCGGTCACCGTCGTCCACGCCGACGGCCGATCGGTTGGCGAGCATCCGGACCTTCCGGAGGCGGCGTTCGACCGGGTCCTGGTCGACGCTCCCTGTACGGGACTGGGCGCGTTGCGCCGCCGGCCGGAGGCTCGCTGGCGCCGGCAGCCGTCCGACGTCAATCCGCTCGTACGCTTGCAACGCGAGCTCGCACTGGCCGCTTTTCGTGCCGTACGGCCAGGCGGCGTGCTGGCATACGTCGTTTGTTCGCCGCATCTGGCGGAAACCCGCGTGCAGGTCGCCGACCTGGTGCGGCGGACGAGCGCCGAGCTGGTCGACGCCCGTCCGCTTTTTCCGGACCTGCCGGGCCTGGGCGACGGCCCGACCGTCCAGCTGTGGCCGCATCGGCAGGGGACCGACGCGATGTTCCTTGCGTTGCTGCGAAAACCTACTTCGTGAGCTTCAGCAGAAACTCGATCTGGCCGGACGGGTCGACCTTGACGAAGTTGGCGATGTTCGGCGCCTGCACGCCGTAGTCGGCGAAGGTGACCGTGATGTTGCCTTGCACCTGGATCGTGTTGCCGCTGACGTTTGCCTTGATCGGCACCGAAACCCGCTTGGTGACACCGTGAACGGTCAGGTTGCCCGTGGCGGTGGTGCTGACCGTCTGGCCGGCCGCCGGGATCGAGCCGAGCGCGATCGGTTTGGTGATGGTGAAAGTCGCGGTCGGAAACTGTGCCGTGTCGACAATGCCGAGGAAACGCTGGTCGCGCTGGTCCTGGTCGCTCCTGATTTTCGTCATGTCGACCGTGAAAGTGGCACTGCTGACATTCGTACCGGCGATCACCAGGTTGCCGGTGACACCGGTGCCGCGGCCGACAGCCGTGACGCTCTGGCCGGCGAGCGTCTCGTGTACGCGATAGCCGGCCTGGGAGCCGGACGCCACTTTCCACGCGCCGTCGACCGAGGTCGCCGCGCCGGTCGAGGACGGCGTGGACTCCAGCGTCAGAGCGGCCGGTTGGTTTCCTTCGACGAAGTTGACATATGCGAACGGCACGCCGACGACGAGAACGACGGCCGCGACGACGACCCCGATCAGCCAGGCCAGCCAGTGCTTCCTGATGTTCATGCGGCTCTTCCTCCGTTAGTTGAAGCTTCAAATAACTGTGCCAGTGAATTCGCGTACCTGCTAGTCGCGGGACCTGGCTCACAGCAAGACAGCTCTGACTGTGAATACGGAGGTCGCCGATCAGTCGTTCGGCGAAATGAATGAGATTCGTGTCATGGCATTCTCACGCCATTCTCAGTAATGGCTGAGTCGAATCTCAGGGAACCAGACCGATTTTCAGGCGGCCGGCGGCTGGACGCAGTGCGGTGAGAAATGCGTCACGTATGTCCTCGAGCCGGAATATGTCGGTGACATAGGCGGCGGTCAGCTCCGGCCGGGCCACCAGGAATGCCTCGGCGGCGGCGAGATGGCGTGGCCAGTCCCAGGTCACACCGGCTTTCAGGGTGAGGTTCTTGCGGAAGAACCGGCGCATCGGCAGGACGTAGTCCTCTTCCGGCAGACCGAAAACGAAAATCTCACCGTGCGGTCGTACGGCGTCCACGCAGTCCCGCAGAATGTCGTGCGAATGGCCGACGGCGTCGATGACCACATCCGGTCTGTCCACATCGGACAGGCCAGCGGTCCACTGGCGGATATGTGCCCGCACCGGCTCGTCGATGCCGAAAATCTCCGCCACGTCACGCCGGTCGACGCGGTCGACGCCGACGACGTACGCGCCGCGGCCGTGCAGGATCGTGGCGAACAACACGCCGATCGGCCCCAGACCCAGCACGGCGACGCGCTTTCCGCGTACGTCTCCCAACCGCTGGACCGCGCAGAGCACACAGCACAGCGGCTGTGCGCTCGTGGCGTGCACGTCGTCGAGTTTCGGTGACAGCACGTGCAAACGGTCGTCGCCGGAGGTGACGATCTCCATCAGCGCGGTCGGCCAGGCGGTGCCGACCACCCGGTCGCCGACCTGGATCCGTGGCGAGGCGGAGAAAACCACGTCGCCGACGAACTCGTGCAGCGGTGCGCCGAGCATGCCGGTCTGCGGAAACTCCAGGTTGTGCACGCCGGTGAACGGCGGCAGGTCGCTGCCGCAGATCGCGCCGGCGCGAAACCGCGCGAGGACCGCGCCCGCACCGAGATCCGCCGGATCCGGCTCAGGCACGTCCACGCGTTCGAACTCGTACGGCGCCGGCTGCCGCCAGGCCCACATCAGCGCAGCGCTTTCGCCAATGGCTCCAGGATGTCCGGCTCGCAGTCCAGCGGCAGGTTCATCACGACCAGGTCCACGCCGGCCTCGCCGTACGCCCTCGCCGTCCGCACCGCGTCGTCGATGTTGTCGCCCTCGATGCGGACATTGGTCGAGCAGGTGATCTCGGCCGGGTCGCGGCCGACCTCCGCGCACCGGGTGAGCAGAACTTCCTTGAGTTCACGCCATTGTTCCGGCGACTCGGCGATGCAGTTCCACTCCTGCGCCCATTTCGCCACCGCGCGAAGCGTACGGTTGGGGCCCTTGCCGCCGATCACGATCGGCGGATGCGGCTTCTGGACGGCTTTCGGGTTGCAGAAGGCGTTGGTGAGCTTGACGTACTGCCCGTCGAAATTCGCCGTTTCCTCGGTCAGCAAGGCGATAATCGCCTGGACGCCTTCGTCGAACCGGTCGAAGCGCTCCTTCAGCGGCGGCAGCTCGATGCCGTACGCGTCGCACTCCTGCTGGTTCCAGCCGGCGCCGACGCCGAGCTCGAGGCGGCCGCCGGAAATGATGTCGACGGTCGCCGCGATGTTGGCCAACAGCGCCGGATGCCGATAGATCATGCCGCTCACCTGGCAGCCGATCCGGATCCGGCTGGTCGCCTGGCCGAGCGCGGCCAGCATGCTCCATGCCTCCAGGTTGCGGCCGGCCGGATCGCCGGAGAGCGGATAAAAATGGTCCCAGTTCCAGGCAGATTCGAAGATCTCGTAGTCGTCGGCGGCGACCCACACGTCACGGATGCGTTCCCATGTCGTGTGTTCCGGCCGGGTCTTGATCGCGAAGCGCACCGCACTCCTCCTCGAAGGCATCGATCTTCCGCCACGAAACCTACGCCTGTTCAGGCGTACTTGCGAAATCTCCGGATCCCCCGGTCCGGAACCGGCACAATGACGTTCACATTGGTGAAAGGACGGGGAAACGGCGATGAACCCACGGCAACGGCTGCTCGACCGGATCGGCGACATCAACGACGTCGACCGGCCGCGGCCACTGGTCACGCTGGCCGAGTTTTTCGACGGCAACGACGATCCGGCGTCGATCGGCTACAACCTGCCGGCTCCGCCGGCGCCGGCGGAGTTCGCCGAGTTGTTGTCATCGATCGCGCGGCGTGACGACGTGATCGACGTGCGTATCGAGGTGAAGGATCTGGAGGATCCGGACGGCTGGCCGTCGTCGGACTCGATCTGGATCTTCACCACGGCCGACCTGTCGACGGTCCAGAAATGGTTTCCGGAACGATTTGTGCCGGACGAATGGCACCTGGTGACGGAGCTGGAGGAGACTACCGAGCCATACCAGATCCCGGCCGGCGCGCACGGCATTCACGCCTGGTACGACTGAGCGACCGCCGTGTTGGCCGCGATGGCTAACGTATCGGCGGTGGATCAGCGATAGCTCAGTAGGTCTCGGAAATGGGGGTTCGCCACGTGCCTGGCTCGGCTCTGCCGCCAGACGACGCCGGCGAGCGACCCTCCGATCTGCCGAGATTTCGGCATAAACGGCCGTTTTTGGGCTCGGCTCAGGTGCGCCGGCGCGTCCTGCTCGGCGGCACGATCGCGGGCGCCGGAGTGCTGGTCAACCTGGTGATCTGGTACGGCATCCCGAGCGTCCTCGCCTCGACCAACTCCACCATCACCATCACGCAGACCAGCGGACCGATTCCGACCTCGCTGCCACCGACCGCGCCGGTCGACGGAGCCGACAGTGGCCGTGCGGTCGGTCCAGCCGGTGGTGGTACGAGCGCGCCGCCGACCTCGGCCACGACCAGCCAGCCTCCGCCGACCTCGGCGGCGCCACCGACGCGGCCGGCGCCGTCGCACCCGCGTACGCAGCCTCCGCCGTCGACGCAGCCGCCTCCGCAGCAGAATCCGCAGCCGAGTTACCGCACCGTCGAGGCGCGCCACGGGCGGGTGACCTTCCGCTACATGCCGGGACAACTCGATGTGACCGGCGTGTCGCCCGACGACGGCTACGACGTCGGCGCCGGCCGCCAGTCGGCGACCCAGGTGATCGTGCAGTTCAGCCGCGGTGACAACCGCGAGACGATCGTCGCGCAGGTCGACGACGACGGCACGCTGCGCGTGAAGATCTACGACCAGCGCGGCTGACCGTACGCGGTCCACCGCTGTCGTTCCGGCCGCGTGGTTGACATCATGAGGGCAGGCCAACGTCCGTCCAAGCGCAGGGTGAGCCCTGGCGGACAGAGCGGTCTGGTCCACGCGCCACCCGGGAAGAGGTCCCGGTGTCTCGTTACGCGCGCCAGACGCTGCACGTCTTCGCGGTCAACCTGAGCCTGCTCGGCAGCTGCTTCGTGCTGTGTGCGCTGCTGGAGACCGTACGGTTCTAGGTTGTGGCACCATCGGGCTGTGACCAGCAGATCCACCGATCAGCAACGGCTGCGTGACCTGGCGCAGCTGCGCCGCGTACGCGACCGTATCGACCGTGAGTACGCGCAGCCGCTCAACGTCGAGGCGCTCGCGCGCGGCGTCCACATGTCCGCCGGACACCTGAGCCGCGAGTTCCGCGCGGCCTACGGCGAGTCGCCGTACTCCTACCTGATGACCCGCCGCATCGAGCGCGCGATGGCGCTGCTGCGCCGCGGCGACATGAGCGTCACCGACGTGTGCTTCACGGTCGGCTGTTCGTCGCTGGGGACCTTCAGCACGCGCTTCACCGAGCTGGTCGGCGTACCACCGAGCCAATATCGGCGCGACGCGACGAACGCGACGGAGGGGATGTCGCCATGCGTGGCCAAACAGGTGACCAGACCGATCAGGAATCGAGAAGCGCGCGTATCGGCGTCGCAGCTAGCGTGACCGGCATGGACATCACCATTCACCAGTCGTTTCTGCCGCACAACGACGCTCAGGAGGCGCTGGCCTTCTACCGTGACACGCTCGGTTTCGAGGTCCGCAACGACGTCGAGTACAACGGGATGCACTGGCTCACCGTCGGCCCGCCCGGCCAGCCGGACACCGCCATCGTGCTGCACCCGCCGGCCGTCGACCCCGGCATCACCGAGGAGGAGCGCAAGACCATCACCGAGATGATGGCCAAAGGCACCTTCGCCAGCATCAACCTCGCCACCAAGGACCTCGACTCGACGTTCGAGAAGCTGCAGCAGGCCGACAACGCCGACGTCGTGCAGGAGCCGACCGACCAGCCGTGGGGCGTACGCGACTGCGCGTTCCGCGACCCGTCCGGCAACATGATCCGCATCTTCGAGGTGCGCTGAACTCGTACGGCAGTCGTGAGGCGGGGCCGACCGGGCCTCGCCTCGCCGCTCAGCAGATGGAGACACCGATTTGACCAGGGCCAAGCGGCCGGCGCCGGCACCGCACGTCGCCGACAGCCACGACCGCATCCGCGTACAAGGCGCGCGGGTGAACAACCTCAAGGACGTCAGCGTCGAGCTGCCCAAACGCCGGCTGACCGTCTTCACCGGCGTGTCCGGCTCGGGAAAGAGCTCGCTGGTGTTCGACACCATCGCCGCCGAGTCGCAGCGGATGATCAACGAGACCTACAGCACCTTCGTGCAGGGGTTCATGCCGACGCTGGCGCGGCCGGAGGTCGACGTGCTCGACGGCCTGACCACGGCGATCATCGTCGACCAGGAGCGGATGGGGGCCAACTCGCGGTCGACCGTCGGCACCGCCACCGACGCCAACGCGATGCTGCGCATCCTGTTCAGCCGGCTCGGCAAGCCGCACATCGGCCCGCCGAACGCGTACTCCTTCAACGTGCCGTCGGTGACCGCCAGCGGCGCGATCACCGTCGAGCGCGGCGGTAAGACCAAGGCCGAGAAGGCGACCTTCCACCGGCTCGGCGGCATGTGCCCGCGCTGCGAAGGCGTCGGGTCGGTGACCGACTTCGACCTGACCGCGCTCTTCGACGACAGCAAGTCGCTCAACGAGGGCGCGCTGACCATCCCCGGCTACAGCATGGAGGGCTGGTATGGCCGGATCTTCCGCGGCTCCGGCTACTTCGACCCGGACAAGCCGATCCGGCGGTTCAACAAGCGCGAGATGCACGACCTGCTCTATCGCGAGGCGACCAAGATCAAGGTCGAGGGCATCAACCTGACCTACCAGGGGCTCATCCCGCAGATCCAGAAGTCGTTCCTGTCCAAGGACGTTGAGGCGATGCAGCCGCACATCCGCGCGTTCGTGGAGCGTGCCATCACCTTCACCACGTGTCCGGACTGCGGTGGTACGCGGCTGAGCCCGGAAGCGCGCTCGTCGAAGATCAAAGGCAAGCACATCGGTGACGTGTGTGCGATGCAGATCAGCGACCTCGCCGACTGGGTGCGCGGCATCAAGGAGCCATCGGTGGCGCCGCTGTTGGCCAACCTGCAGCACCTGCTCGATTCGTTCGCCGAGATCGGCCTCGGCTACCTGTCGCTGGACCGGCCGGCCGGCACGTTGTCCGGCGGCGAGGCACAGCGTACGAAGATGATCCGCCACCTCGGCTCGTCGCTCACCGATGTGACGTACGTCTTCGACGAGCCGACGATCGGCCTGCATCCGCACGACATCGAGCGGATGAACCAGCTGTTGCTGCAGCTGCGCGACAAGGGCAACACCGTACTCGTGGTGGAGCACAAGCCGGAGGCGATCGCGATCGCCGACCACGTCGTGGACCTCGGACCCGGCGCCGGCTCCGGCGGTGGGGAAGTGGTGTTCGAGGGCACGGTCGAGGGCCTGCGCGGCAGTGACACGCTGACCGGCAAGCACCTGGACGACCGCGCGTCGGTGAAGGACTCGGTGCGTACGCCCTCCGGCGCGCTGGAGGTGCGTGGCGCCAAGACCAACAACCTGCGCAACGTCGCCGTCGACATCCCGCTCGGCGTGCTGACCGTCCTCACCGGCGTCGCCGGCTCCGGCAAGAGCTCGCTGATCAACGGCTCGGTGGCCGACCGCGACGGTGTCGTCGTCATCGACCAGGGCGCGATCCGTGGCTCGCGGCGGAGCAATCCGGCCACCTACACCGGGCTGCTCGAGCCGATCCGCAAGGCGTTCGCGAAGGTCAACGGTGTCAAGCCGGCGCTGTTCAGCGCCAACTCCGAAGGCGCCTGTCCGTCCTGCAACGGCGCCGGCGTGATCTACACCGAGCTGGGGATCATGGAGACCGTCGCCACCACCTGCGAGGAGTGCGAAGGCAAGCGGTTCCAGTCGGCGGTGCTCAAATACACACTCGGCGGCCGCAACATCGCCGAGGTGCTGGAGATGTCGGTCGCCGAGGCCGAGGAGTTTTTCCAGGCCGAAGGCGAAGCGCGTACGCCGGCGGCGCACAGGATCCTCGACCGGCTCGCCGACGTGGGGCTCGGCTATCTGACCCTCGGCCAGCCGCTGACCACGCTGTCCGGCGGCGAGCGGCAGCGGCTGAAGCTGGCGGCGCAGATGGCCGAGAAGGGCGAGATCTACGTACTCGACGAGCCGACCACCGGCCTGCACCTGGCCGACGTGGAGCAGTTGCTCGGTCTGCTCGACCGGCTGGTCGACGGCGGCAAGTCGGTGATCGTGATCGAGCACCACCAGGCGGTCATGGCGCACGCCGACTGGATCATCGACCTCGGTCCCGGCGCCGGCCACGACGGCGGCAGGATCGTCTTCGAAGGCACGCCGGCGGAGCTGGTCGCCAAGCGCTCGACGCTCACCGGCGAACACCTCGCCGCGTACGTCGGCGCCTGAGTCGGCACTAGCGCGTGTGGACGACGTGGCCGGCGGCGATGGTGAGCTCGACGGACGCGTCGGCCACCTTGGCATCGGGGATGGCCAGGATGTCCCGGTCGAGTACGGCCAGGTCGGCGCGCTTGCCGACGGCGATCTCGCCGGCCTCGTCGTCATAGCTGACGAAGGCCGAGCCCTTGGTGAAGGCGTCGAGGCTGTCGCGTACGGACACGGCCTGCTCCGGCAGGAACGGCTGGTCGTCGCGTCGCAGCGGACTGATCCGCCGCGCGGCCACCTCGATCTGCGCCAGCGGATCCGGCGTCGACACCGGCCAGTCACTGCCGGCGGCCAGCCGCGCACCGGCGTTTTTCAGGTCGGCGAAGGGATACATCCGGTCGGTCCGCTCGGCGCCGAGGTAGGGCCGGGTCAGCTCCTCCATCTGGTCGTCGCGCTGCGCCCAGTACGCCTGCATGTTGGCGGTCACGCCGAGCTGGGCGAAACGGGGAACGTCGGCCGGGTCGATCATCTGGATGTGCGCGATGTGGTGCCGGTTTTCGCTGTCTCCGTTGGCTTTCCGGGCGGCCGCGACGGCGTCCAGGCAGTCGCGCGCCGCGCGGTCGCCGATGGCGTGCATGTGGACGCCGAAGCCGATCCGGTCGAGCTCGGTGACCGCCGCTGCCAGCGTGTCGGAGTCCACATAGGACAGTCCGACGTTGTCCGTACGCCCGCCGCAGCCGTCGTGATAGGGCTCAAGGACCGCGCCGGTGTAGTTTTCCAGCACGCCGTCGGCCATGATCTTGACCGTACGCACCGAAATGTTGCCGCCGGATCCCCAGGACGCCTGCTCGACGAAGGCCGGAATCTGCTCCAGGCCGGCGTGCCGCTCCCACCACAGCGCACCCGCCACGCGCGCCGTCAGCTTGCCGGCGTCGTCCAGCGATCGGTATGCCGCAAGGGTTTCCGGCGTGACCCAGGCATCCTGCCAGCCGGTGATGCCGAGCCGGTGCAGGAACTGCTGACCCCGCAGGATCGCGGCTTCCCAGTCCTGCCGGGAAAGTGCCGGCAGCCAACGGTCGCGAAAGGTGTACGCGGCGCCTTCCTGCAGCATGCCGACCGGCTCACCGGCGGCGTCGCGCTCGATGCGTCCGTCGGACGGATCCGGCGTTTGTGCGGTGATGCCGGCGATCCGCAGCGCCGCCGAGTTGACCCAGGCGCCGTGCACGTCGCGGTTGAACAGGAACACCGGACGGTCCGGCACGATCCGGTCCAGGTCCACCTTGGACGGAACGCCGCCGGGGAAATGCTCCATCGACCAGCCGCCGCCGGTGATCCACTCCTCGTCCGGATGTGCCTGCGCGTACGCGGAAATCGCCGCGAGATAAGCGTCCTTGCCGTCCAGCTCGTTGAGACAGACCCGAAGCAGGTCGCGGCCCGCGTACGGCGTGTGCACGTGAGCGTCCTGGAAACCCGGCACGACCAGCCGGCCTGGCAACTCGAGCCGCTCGGTCTTCGGTCCTGTCATTGCCAAAGCCGCGTCGCCGAGCGCGGCGATGCGACCGGCTCGGATGGCTATCGCAGTGGCCGGCGTGCCGTAGATGGCGGCTCCGGTGATGACCAGGTCGGCGGTCAAGCGGCGTCCTCCAGTGCTGGTGTGCGGCGGAAATATGCGACGCGGCGGCGCGCCAACGCGATCGGGATGCCGCCGGCAAGCACCACCAGCGCCACGACGTCCTGGAAGCGCGTGTTGGTTGCCGTGAAAGCGAAGCCATCGGCCGTGATCCAGTTGTACACGAACAGATAAACCGCCATCGCGAAAAGGACGATCGCCGACAGCAACGGGAGCCAGCGTACGACCAGCTGGTCGGTGAGCGAACCGCGTTCGCGACGGAAGGCGGCGACGACGGCCAGGCCGGCGATCGCGTAATAGAGACAGACCGGCATGCCGATGGCGGTCACGAACGCGGTGATGATCTGGCTGAGGTTGCCCAGCGCCGCGCTCAGCACGCAGATCACCGTCGCGATGCCGCCGACCAGCAGCGTACCGACGGCCGGTGTGCCCCAACGCGGATGGATGCGGCCCCAGACCATGCCGAGCACCTGGTCGCGGGACATGCCGAGGGTCTGCCGGCTGGTCGCGAGCAGGATGGCCTGCGCGATCGCGAGCACCGAGATCAGCAACGCGAGCGCGGCGACGAACTCACCGGGACGGCCGGCGACCCGGCCGGCGACGAACGTCAGGCCGGTCGCGCCGTGCTGGACCAGCTCGGGGATCGTCGTCGCGCGCTGGAATCCGATCTGCGCGAACAAAAAGACGACCAGGATCAGCGCGAGCGACCAGATCGCCGCGCGACCGGCCGACGACGTGCGCCGGCTCTCTTCGTTGAGACGTAGGGAATTGTCCCAACCCCAGTAGAGATAGATCGTAATGACGACACCGTGCACGATCGCGCCGACCGAGATGGCGAACGGATTGAACCACGACAACGAAAACGTCTCACCGCCGCCATGCAGCAGTGCCAGGCCGCAGATGCCGACGACGGCGATCACGTCGACGATGATCAGCACGGTCTGGAAGCGTGCCGCGAGGTCGACGCCGCGTACGGCGAAAAAGCACAGCAAGGCCAGCCACAGGACGCCGATCACCGTACTCACCGGCACATTGGCCACGAGCTGGTCGGGGACGACACCGGCGGAGGCGAGGGTCTGCAGCGTGCTGTCGCCGGTGACGCGGATCGTGTACGACAACAGCAGGATCGAGCCGGAGACGGTGATCCAGGCGGACACGAAGCCGAGCCACGGACTGAGGTGGACGCCGGCCCAGTGGTAGACGCTGCCGAGGTTGGCGTCGCGCGCGTTGAGCCGCGCCAGGCCGGCCGCGATGCCGAGCATCGGCAGGATCGCCAGGATCCAAATGCCCGGCATGGCCGGCCCGACGATCGCGGCGGTGACGCCGAGACCGACCCCGATGGTGAAGGTCGGCGCCATGCTGGAGATCGAGAGGCCGATGCCGTCGGCGATCCCGACAACGCGTCTGAGCTCCGGCATGCCGCGACTTTGGCAGAAAAAGCGGGTCAAGACAAGGGATTCCGTTGTCCGGAACACTTCGTTCGACGGATTCGCGCGGATCGTATGCTGAGCGTCATCATGGCTAAGCAGCAGACGTACGTGGCCCCCAGCATCCTGTCCGCCGACTTCGCGCGGCTCGCCGACGAGGCCGCCGCGGCGCACGGCTCGGACTGGTTGCACGTCGACGTGATGGACAACCACTACGTGCCCAACCTCACGCTCGGCCTGCCGGTGGTGAAGAGCCTCAAGGCGGCCACCGACATCCCGCTCGACTGCCACCTGATGATCGAAAATCCGGACCGGTGGGCGGTCGGCTATGCGGAGGCCGGCGCGGTCAACGTCTCGTTCCACGCCGAGACGACCGACAATCCGGTCGCCATCGCCAAGGACCTGCGGGCCGCCGGCAGCCTGGCGGGACTCGCGATCGACCGGGACACGCCGGTCGAGCCGTACCTGTCGCTGCTGCGCAACTTCGACACCGTGCTGATCATGACGATCAAGGCCGGTTTCGGTGGGCAGGCGTTCATCCCGGAGCTGCTGGCCAAGGTGCGGACGATCCGCCGGGCCATCGACGCCGACGACCTGTCGATCCGGCTGGAGGTCGACGGCGGCATCAACACCGACACCATCGAGGCCGCGGCGGAGGCCGGCGCCGACACCTTCGTCGCGGGGTCGGCCGTCTACGGCGCCGACGACCCGGCCGAGGCCGTACGCCGCCTGCGCGCCCTGGCCACCCCCTGACCGCCGACGACGCAATCGGATTCCGATTGCGTCGTCGGATGTGGCCTGACCTGCGATGATGTCGGCGCAGGTGCCAATCGGACACGCGCCGCGCGACCAAGATCAACTTCAATACTTAGGTAAGTTCCCCGCGGACCCACCCCCCACCCGATCTGGGTGGGGGCCCAGATTGGCGGGTGGGTGTGACAGTTTCGGCCCGTGCAAGAAGGGTCAGAGGTCGAGGGCGGCGCGGAGGGCGATGTCGATCTGTTCCATCGTCTCCTCGCCCATCCGGCCGATCCGTTCGGCGAACCAGCGTTTGCGCAGTGGTGCGACGGTCATCGCGCGTACGACGCCGGCCACCGGGTCATCGACCGGCACTTCGAGCAGCGAGGTCCGGGGGACCGGTGCCTGGTCGAAGTCGACGACCAGGGCGTCCTCGCGTGCGGCGGTGAGTTGCTGGTGTCCGACCACGACGACGAGCCGCTCGACCTGGTTGAGTACGACGACCCGCCAGATCTCGCCGCGGAGCAGGACGCTGGTTTCCGGGACCGCCGGTCCCGAACGATGCCGTGCCATATTCGTGTTAGACCTCGGGCTGCTCACCCGCGCGTTCGATCATCGCTTGTTCCGCGGCGTCGAGCCATGCTTCGTCGGTGGATGGAGAGTCGTGCACGGCCTCGGAGACCAGATAAGCCCGGAGCGCGCGGTCGGTCAGCGCCGACAGCGACTCGCCGCGGCGTTCCGCGGCTTTGCGCGCGTGCATGGCGATCTGTTTCTGCACGCTCACGGTGAGCTTCTCGGTGGTCGCCATGACAAGGAGCGTACCAGTCACAACGCCACCGGTACGCGCTCAGAAGTGCCAATTTCTACAGCATGGAACGAAGTTTGACAAGATCGAAAATGCTGGCGTCGATCTTCACCCGGCCGGTGGCGAACGCGCTGGAAAATTTCAACGTGCCGCCGACCAACGCCACCAGATCGTCACTGGAGACGCTGAGGGTGATCTGTCCGCTGCCGTCGTCGTCGCGCTCGATGTCGGTGAGCTGGCCGTCGTGCAGCCGGCCGACGAAGGTCGCCGGCAGGTCGGTGATCCGGCAGGCCAGCTTGCGGTCCAGCGACGCCTTCTTGCGCGTCGCCGCGTCGGCTCCGGCCAGCCGCTGTGCCAGCCCGTCCAGGGCCTGGCGGCACTCCTCGATGGTCGCCATGATCGGCACGCTACCGCACCACGGCGAGTGGAAAACCTGCTCACCCGGTAGCGTGGCAGGACTGGCACAAAGGCGACAGTTACTCGTGGGAGCCGGCTGCCGCCGACGAGAGAAACGACAAGGGGGACGGCTATGCCGGACGCTCTTAGGAACTACCTGGCGATGGCGACCGGGTTGACGGACGTGTCGAAGAAGAAGGCCAAGGCCGCGGCGAAAAAGCTGGCCAAGCGCGGCGGCGCGACCGTCGAGCAGATCCAGTCGCTGACCGAGGACCTGCTCTCGACCAGCTCCGCCAACCGCGAGGCCGTCCAGAAGATCGTCCGGCTGGAGGTCGACCGCGCGCTCGGCCTCGTCGGCCTGGCCACCGCCGAGGAGGTCGAGACGCTGACGACGCGCGTACGCGACCTGGAGCGGCAACTGGCCGAGGCCAAGACCCGGATCGCCGAGGCAGAGAGCACCGCCGAGTCCGCCGTCAAGGCCGCGGCCGCCCCGGCCAGGACCGCACCGGCGAAGAAGGCCGCCAAGGCACCTGCGAAGGCTCCAGCCAAGACCGCGGCCAAGGCGCCGGCCAAAACGGCCGCCAAGACCGCGGCAAAGGCCGCCACGAAGACTCCGGCGAAGCGGACGCCGGCGCAGACCGCTGCCAAGAAGGCCGCGGCGCCGGCGACCCCGCCGGCGACCCCGCCGGCGACCCCGCCGGCCGATGGGGCGACCTCGTGAGTACGCCGATCCCGAAGCCGGGTCCGCCGCCGGGCTACCGGCCGGGACAGCCACCGGTGCCGGCGCCTGGATACCGGCCGCCACAGCCGTCCGACCCTCAGCCTGAGCCGCGGCAACCTGAGCCCCAGCCGGCGCCGAAGCCGGGACCGCCGCCGGGTCATGAGCCGGAGCAGCACGCGTACGGCGTAGAGCCCGCGGCGGAGGACGCCGCCGAGCCAGCGGTCGCCGAGTCAGCGGTCGCCGAGGCGTACGAGGCGCCGATCGCGGATGTCGAGCCTGTCGACGCTGAGCCTGTCGACGCTGAGCCTGTCGACGCTGAGCCTGTCGACGCTGAGCCTGTGGTTGCTGAGCCTGTGGTTGCTGAGCCTGTGGTTGCTGAGCCTGTGGTTGCTGAGCCTGTGGTTGCTGAGCCTGTGGTTGCTGAGCCGTACGAGGCGCCGGTCACGCACGTCGAGTCGGCACCATGCGAGCCGGCGCCGGTCGACGACCGGCCCGAGCCGGTGATCCGGCTGGAGCAGTCCGTACGCCAGCTGGACGGCATCGAGCACCTGCCGATCGGCGAGCACATCACGCGCTACGACGCGGTCCACAAGTCGTTGCAGGACGCGCTCTCCACCATCGACCAGGGCTAGTGGCGCTGCGCCTCGACGTGGCGCTGGTCCGCCGCGGCCTCGCACGTTCCCGCGAGCAGGCCGCGGCGCTGGTCGCCAGCGGCGCGGTCAGCGTCGACGGTCGCACAGCGGCCAAGCCGGCGGCCAAGGTCGCCGACGACGCCGAGGTCGTCGTACGCAGCGACGGACCGGCCTACGCATCGCGCGGCGCGCACAAGCTGGCCGGCGCGCTCACGGCGTTCGATGTCGAGGTCGCTGGACGCCGTTGCCTGGACGCGGGTGCGAGTACGGGCGGATTCACCGACGTGTTGCTGCGCGCCGGCGCCGCCGAGGTGGTCGGCGTCGACGTCGGCTATGGCCAACTGGTCGACAGTCTCCGTGACGATCCGCGCGTACGGACGCTTGAGCGTACGAACGTCCGCGACCTGACGCCCGACCAGATCGGCGGCCAGGTGGACCTCACCGTCGCCGACCTGTCGTTCATCTCGCTCAAGCTCGTTTTGCCTGCCCTGGCCGCGTGTACGCGCGCCGGCGGCGACATCCTGCCGATGGTCAAGCCGCAGTTCGAGGTTGGCAGGGAGCGGCTGGGATCGGGCGGCGTGGTGCGCGATCCGCGGTTACGGACGGAAGTCGTACTGGCAATCGCCGAATCGGCTGCGACGATGGGATGGGGCACCAGTGGCGTGCTGCGCAGTCCGCTGCCGGGTCCGTCGGGAAACGTCGAGTTCTTCCTGTGGTTGCGACGCGGCGCTCCCGACCCTGATCCGGAGCAGGTCGCGGCCGTGGCGGAGGCACCTTGACAAGACAGGCGTTGCTGGTCGCGCACACCGGGCGACCGGAAAACCTGGTCTGCGCCAAGCAGGTGGTCGGCCAGCTGGTCGACGCCGGCTTCGAGGTGCGCGTCCTCACCGACGAGGCCGGTGAGCTGCACGTCAAGGCCGACGAGGTCGACTACGGGCCACAGGCCGCCGGCGACAGCGAGATCGTCTTCGCGCTCGGTGGCGACGGCACGTTGCTGCGCGCCGCCGAGCTGGCGCGGCCCGGCGGCGTGCCACTGCTCGGCGTCAACCTCGGCCACGTCGGCTTCCTCGCCGAGGCAGAGCTGCACGACCTCGACGACGCGGTCAGCGCGGTCGTCGCCGGTCGTTACAACGTCGACGAACGGCTGACGATCGACGTGACGGTCGTACGCGGCGGAGAGGTCGTCGTGGACGACTGGGCCCTCAACGAGGCGAGCGTCGAGAAGGCCGAGCGTGAGCGGATGCTCGACGTACTCGTCAGCGTCGACCGCCACCCGCTCTCGCGCTGGGGCTGCGACGGTGTCGTGCTCGCGACGCCGACCGGCTCCACCGCGTACGCCTTCTCCGCCGGCGGTCCGGTGGTGTCGCCGGACGTCGAAGCGCTGCTGCTGGCGCCGATAAGCGCACACGCGTTGTTCAACCGGCCATTGGTGGCCGCGCCGACCTCGGTGCTGACCGTGGACGTGCTGCCGAACAGCCGCGGTGTGGCCATCCTGTGCTGCGACGGCCGGCGCAGCTTCGAGCTGCGGACCGGCGACCGTGTCGAGGTCCGCCGGTCGGCGACGCCGGTGCGGGTCGTACGGCTGGAGCAGCGGTCGTTCACCGAGCGGCTGGTCGCCAAGTTCGCGCTGCCGATCGACGGCTGGCGCCGTCCCGACTGACCATTTGGCCCGCGGCTAGACGAGCGTGGCGGCCTGGTCGCGCTCGAAGTCGAGCAGGTAGCGCTTGCGCTCGATGCCGCCGCCATAGCCGGTGAGCGATCCGCCGGAGCCGATCACCCGGTGGCAGGGCACGATGATGCTGATCGGATTCTTGCCGTTTGCCAGGCCGACCGCGCGCGACGCGGTCGGACGGCCGATGTGCTCGGCGAGCTCTCCATACGACCAGGTTTCGCCGTACGGGATCTCCCGCAGCGCGGTCCACACGGTGCGCTGGAAGTCGGTGCCGGCCATCGCCAACGGCAGGTCGAAGTCCGTACGCTCACGGTTGAAATACTCGGTGAGCTGCTGCTTCACCTCACCGAAGGGCGTGTCGTCCGGCTCGCCGAAGAACTCCTCCGGCGGACGGTGCCGCTGCTGGTCCATGAACAGGCCGCTGAGCTGGCCGTCGACGGCGACCAGGGTCAGCGGACCGACCGGACTGTCGATCGTGGTGTGTACGCGATGCACGTCGTGTCCTTACGCCGGGAGATGGTTGATCGGATGGTCGCTGGTGGCCCACAGATATTGCACCGCGTACGCGCGCCACGGCCGCCAGGCGGTCGCCGCGCGCGTCAGCGCGGCCGGTGTGGTCGGCAGGCCGGCCTGGCCGGCGGCGAGCCGTACGCCGAGGTCGGTCGGGGTGAACGCGTCGGGGTCGCCGAGTCCGCGCATGGCGATCGTCTCGACCGTCCACGGTCCGATGCCAGGTAGTGCGGCCAGCTGGGCACGCGCGTCGTCCCAGTCGGTGCCGGTGCCGAGGTCGACCTGTCCACCGGCCAGCGCGCGAGCGAGGCCGGTGATGGTGTCGCGGCGGCTTTGCGGCATGCCGACCGGCGTCGCGCCGGCGAGGCTTTCCGGCGTGGGGAAGAGGTGCGTGAGGCCACCGGCGGCGTCGTCGATCGGCTCGCCGCAGGCGGTGACCAGCCGAGCCGTGTGGGTACGCGCCGCGGCCGTCGACACCTGCTGGCCGAGCACCGCGCGGATCGCGAACTCGCCAGCGTCGACCGTACGCGGCACGCGGCGGCCGGGGTCCTTGTCGACCAGCGGCTGCAGCGCCGGATCGTGCCGCAGCTGGTCGTCGACCGCGATCGGATCGGCGTCGAGGTCGAGCAGCCGCCGGCAGCGCGCGATCGCCGTCGACAGGTCGCGAAGGTCGGCCAGCTCGAGCTGGCAGGCGATGTGGTCCGGCGTCGGCCGCAGCGCGACGATGCCGTGGCCATGCGGCAGCCGGAGCGTCCGCCGGTATGCACCGTCGCGCCATTCCTCGACGCCAGGCACCGCGGTGGCGACCAGGTGGCCGAAGAGATTGTCCGGACACAGCGGCGCGCGGAACGGCAGTCGCAGTGAGATGTTTCCCTGTGTCGTTTGGCGATGCGCGCGGGTGCGCAGCTCGGTCGGTGTCAGCGCGAAGATCTCGCGGACCGTGTCGTTGAACGCGCGTACGCTCGCGAACCCGGCCGCGAACGCCACGTCGCTCATCGGCAGTGTGCTGGTCTCGATCAGCGTGCGCGCGGTCTGTGCGCGTTGCGCTCGCGCGATCGCCAGCGGTCCGGCGCCGAGCTCCGCGTACACCTGCCGCTGCACCTGCCGGACGCTGTAACCCAGCCGGCTCGCCAGTCCTGGCACGCCGTCGCGGTCGATGACTCCGTCGGCGATCAGCCGCATCGCGCGCGCCACCAGGTCGGCGCGTTCGTTCCACTGCGGTGAGCCGGGACTGGCGTCCGGCCGGCAGCGCTTGCAGGCGCGGAAGCCGGCCTGCTGCGCCGCCGCGGCGCTCGGATAGAACCGCATGTTCTCGACTTTTGGCGGTACGACCGGACAACTCGGCCGGCAATAGATGCGGGTGGTCAGCACGGCCGTGAAGAACCAGCCGTCGAACCGCGCGTCTTTGGACTGCACGGCTCGTACGCATCGCTCACGGTCCTGGAACATGCTCTCCAGCATCGCCCGCGGCGGCGGCGCTGGCTGGCGGAAAAACGACATCACGGTGTGGTCCGAATATGGCCAGACTTCGCGCGTACGAGCTGGTGAAGTTGCGGCATGACAGTTGACTTCTTTCGCTCACTCCACCGCAACGGCCAGCCGCTCGTCCTGCCGAACTGCTGGGATGCCGCCAGCGCGCGCGTCATCGAGTCGGCCGGCGCCGCGGCGATCGCCACGACCAGTGCCGGTGTCGCCTGGAGCCTCGGTGCCGCCGATGGCAACTTCCTTACGCGCGAGGCGGCCATCGCGCTCGTGTCGCGAGTCGCGGAGGCCGTTTCCGTACCGGTGACGGCTGACATCGAGGCCGGCTTCGCCGACTCGGCTTCCGGCGTCGCCGACACCGTCAAGCTCGTCGCGGATGCCGGCGCGGTCGGCGTCAACATCGAGGACGGTGTGGCCGGCGGCCTGCGTCCGGTGGCCGAGCAGGTGGCGCGCTATTCCGCCGCCGCGAGCGCCGGCGTCTTCGTGAACGCGCGCATCGACACGTATTTGCGTGGTGTCGACAACGCCTTTGAGGAGACGCTGATTCGCGCGCGTGCGTACGTGGAGGCCGGCGTCGACGGCATTTTCGTTCCTGGCGTCGCGGATCTTGACGTGATCAAGCGGTTCGTCGAGGAGATTTCCGTGCCGGTGAACGTCATGGTCGGTCCCGGTGCGCCTTCGGTGGACGCGCTTGCCGGTGTCGGTGTCGCGCGTGTCAGCGCTGGCTCGGCGATCTCCCAGGCCGCGTACCAGGTCGCTTTCGACAGCGCTCGCGAACTGCTGGGCGGGGGGACGATGACCGCCGCCGCCTTCGACTACGGCGGCCTGAACACGCTCCTCGGCCGCTGACCCTGCCCGCCGAGAATGTCGGTCCAGGCGAGGACTCTGTTTATCGGGGGCCCAAAATCAGCGGGCGTCGCAATCGGGACCCGATTGTTCGGGGGCAGCAGTATTTGGGCCCCCCGAAAACAAGCCTTCCAGCCACGACCGACAGTTCGTACGCGCTCAGCGCGCCGCGCCGAACCAGTGGGTGAGCGCGGCCGTCGGGTCGTCGCCGAGCCAGGCGACATGACCATCGGGACGTACGAGCACGGCGGCCGCATCGAAGTCCTCGTGGGGTTTCGCGTTGACCAGGCGCACGCGATCACCCCAGCCGTCGTGCGTACGTCCGCCGAAGTCGATCAGCACACCGCGACCGTCGACCGCGAGCGAGCTGAACCACTCGGAGCCGTCGGCGGTCTCCAGCAGCCGGTCAGGCATCCGCGCGCCGACCAGCGGATGGTCACTGCCGAGGTCATAGCGAATGTCGAGGCCGGAGATCATCGCCGCGACCTTCCGGTTGAGCTCCGGCACCGCCAGCCATTCGGTCAGCAGAGTCCGCATCGCGGCGGTGTTCAGGTCGCGGAAGTCCATGATCGAGCCCTGCGCACGTGTGTTGAGCAGTACGCGCGCGCCGACCGGATGGCGCTCGGCGTGGTAGGTGTCGAGCAGGTCGACGTCGCCGCGCACCGCCGCCGCGAGCTTCCAGCCGAGGTTGAACGCGTCCTGCAGGCCGAGGTTCATGCCCTGGCCGCCGGTCGGCAGGTGGACGTGCGCCGCGTCGCCGGCCAGGAACACCTGGCCGACGCGATACGACTCGACCTGCCGCGACGCGTCGCTGAATCGCGACGCCGCGCGTACGCTCCGCAGCCGCACGTCCGGTCCGTACACGTCGGCCAGCACAGCGCGGACCTCGTCGGCGGTCACCTCGTCGGTGCGTGTCTTCCCCCGCTGTTCCGGCCCGCCGAACATCAGCCGGTGGAAGCCGCCGGGCAGCGGGCTCAGGATCGCCGCGCGCTGAGTCGAATGCTTTACGTGCCGCGAAAAATGGTCACGAACAGTCGGCACGCCGTCGCCGTCCACCAGCACGTCCGCGAGCACCATCGACGACTGCCCGGCACGTCCGGGGAACGGCACCTCGAGCAGCTTGCGGACGGTGCTGTGACCGCCGTCGCAGGCCACCAGATAGCTGGCGGTCAGCTCGTACGGCCCCTCCGGTCCGACGACCCGCACGCGCACCCGATCGGCGTCCTGCGAGATGCCGACGACCTCCCGCTCACGCTCGACCGCGAGACCCCGCTCCAGGATGTCCTCGACATCGCCCTGCGTCGTCGCCACGACGTACGGACTCCGCGTGTCCAGAGCGGCGAAGTCCAGCGGCACCGGCAACGCGGCGAAATGGCCACCGGTCTGTTCGCGCTCCTGGGCCCGGGCCGCCGTCTCCTCCAGCAACCCGCGCATCCGGAACACCTCGGCCGTACGGCTGTGCAGGCCGCCGGCCTTCGACTGGATCGACCGCGTCGCCGATTTCTCCAGCACGGTCGCACGCACACCGGCGAGCCGCAGCTCGCGCGCCAGCATCAGGCCGGTCGGTCCGGCCCCAACCACGATGACATCCATGCATCGAAGTTAACTCAGTTAAGAAATTAACGCAAGAAAGTTTTTGTCCAGGTCGCGCTAGGATCTCGGCATGACCTCTGACCTCGGCCTGCGTGAGCGCAAGAAGCTGCGCACGCGGCAGGCCATCTCGGACGCCGCGATCGAGCTGTTTCTTCGCCGTGGATACGACGCGGTGTCGGTCGCCGACGTGGCCGCGGCCGCCGAGGTGTCCAAGCCGACCCTGTTCAAGTACTTCCGCAGCAAGGAGGAGCTGGTCCTCGACCGGATCGACGACCACCGCGACGAGCCGGCGCGTGCGGTCCGCGAGCGAGCGCCCGGCGAGTCGCCGCTGGACGCGCTGCACCGCCGCCAACGCGAGCTGCTCGACGACCGCGATCCGGTGACCGGCATCAGCGACGCGCCACGCGTCGTCGCCTTCCATCGGCTGCTCTACACGACCGAGAGCCTGGCCAACGGCCTGCTCGCGTACTCGGTGAACGGACGAGAGCTGCTCCGCGACGCGCTGGTGGAGGCCGTCGGTCCGGGTCCGCATCCGCTGACCGCGACGCTGGTCGCCAGTCAGATCCTGACCATTTCGGGGCTGTTGTCGGCGGAGAACTGGCGGCAGGTCGACGCCGGTCGGACGACCGAGGAGATCTATCCGGAGGCGGTCGCCGCGTTGGACGCCGCGTACGCGCTGCTGCGGGACGGACTCGGAGACTACTGCGGGTAGTCGTACAGGCGTACGGACAGTGGCGGTCTGGCGTGGCGGCGGGGATGGTCGCGGAAATGTGAGAGGCAGCCGCTAATGTCGGCTGCGTGCTGGAGGAAGTGCGGATCAGCGGGCTCGGCGTGATCGACGACGCCGAGCTGCACCTGTCCGACGGCCTGACCGTGGTGACCGGCGAGACCGGTGCCGGCAAGACGATGGTCGTGACCGCTCTCGACCTGCTCTTCGGCGGCCGGGCCGACGCCGGCCGAGTCCGCACCGGCGCCGAGCGCGCGCTGGTGGAGGGCCGGCTGAGCCTCAACAAGCGGACCAAGTTTGGCAAGCGCATCCTCGCGCGCGCCGAGGAGGCCGGCGGCGAGGCCGACGACGACGGCTCGCTCGTACTGTCCCGGTCGGTGTCGCCGGAAGGTCGGTCGCGCGCGCACCTGGGGGGCCGGTCGGTGCCGGCCGCGGTGCTCTCCGACATCGGCGAGCTGGCGGTCACCGTGCACGGCCAGATGGACCAGGTGCGGCTGCTGCGGCCGGCCGAGCAGCGTGCCGCGCTGGACTCCTACGGTGGCGCCGAGATCAGCGAGTTGCTGGAGGCGCACCGCGACGCCTTCCGGCGCTGGCGCGAGGCTGCCGCCGACCTCGCCGACCGCACCGCGCGTGCCGGTGAGCTGGCCGAGCAGGCCGAATACCTGCGGATCGGGTTGGCCGCGGTCGAGCAGCTGGACCCGCAGCCCGGCGAGGACGCGGAGCTGAAGACCGAGGCGCAGCGCCTCGAGCACGCCGACGCGCTGCGTACCGCCGCGTTGACCGCCCACCAGGCGCTGGCCGGCGATCCGACCGCGGCGACGCTGGACGCGGTCGACGTGACCAGCCTGCTCGACGCGGCTCGCCGCGCGCTGGCCGCGGCCGCCGGCGACGATCCGGAGCTGGCGGCGCTGGCGACGCGCACCGACGAGCTGGCCGCGCTGGTCGGCGAGCTCAGCACTGACCTGTCGGCGTACGCCGACGGCATCGAAGGCGACCCGGCGCGGCTGGACTGGATCCAGGAGCGCCGCGCGCGGCTGGCCACCGTCGCGCGCCGCTATGTCAACGGGCCGGACGAGCTGCCGGAGTGGGCCGAGCAGGCCCGGCTGAAGCTGGAGGGGCTCGACTCCTCCGACGAAGCGCTCGCCGCTTTGGCCGCGGAAGTGGAAAAGTTGCGGCTGGAGGTCACCGACAACGCGGTGCGGCTGTCCGCCGCGCGGGTCGCGGTCGCCGACGAGTTCGGGTCGGCCGTCACGACCGAGCTCGGTGGCCTGGCGATGCCGCACGCGCGGGTGACCGCCAACGTGTGGACGGTCGACGCACGCGCGGACGGGCCGTCGATCGTGGTGGACGATCGCGAGGTCGCGGTCGGTCCGGACGGCATCGACGAGATCGAAATCTGCCTGCAGCCGCATCCCGGCTCGCCGCCGCTGCCGCTGCAGAAAGGCGCCTCCGGTGGTGAGCTGTCCCGGGTGATGCTGGCCGTCGAAGTCGTGCTCGCCGGCGGCGGCAGCACCGCGACGCTGGTCTTCGACGAGGTGGACGCCGGTGTCGGCGGCAAAGCCGCGGTCGAGGTCGGTGCGCGGCTGGCGCGGCTGGCGCGTTCGCACCAGGTGCTGGTGGTGACGCACCTGCCGCAGGTGGCCGCGTTCGCCGACCGGCACCTGATGGTGGACAAGGACTCCGGCGGCTCGGTGACCACGTCGTCCGTACGCTGGCTCGACGACGAGGGCCGCGCGCGCGAGTTGGCCCGGATGCTGGCCGGCATGGAGGACAGCATGCTCGGCATGGCGCACGCCACCGAGCTGCTGGAGAAGGCGCAAGCCACCAAGGACGCCGGCTTCAAACAACCCCGCCGCAAGCGTACGAAGAAATAGCGTCTTCACCGCCTGTCGGAGTCCGGCCGCAGACCCCGCAACCTCTCGCCTCTCGCTGCCTCTCGCCGCACAAAGTGTGGCGTTCGCCGAGTGCCGCCTAAGTCGTGGCGTTCGCCGAGTGCCGCCTAAGTCGCGGCGTTCGCCGAGTGCCGCGTAAGCAACGCCGCTCGTCGAGCGCCGCGTTTCTGGCGACATTGGCCCCCGAGCGCCGTCAGGAGTGCGGCGTTCGGTGAGGGCCGCCGAAAGTCCGGCGTTCGCCGAGTGCCGCGCAAACAACGGCGTTCGCCGAGTGCCGCGCAAACAACGGCGTTCGCCGAGTGCCGCGCAAACAACGGCGTTCGTTGAGTGCCGCGTTTTTGGCGACGTTGGTCGTCGAGTGCCGCGTAACTTGCGGCCTTCGCCGAGCGCCGCCGATAGTCCGGCATTCGGTGAGCGCCGCGGATAGTCCGGCGCTCGGCGAGTGTCGCCTTCTCAACGGCATCGAAGGACCGACGGTGCCTGATTTGCCAGGTTTACGACAGCGATCCGCGTGTCACAAAGGAATGCCGTGCGCGAGACACGACATCTGTGGCTGACGTGAAAGCGGGTGTCGTACGACTGAAATGACTGATCCCGGTGTCATGATGGCCAGCAACCGGCAGCAAAGAAGCGGCGGAAGGAGGGGTGTCGATGCGGATGGCCACCCTGCGGCGCAATCGTGGCCACCAGTCCGGGATCACCGGCATCGCCCGGCTCGACCGGCGGACCAAGCGGCTCACGCCGCGGCTGTCCCGTGGCGACATCGCCTTCATCGACCACGTCGACCTCGACCAGATGGCCGCCGAGCAGATCGTCGCGGCCGGCGTGTTCGCGGTGGTCAACGCGGCGCCGAGCATCTCCGGCCGCTATCCCAACCTGGGGCCGCAGGTCATCGTCAACGCCGGCATCCCGCTGATCGACGAGGTCGGCCCGGAGGTCTTCGAGCAGCTGCGCGACGGCCAGGCCGTACGGGTCGACGGTGAGAAGGTCTGGCTCGGCGACGACGTGGTGGCCAGCGGCAAGGTGCAGGACGCCGAGACGGTCGCCGCCGCGATGGTGCGGGCCAGGGACGGCCTCACCGTCCAGCTGGACGCCTTCGCCGCCAACGCCACCGAGTTCCTGCGTTCCGAGCAGGAGTTGCTGCTCGACGGCGTCGGCATCCCGCGGGTGCGGACGAGCATCGACGGCCGGCCGTGCCTGGTGGTCGTACGCGGCTACAGCTACCGCGAGGACCTGGCCGCGCTCGGCGCTTACATCCGCGAGGCCAAGCCGGTGCTGATCGGCGTCGACGCCGGTGCCGACGCGCTGGTGGAGGCCGGTTACGTGCCCGACCTGATCGTCGGCGACGTCGCCGAGGTCAGCGACGAGACGCTGCGCGCCGGCGCCGAGGTGGTCGTGCAGGCCTATCCGGACGGCCGCGCGCCGGGACTCAAACGCGCGCAGGACTTCAACGCCGAGTCGGTCACCTTCCCGGCCGCCGCGACCAGCGAGGACATGGCGCTGTTGCTGGCCGACGAATGCGGCGCGTCGATGATCGTCACCGTCGGCACACACTCCAGCCTGATCGAGTTCTTCGACCGGGGCCGGTCGGCGATGGCCTCCAGCTTCCTGACCCGGCTGCGGGTGAGCAACAAGCTGGTCGACGCCAAGGCCGTGCAGCGGCTCTACCGGCCGACGGTTTCCTCGCGCGCGCTGGTGTTGTTGGTCGTCCTCACCGTGCTGGCGATGGCCGGCGCGGTGTTCGCGGCGACCGCCGGACAGGGGCTCGTGCAACTGCTCGCCGAGCAGTGGGAGGCCGCCGTTTTCGCGCTGCAGAGGCTGATCTCGTGATCAATTTCCGCTTTCACATCGTGTCCGTGCTGTCGGTCATGCTCGCGGTCGCGGCCGGCCTGCTGGTCGGCGGCTTCGCGCTGAGCGGCAGCGGCGGCGCGCAGGGGAGCAACCTGCGGCAGAGCAACACCAGCCTGCGGTCCCAGGTCGACGACCTGCAGCGGCAGGCCCGCAGCCGGGACAGTTTCGTGCGGCAGGTCGCGCCGTCGCTGCTGGCCAACAAGCTGGCCAACCGCAGCGTGCTGGTGGTGAGCGCGCCAGGAGTCTCCACGTCGGCGCGCGAAGGCATCGAGAAGATGCTCGCCGCGGCCGGTGCCCAGGTCAGCGGCGAGCTGGCGTTCACCGACGCGTTCTTCGACCCGACCCGCAACAACGACGAGATCGACCTGGCGCAGCGGCTGCTGCCGCTGACCGTACGCGGACTGCCCAACAACTCCAACGGCGTCGAGACCGCGTCCGCGCTGATCGCGCGAGTTTTCGCCGATGGCAAGGAGAAAGTCGACGACGCCAGCCGGACGGCCATCCTCGCTGGCTTCGGCCAGCTCAAGATGGTGACCGCCGCCGACCCGACCGCGGTCAAACCGGGCCAGGCGGTGGTGATCGTCACCGGCGAGCCGTACGCCGACCAGGACGCCGGCAAGAAAAACGCGGCGATGCTGACCATGGCGAGGCAGTTCCGCGCGTCCTTCGGCGCCGCGGTGCTGGCCGGCACGACCGCCAGCGGCGACGGCAACGTGCTCGCGGCCGTACGCGCCGACAAGGCTCTGGCCGCCACGCTGTCCACTGTGGACGGCGTCGAGAGCGCCGACAGCCAGGTCGCGACCGCGCTGGCGGTGGCCCAGCAGTTCGGCGGCAAGGCCGGTCACTACGGCACGGCCAAGGGAGCGACGGCGCCGCTGCCGGCGTGAAAATCGTGACGACAAATGCGACACGCGGGTGGCGCCGCGCACGCTGACGAGCATCGAGGGGGCCGCGGATGTTACGGTGAACTCCCGTGGACGTGCGGGTCAAGGGGCCCGCCCTCGATCACGGGGAGCCTCACGTGGCCCTGTCCTCCTGGACAAAAGATCAGACGACAAAGCATGTTTTCGTCACCGGTGGCGTGGCGTCGTCCCTCGGCAAGGGCCTCACCGCCTCCAGTCTTGGCAACCTTCTGACCGCACGCGGTCTTCGGGTCGTGATGCAGAAGCTCGACCCCTATCTGAACGTCGACCCCGGCACGATGAACCCGTTCCAGCACGGCGAGGTGTTCGTCACCGAGGACGGCGCGGAGACCGACCTGGACGTCGGTCATTACGAGCGCTTCCTGGACACCAACCTGCACGGCTCGGCCAACGTCACGACCGGCCAGGTCTACAGCCAGGTGATCGCCAAGGAGCGGCGCGGCGAATACCTCGGGGACACCGTGCAGGTCATCCCGCACATCACCGACGAGATCAAGCGGCGCGTACGCACCATGGCCGACACCGAGCCGGCGCCGGACGTGGTGATCACCGAGGTCGGCGGCACGGTCGGCGACATCGAGTCGCTGCCGTTCCTGGAGTCGATCCGGCAGGTGCGCCACGAGGTCGGCCGGGACAACTGCTTCTTCCTGCACGTGTCCCTGGTGCCATATTTGGCGCCCAGCGGCGAGCTGAAGACCAAGCCGACGCAGCATTCGGTGGCCGCGCTGCGCAGCATCGGCATCCAGCCAGACGCGATCGTCTGTCGCTCGGACCGGGAGATCCCCGACTCGCTCAAGCGCAAGATCTCGCTGATGTGCGACGTCGACGCCGACGGCGTGGTCGCCGCACCGGACGCGCCGAGCATCTACGACATCCCCAAGGTGCTGCACTCCGAAGGCCTCGACGCGTACGTGGTGCGCCGGCTCGGCCTGCCGTTCCGCGACGTCGACTGGACCCGCTGGGACGACCTGCTGCAGCGGGTCCACAAGCCGAAGCAGACGGTCACGGTGGCGCTGGTCGGCAAGTACGTCGACCTGCCAGACGCCTACCTCTCGGTCACCGAGGCGCTGCGCGCCGGCGGTTTCGCCAACCACGCGCGAGTGGACATCCGGTGGGTCGTCTCCGATGCCTGCCAGACCGCGTCCGGTGCGGCCACCGCGCTGTCCGGCGTCGACGGCGTGCTGATCCCCGGTGGCTTCGGCGTACGCGGCATCGAGGGCAAGATCGGCGCGATCGCACACGCCCGGCGCGCCAACATCCCGGTGCTCGGCCTGTGCCTCGGCCTGCAGTGCATGGTGATCGAGGTGGCGCGCGGGCTGGCTGGCCTGGACGGCGCCAACTCCGCCGAGTTCGACCCGTCCGCCGCGCATCCGGTGATCGCCACAATGGCCGACCAGGAGGACGTCGTCGCCGGAGAGCGTGACATGGGCGGCACGATGCGCCTCGGTGCGTATCCGGCGACGCTCGTGCCGGACAGCATCACCGCCGACGCGTACGGCACCACCTCGGTGTCCGAGCGGCACCGGCACCGCTACGAGGTCAACAACGACTACCGCGACCGGCTGTCGGCCGCCGGCCTGGTCTTCTCCGGCCTGTCACCGGACGGCCGGCTGGTCGAGTTTGCCGAGCTGTCCCGCGACGTACACCCGTTTTTCGTTGGTACGCAAGCACATCCGGAGTTCAAGTCGCGGCCGACCCGGTCGCATCCGCTGTTTCGCGCCTTCGTCGCCGCGGCCGTCGCGTACGCCGAAGCGGCGCGGCTGCCGGTCGAGATCCCCGATGCGACCCCGGCCGCACTGCCTGACCCACCGGCCGATTCCAAGCGTCGCAACCGCAACCACACGCACGCCGGCTCGGTGAGCTGACGTGCCGGACGTTTTCGCGGTCACGTCGAGCACGGAGCAGTTTCGCAGTCCGATCATGCGGATCGTCAGCGACGACGTGGTGATGCCCGGCGGGCAGACCAGCCGCCGCGACTACATGGTGCACATCGGCGCGGTCGGCGTCGCCGCGCTCGACGATGAAGGCCGGATCGTGCTGGTGCGGCAATATCGCCACCCGGTCCGCCAGGAACTGTGGGAGCTGCCGGCCGGCCTGCTCGACGTCCACGGCGAGGCCGGCCACGCCACGGCCGCCCGCGAGCTGGCCGAGGAGGCGGACCTGAAGGCCGGCCGGTGGGACGTGCTGACCGACCTGCTCACCACGCCCGGCTGCAGCGACGAGGCGATCCGGATCTACCTCGCGCGCGACCTCTCTCCGACCGACGAGACGTTTGACCGCGTGGGCGAGGAAGCGCTGATGAGCGTGCGGCGCGTACCACTGGACGAGGCCGTCTCGTGGGTCTTCGCCGGCCAGATCCGCAACGCCGCCGCCTGCGTCGGCGTGCTGGCGGCCGCTCGCGCGCGCGACAACGGCTTCACCGGCCTGCGGCCAGCCACCGCGGACTGGACTGACCGACCCGGCCACTGAGCCGATCGGTGAGCCGACCGGGTCTCGACGTCAGGCTGCGATGGTGGAAGGTCGTCGCGGCGACGGTGGCCGGATGCGGAATCGGCTCACCATCCTCGCGCATGCCGGCGAGGTGGATCTCGATCGCCTCGTACATCAACTCCAGGCACTCCTCCTGAGTCTCGGCAGCCGCGACGCAGCCAGGAAGATCGGGGCACCAAGCGCCAAAGCTGCCGGTCTCGCCGCGATCGACGATGATCGCGAACGTAGAGCTCACCACTACCTCCTGCGGAGTCCTGCCTGCCTAGGGATGCTGCGCTCGGTCCCCACCGACAAGTCCGTACTCGGCTTGCCGGCAATGGTGACTCGGCCTGGCTTCACTGGATGCTTGTAGTGCCGATGGCTGCCGGTCACACCGATCAGAACCCAACCGTCGGCCTCGACGCGCCTGATCGTCTCACGGACTGTCGTTGGCCTGGCACCTCCTGCCGTGCGTGGAGGCGAAATCCCGGTCGAACGTATGTTCTATCCATGTCCGAACGCTAGGGATGGGGACTGACAGAAATGCGCTGGTCGTGTTTGCGCGGCGTTCACCGGGGTGGTGTGGGGTGGGGGAATGGCGGTGGAGTTTCGGCATCTCGAGGCGTTTCTGGCGATCGCCGACGAGCTGCACTTCGGCAGGGCGGCGGCGCGGCTGCGGGTCGCGCAGTCGTCGTTGAGTGAGCAGCTCAGCAAGCTGGAGCGCGCGGTCGGCGTACGGCTGGTGGAGCGC
Source organism: Fodinicola acaciae (assembly GCF_010993745.1). Lineage (NCBI taxonomy): Bacteria > Bacillati > Actinomycetota > Actinomycetes > Mycobacteriales > Fodinicola > Fodinicola acaciae. Next base: position 264,119 of record NZ_WOTN01000001.1, read on the forward strand.
ACGTCCCATCGCGTGGCGCTGTCCGAAGCCGGCGAGGCGTTTCGCGGGGAGGCGATGCGGCTGCTGGCGGCTCGCGCCCGCGCCGTCGAGGTGGCGCGGGCGGCGGCGGCCGGCGATGCCGGACATCTGCGGATCGGCTTCAACTACCCGGCCGGCCAGCGCGTACTCATGCCGGCGATGGCACGCCTGCACGAGCGCTGGCCACGGATCCGGACGACGTTGCGCGAGGGGCGTACCGGACCGCAGCTGTCGGACCTGACCAGCGGCCGGTTGGATCTGGCGTTCGTGTACGGTCGGCCGACCGTGCCGGGCGTGTGCCATGAGCACGTGCTGACCGTGCCGGTGGTGGCACTGGTGGGGGAGCGGCATCCGCTGGCCGGCCGCGAGGAGATCCGCTGCGCCGAGCTGGCCGCCCATCGTTGCGTGATCTTCCGGCGTGAGCAGAGCCCGGCGATGTACGACGCGATCGTTGCGGCCGGCGTCGAGCTGAGTCCGCTGGACCGGGTCGACGATCCGGCCGCGACCGAGATCGTGGTCGCCACCGAGATGTTGGTGGCGTTTGCCTCTGCCGTACGCGCCGAGACCGGTGTTGGCGGCAACCTGACCGCGGTCCAGCTCACCGATCCGGTGCCGACCCTGGATGTTTACGCGGTGTGGCGGGAAAACTCCGATCGCGCCGTCCGGCTTTTCCTGGACTGCGTACGCGATCGATAGGACCGATCGCGCGATCGCATTTTGACCGTTGCCGGCCGACGTGCCGCCAGGGCATCGTGGTGGCATGCGACTGGAGGTCCTGGGATGTCGCGCCGGAATGCCGGCCGACGGCCAACCGAGCTCGGGTTATCTCCTCCATACGGCGCACAACCGGATCCTGCTGGACTGCGGTCCGGGCATCGCGACGGCATTGTCGGCCGCTGGTGACGTCGGTGATCTAACCGCGATTTTCGTCAGTCATGTTCACCTCGACCACTGCTACGACCTGTTGCCGCTAGCCAAAACCCTGCTGGCGCGGCAGCTGCCGTATCCGCCGAAGAAGGCACCACCTCCGGTCCTGGACAAGGTGCCGGTCTTCGTGCCGGCCGGCGCGACCGCCATTTTCCGCGGCCTTGCGGAGCTTTTTCCGATCCAGACCATGCCGGATCTCAACCGGGCTTTCGAGTTGGCCTTCGACCTGCGCGAGTACGAGCCGGGGTCGACGGTCACCGTCGGCGACTGCGGGCTGGAGTTCCACGAGCTGCGGCACGCCGCTGCTGACTGTGGTGTCCGCATCGACGACCGTACACATGCCGTCGCGTACACCGGAGACACCGGCGTGACCGACGGACTGGTGCGGCTGGCCGAAAACGTCGACCTGTTTCTGAGCGAGGCCAGCCTGGAAAGCACCGACGACGGTCCGCACGGACACCTGTCCGCGGCTGACGCGGCGCGTGCCGCGCGAGAGGCCGGCGCGCGCTTGCTTGTCCTCACTCACTTTCCGACCGCCGACCCGGCCTGGCTGGCCGCTCGCCGCGCCGAGGCCGTGGAGATCTTCGGTGACTCGGTGGAGCTGGCCGCACCAACCCGGGAGTTCACCGTCACCGGCCCGCACTCCACCTCGCTGGTCTAACTCGGGACGGCGAACAAATGCGTCATCGTCGAGTTGTGCACCGGCACTCCTGGGCCGGGTGAACCCGTTACGTCGGTCAGACCGTCCGCCTCTCCCTGGATGGCACCGACATAATCCGAGACGTAGACGGCCTGGACGTACGCATAGAGACGATCGCAGCCCGGAGCGAGGGTGATCGTCGTGTAGAGAGGCACGGTTTTGTGGTGTGTCTGCCGGGAAACGGCGACCTCGGTGGTGGCGGGTGGCGCGGAGGCGCACACGGTGTTTCCATTCATCTGCTTGGCGATCAACGTGAAGCGGGCTGTGGATATCGAGCCTGAGGACGGGCATGCGGTCGGATAACAGGACATGTACTGGACATCCGCGATGACCGCGACCTTGGAATGGCCCGATCCCATGGTCCGGTCCACAAGCAGCGTATTGACCGTCTTGTCGACCACGATGTTGCCTACAGGCAGCGATACCTGCAGCGGCGCCCCGGCCGCGTCCGGTGCCACGTCCAAGGACGCGAACCGCAGGGTTCCGCTCACGGTGAACGAGGACGTGTTGTTGGACAGCGAACTGGTCCGTACGGACAGCCGGCAGGTCAGCGTGCCGGACGAGGTCGCCTTCAGCAGAAAACGGTTGACGATCGTGATGGTGGCGCGGCCAGGCTGCGCACTGCTCGCCGGGTCGAGGTTTTCACCGAGAACGACGTTTTTCTCTCCCGCACCGGAGCAGCGGATCTCGTTGTCGACCAGATTGACATCGGCCGACTGAGACGCGGTCAGCGACGAGTAGACGTAAGCGATCTTTCCGGCCGGCAGGTTCGCCGTTATGACGCCGAGTTGTTGGATCTTCTGCATTTTCTGTGAAGCGGGTGGCACACCGGTGATCGACACAGGTCCGAAGTCTCCGGAAGCGGCCGCCGCGGGAGCGGAGAATCCGGTCAGCGACGCGGCGGCGATCATGGCAGCCACGGCCAGTTTTCTCGCGCCATTCATGTCGAACCGCCTCCCTGTCAGGAGCTGGATCAGGCTGCTACGAAAATCCAGCGAGAAGCCGTGTTCCCGCAGGTCCTCGGCACGACGTACTCACCAGCGCCGCCAAAGGAATGCATGCAGAACTGCATTGCCTGGTTCTTCACCCATTTCTTCTCGGTGGAGTCGACCAGCCACCGCTGGTACGGCACGGACCCCGGGTAGTAGTCCGGGCCGAAGCAGGCCCAGGTGAAGATCTCCACGTTGTCCGTGTCGAGGCAATACCCGGTGCCTCCCTGGGTCTGGAACTGGCCGCCGACGATACGCCATCTCTGTGAGCCGGCGTTGACGCAGTTGGCCGTGTAGACGGAGTTGTAATAGGCGGTCAACTGGTCGGAGGTGAGGCAGCGGCCGCTGTTCGCGTTCTTGACGTAGAAGATCGACGTGGCGGTCGTTGCCGCCGGCTGTGCTCCGGCGACCGTTGTCGCACCCGCCGGTGCGGCGGTGACCAGCATCGCCGCCGCGAGCATGAGGGTCGCACCCGCTGCGGCGAGCCGCCGGTTTCCTTTCAGACCATTCATCTTCGACCTGACTTCGTGTCGTTGTTGGTCGGCGGCGGCGGCCTTGTCGGCCGGCCCACCGCCTCGGCTGGATCAGGCCGCGACGAAGATCCAGCGGGAGGCGTCACTCCCGCACGTCCGCGAGGTGACGTACTCCATCGCGGCACCGCTGGAATTCAGGCAGAATCCAAGTGCCTGGTTTTTCACCCATTTCTTTTCGGTGGAGTCGACCAGCCACCGCTGCGTCGGTTCGAGTTCGAGGTAGTAGTCGGGGCCGAAGCAGGGCCCGGTGCGGATGGTCAGATCGAGGGTGCCGCCCAAGCAGTACCGGGTGCTTCCTTGGGTCTGGAACTGACCGCCGACGATGCGCCATCTTTGTGAGGCCGCGTTGACGCAGTCGTTGGTGAAGACGGAGTTGTACTGGTTGATCAACTGGTTGGTGGTGAGGCAGCGTCCAGTGTTCGCGTTCTTGACGTAGTAGATCGACGTGGCCGAGGTTGCCGCCGGCTGTGCTCCGGTGACGGTTGCCGCATCCGCTGGTGCGGCGGTGGCCAGCATTGCTCCGGCGACCGCGACAGCGGCACCCGCTCCGGCGAGTCGCCGGATTCTTTCCACAGCGTTCATGGTTGACCTGGTTTCGTGTCGTTGTCGAATGGCGGCGGGTTCTCGTCGGTCGGCCCACCGCCTCGGCTGGATCAGGCCGCGGCGAAAATCCAGCGGGAGGCGTCACTCCCGCACGTTCGCGCGATAACGTACTCGACCGCACCACCGCCGGAATGCACGCAGAACCCAAGCTGTTGGTTCTTTATCCATTTCTTTTCGGTGGCATCGACCAGCCACCGCTGGAACGGGACGAGGTCGGGATAGTAGGAGCGGCCGAAGCAAGGCTCGGTGTAGATGCTGGAGTCGTCGCCGGCGCTCAAGCAGTACTGGGTGATTCCCTGGCTCTGGAACTGGCCGCCGACGATGCGCCACCTTTGCGAGGCCGCGCCGACACAGTCGTTGGTGAAGACGGAGTCGAACTGATTGACCAACTGGTTGGCGGTGAGGCAGCGTCCGGTATTCGCGTTCTTGACGTAGTAGATCGACGTGGCCGAGGCCGCTGCCGGCTGTGCTCCGGTCGCGGTCGCCGCACCCGCTGGTGCGGCGATCACCAGCATCGCTCCGGCGATCGCGACAGCCGCACCCGCTGCGGCGAGCCGACGCAATGCACTCCTGAATGGCATGGATTGATCCCCTCCAGTGACGAAATCATCGGGGGTTGCCGTGGCCGGGAGGCAATTTATCGGGCCGTCCTACACCGCACCTACAAGTGGTGCTACGCGCGCGTTTGCGCCAATTGCCGGATCATCGTACGGGGATACTGAGATCCGGGAAATACTGCTAAAGTCTCGTCCCGGGCGGGTGACTCGGCGCTGTGTGAAGGCGCGAGAGCTGGAGCCGAAGGGGCCACCTCCCGTGATTTTTGTGTTTTCGGCCGGCCGGGCTTTGACCGATGACGGTCGTACGGACACGGCAGCTCCATGACGACGATGTTCCGGATTCTGGGAACATCGTGGGTCACGAACGCCGGCCAGACGTTGAAGCTGACCGGTTCCAGGCAGCGCGCGCTGCTCGCCGCGTTGCTCGTACGCGCCGAACAGCCGGTGAGCATCGCCGCCATCATCGACGCCATCTGGGGTGCGCGACCCCCGGCTTCGGCCGTCGCCAACGTGCACACGTACGTGAACAGGCTGCGGACCGCTCTCGCCGACATCGGCCTGTCCGGTCGGCTGGTCACCGCCAGCGGCGCCTATCAGTTGCTCGTCGAGCCCGGCGAACTGGACAGCCAGGTCTTCCAGCTCCAGGCCAACCAGGCACGGGCGGCCCTGCTCTCGGGTGATGCCGCGGCGGCGGTGTCCCGTTGGCGACAGGCATGGTCGCTCTGGCGCGGCCGTCCGCTGGAGGACGTGCCACTGGCCGGATGGCTGGAGGACGAGGCGGCGGGGCTGGAGGAAATGACCGCGGTGGCGCGTGAGGACTACGCCGACGCTCGGCTTGCCACCGGTCAGTACGGCGACCTCATCACCGAACTGGGTGCGCTCGTACGGCAGCTGCCGTTGCGTGAAGGTCTGTGGTGGCGGCTGATGCTCGCGCAGCACCGGGCCGGGAGCGGCGCTGGGGCTTTGGAGACCTATCGCGCGCTGCGGCGCGTACTCGCTGCCGAACTCGGCGTCGAGCCGTGCGACCAGATCCAGAAACTCCATCAGGAGATCCTTTCCGGGAGGAGGTCAGGCAGCCGTCCGGACGACACGCGCGGTCCGGCGCGGCCAATGCAGCTGCCACCCGACGTCGAACATTTCACCGGTCGGGAGGCAGAAGCGGCACAGTTGCGGCGTCTGCTGACGCGACGGCAGCCGAAGTCCGGCGCGGTGGTGGCGATCGTCGGCAAGGCCGGAGTCGGAAAGACGGCACTGGCCGTACGGCTGGCCCGCGAGCTGACCGACCACTTCGACGGCGGGCAGTTGTACGTCAGGCTGGGTGGCGCGGGGTCGACACCGCGGGAGTCCTCGACCGTCCTCGCCGAGTTCCTCACCAGCCTGGCGGTCCACCCGGACGCGGTCCCGGAGAACCTGGATGCCCGTGCGGCGATGTACCGATCCGAGCTGGCCGCGCGGAAAGTGCTGATCGTGCTGGACGACGCCGTGAGCATGGCGCAGGTCCGGCCGCTGTTGCCCGGCTCGGCCCGGTCGGCCGTGCTCATCACGAGCAGGGTCGAGCTGGTCGAAATGGCCGATGCGCACACGGTGAACCTCGACGTGCTGGACGCCGACCATGCCGTGCTGCTGCTGGCGTCGATCGCCGGTCCTGCGCGGGTGGCCGCGGAGGCGGACGCGGCGCGAGCGCTGGCCGGCTATTGCGGCAACCTGCCGCTGGCGCTGCGCATCGCCGCGTCCCGGCTGGCACGTCGGGCCCATTGGACCGTGGGTCGGCTGGCCGAACGCCTGGCGAGGGAGGACGACCGGCTCAACGAGCTGCGCATCGACGATCTGGACGCACGGGCCAGTTTCACCTGGAGTTACGAAGCTCTCGACGAGGCCCAACGGCGAGCGTTCCGCCTGCTCGGGCTGATCGACGTGCCGGACTTTCCCGGCTGGGTCGCCGCTGCGCTACTGGACGTTCCGGTGCCGGAAGCGGAGGAGATCGTCGACAGCCTCGCCGACGTGCACCTGCTGGAGACCTGTGGCGTCGATCAGGCAGGGCAGAGCCGCTATCGTTTTCACGACCTGCTGCGGGTGTTCGCACGCGAACGCGCGGTCGAATGTGACACGCCGGCGGACCGGATCGCGGCGCTGCGGCGAGTGTTCGAAGCCTGGCTGGCCCTGGCCTCGCGAGCGGAACAGAGCCTGCCGAGCCGATTCCTCAAGGTCCGGGTGACGAGCGCATACGACCCGCGGGTGGACGCGGGCAGACTCAGTCGGCTGCTGGCCGATCCGGTGGCGTGGCTGGAGGCGGAGCGGGACGCACTGGTCGGCGTGGTCGAGCAGGCACTGGCGCTGGACATGACGACACTGGCAGGGGAGACGGCGAGCGTGCTGGCGACGCTGTTCGACCTGCACGGCCATTACGACCTGTGGCGGCACACCCATGAGCTGGCCCTGGCCGCGGCCCGCCGGGCCGCGGCGGATCGCAGTCAGGCGATCCTGCACCAGGGACTGGGTGCGTTGGCGTTCTATCGCGAGCGTTTCCGCGACGCGTACGCACATTTCGGTGAGGCGCGGCGGATCTTCATCGCGATCGGCGAGACCCGTGGGCTCGCGTACGCCGACCTCGGCCTCGGCACCGTGCAACTGTTCCGGGGCCGCGATGACGACGCGGTGATCCGGTTGACCGAGGCGCGATCCGTCTTCAGCCAGTGCGCCGACACCAGTGGCGAGGCTTTTACACTGCAGGGCCTCGGTATTGCCTGTCGACACATGGGACAGCTCGGCGACGCACTGGCATATCTCGAACGTGCGTTGGGGATCTTTCGGAGGCTGAGCATCCAGTACGGACAGGCTTGTGTGTTGTTCAGCCTCGGCGTGCTTTATGACGCGCAGGACGAGCCCGCCGCGGCCGAAGCCGCGCTGTCTCGGGCTGGTGAGCTCTTCAGAGCATCAGCCTGCCCGCGGGACGAGGCTTTGGCACTACGCGTACGCGCGGCCTTTCTCGCACAGCGAGGCGACGTCGACCTGGCGTCGGCCCTGATCGCTCGGTCTCTGACGGTCCTCCCGCAAGCTGACGAGAGTGGCGGCACAGCCGCGGCCATGGATGGTCTCGGCCGGATCGCTCATCAGGATGGACGGCGCGATGCCGCGGCGGCGTACTTCGGTCAGGCGCTGCATCTCTACGAACGGCTCGACCTGCCTTTCCAACAGGCGAGGACGATCACCGCACTCGGTGATCTCGCCGCCGACCGCGGAGATGCGTCCGGCGCGCGGGCGGCCTGGCGCCGAGCCCACCGCCTTTTCCAGACGGTGGACGCCGCTGAAGCGCGTGAGCTGGCAATCCGGCTCGGCGACGACAAGGTCGCCAGCGCCCACGTCCGCACGTCCTAGTGGACACCAGATGATCTATTCCAAGGGTTGCACCCGCCGGGTCGTCAGGAGGGCGTGTGTTGTTTCGCGTACGTCAAGTGCGTGACAGTCCCATGATCAACTCGGACAGGCCGTGGCATCCTGGCAGGTGGCGAGACAAACCACCATGTGGGACCAATAAGGACCTGTAACGCTAAATGCCCGTCTTGCGGTGTTCATGGTTGGCGCGAAGGCCGATTTACTAGCGCTGGACGCAAGAAAAACGGCCTTCACTCCCACCTGACCGCCGCTCGCTGTGACTGGTGCGACTGTTGAGGCGGGCAATGCTGTTGTGACTCATGTGGGTTGGCTTGTTCGTTGACCCTGGTTCGAGCTTTCCTCGACCGCGACGGCGTCCAACTATCGGGCACCAAGTCAGGAACGCAAGCTACCCCAGCCCTTGGAATAGACCATCTAGTGGAAGGAACCCATCCAGGCGATGTGGTCGTTTGGCCGTTTCTTTGGTGGCACGGGGTGGAAGTTGGCCGCGTCGTTGATGTCGCCGGTGCCGTTGTATTGCGCGGCGACCGGATAGTTGTAGATCGGCCGCGTGCGTACGACCGTCGAGCCGTTGCGAAGCGTCGCGGTGATCTGCGATGGCGCCACGCCGGTCTCGACCCAGGCCAGCATCGGGTCGAGCAGGTCGACCGCGTCCGGTGCGTCGCCGCCGCCGCAGTGCGCGACCTGCGGCAACATGAACAGCCGGGAGAACTTCTGGACGGCGTCATAGCTACCCATCCGGTCCTCCATCGCCTGTCGATAGGCCAGTGTGCCGCGCGGCGGGATCGCGGTGTCGGCCCAGCCGTGCCACAGGATCAGCTTGCCGCCGGCGTTGCGGAAGGCCGACAGGTCCGGGTTTTCCGCACCATAGACCCGATCCATCAGCCGCTGCGCGTTGAACGTGCGCGCGTCGAAGCTGGTGTCGTTGAGCGTGAAGGAATCCGGCGGGTTCTTCGGGTAGGCCATGTATTTCAGGTAGTTTTCGCCGAACTGGTAGGCCAGCGGCGGATCGACGCCGGGCACCGGGATCTCCCAGGCGGCCCAGGCCAGCTCCGAGCCCGGCTCCAGCGCGCCGGGATAGAGCCGTACGCCGTGCCGGTCGCGTACGCCGCCGTAGAATTTGCGGACGGTGTCGACCTGCGCCGGCGTCAGGCAGGTCGGCTTGTCGACGCCGGCCGGACACGCGACCGTGGCCGGGTCGAAATGGCAGCTGCGCGGGTCGCTGATCTGGCCGTCGACCAGTCCGTCGTACGCGTCGCAGGCGGCCAGCACCGCCTTGTGCAGCGGCGCGAGCTTGTCCAGGCCGATGATCGGCTTGCCGGCGGCGTCACGGTTGGCCAGTGCGACGTATGGCGCCGCCTGGCCGACCAGCGGAGCCCAGATGTTGGCCGGCGCGCCGGCGATGATGCCGTCGAAGTCGGTGGGGAAGCGCTGCGCCTCCATCAGCGCCTGCCGGCCGCCGTTGGAGCAGCTGTCGAAGTACGAGTACGCCGGCGGCTGACCATAGAAGGCCTTGATGACACGCTTGGCCACCACCGACATCACGTGCTCGGAGCGGAAGCCGAAGTCGATGCGCGCCAGCGGATCGTCCTTGGCCCAGCGGCCGTCGGTGCCGGTGGCACCGGTGTGGCCGGTGTCGTCGCTGGCGGTCACGAACTCGCCGTTGTTGAGCGGCGCGCAACCGTCGGCGGCTGCGACGCCGATGCCGACCGAGCCGCAGAAACCGCCGCAGCCGGCCTGCAGATAGCGCTGCGTCCAGGTCGTGGTCGGCAGCTGGATCTCGAAGTTGATCTTCGGCGCGATCACGCCTTTGACATCGCAGAACTCGTAACCCCGGTTGGCCACGACGGCCGCCGAGATCCTGGTCGGCGCGCCGGGAATCCTGCTGAAGTCGACGTTTTTCATCGCCGCGCAGGTGACCTTCGCCGGCACCACCGGCAGCGCCTTTCCGCTGGCCGCCGCTGGTAACGGGCTCGCCACGCCGAGCGCGGCGACGGTCAGCGCCCCGACAGTCACCGCCAACACCTGCCGCCAGATCCGCACCGTTGCCTCCCCGCGCCGAGTGGATGGACCGGCTCACACCATATGCCTGGCGGCTGACACTTTTCTTGAGTACCGGCGGCCGTCGCTATGCTGCCGGCCAAGTCTGAAGGAGTGCATCCCGGTGTCGGAGGCGGAGCGGGCCGTACGTGGTTACCTCGACCACCTGGCGGTCGAGCGCGGCCTGGCGGCCAACACGCTCAGCTCGTACCGGCGCGACCTGGCCCGCTATCTGACCGCTCTGGACCACGCCGGTGTCACGTCGTTGACCGAGGTCAGCGGCGCGCACGTCAGCGACTTCCTGGCCAGCCTGCGAGAAGGCGACGACGACCATCCGCCGCTGTCGCAGGCGTCGGCGGCGCGGGCGGTCATCGCGGTGCGTGGCCTGCACCGGTTCGCGCATCGCGAGGGCGTCACACGCGACGACCCGGCACGCGACGTACATCCGCCGGCTCCGCCGCGCCGGCTGCCGAAGGCGATCCCGCTGGAGGACGTGGAGCGGCTGCTGGCCGCCGCGGGCAGCGGCGACACCGCACGGTCGATCCGCGACCGGGCGCTGCTGGAGGTGCTCTATGGCACCGGCGCGCGGATCTCCGAGGCGGTGGGGCTGGACGTCGACGACCTCGCGGTCGAGCCGGACGGCGACGGTGGCACGGTCGGCTCGGTGGTGCTGCACGGCAAAGGCGGCAAGACGCGAATCGTGCCGGTGGGGTCGTACGCGCTGCGTGCGATCGACGACTATCTCGTACGCGCGCGGCCGGCGCTGGCACAGGCCGGCCGCGGCACCCCGCGGCTGTTTCTCAACGGTCGTGGCGGTCCGCTGTCGCGGCAGAGTGCCTGGTCGATCCTGCGCGCGGCCGCGGAGAAGGCAAAGCTGGAGGTCGCGGTCTCGCCGCACACGTTGCGACACTCGTTCGCGACGCACCTGCTCGACGGCGGTGCGGACGTACGGGTCGTGCAGGAACTGCTGGGCCACGCGTCGGTGACGACCACACAGGTCTACACGCTGATCACCGTCGAGCGGCTGCGTGAGGTGTACGCCACTTCGCATCCCCGCGCCCGCGACTTATCGGGATAATTAGGGCCTTTTCGACCGCAAGTCCGATTATCCGTCCACATGTTCGAAAGCGGTTGCCGACACGCCGCCACCCATCCCGGGCCGGCGGCCCCGGCGGCCTTAGAGTCGACATGTCGCCGCAGACTTCCCCGAGTTCTCGCCGCGGTGGCCGCCACAGTCGACGCGTCTGGAGAAGGACGGCGGGTCCATGTCGAGACAAGCTATCTCCGACCCCTCCATCGGGTTCGAGCCTCCGCAGCGACCGGATGACTCGGACGAGGAGGAGGTGCCGGCGCCGTCCGGGCGCGGCCCCAAGGTCGGGCCGACCGGCCGGCCGGTGCGGCTGATCCCCGACCCGCCACCGCTGGTCCGGCACGGTCCGGCGCGGATCATCGCGATGTGCAACCAGAAGGGCGGCGTCGGCAAGACCACGACGACCATCAACCTCGGCGCGGCCCTGGCCGAGTACGGCCGGCGCGTCCTGCTGGTGGACTTCGACCCGCAGGGTGCGCTGTCGGTGGGTCTCGGCGTGAGCACGCACGAGCTGGAGCTCACCGTCTACAACCTGCTGATGCAGCGCGAGATCGGCGTCAACGACGTCAAGATCAAGACGAACGTCGACAGCCTCGACCTGGTCCCCAGCAACATCGACCTGTCCGCCGGCGAGGTGCAGCTGGTCGGTGAGGTCGCCCGCGAAATGACGCTCGCGCGCGTGCTGCGTACGGCCGTCGAGGACTACGACTACATCCTGATCGACTGCCAGCCGTCGCTCGGCCTGCTCACCATCAACGCCCTGACGGCGGCGCACGGCGTCGTCGTACCCCTGGAGTGCGAGTTCTTCAGCCTGCGCGGTGTCGCGCTGCTCATCGACACCATCGAGAAGGTGAAGGACCGGCTCAACCCCCAGCTGGAGCTGGACGGGATTCTGGCCACTATGTACGACGCTCGCACGGTGCACGCGCGCCAGGTGCTGGGTCGCGTCGTCGAAGCTTTTGGAGAGAAGGTGTACGACACAGTGATCTCGAGAACAGTGCGGTTCCCGGAGACCACGGTGGCCGGCGAGCCGATCACCTCGTTCGCGCCGAACTCGGCCGGCGCCAAGGCCTATCGCGCGCTCGCGCGCGAGGTGATCGCGCGATGAGCCGGCGGACCCACCTGCCCGGAGCGGCGGAGTTATTCCGGAGTACGCAGCACGGGGCGGCGGCCGCCGAGGCCGTGCAGCCGGACAAGCAGCCGGACAACGTGGCGACCCTGCCCAACCGCCGGCAGGCCCGCAAGGGCAGCGGCCGGCAGCGGCACGACGAGAAGATCACCGTCTACGTGTCGGCCGAGGAGCTGCTGTCGCTGGAGTCGGCGCGGTTGACGCTGCGGCGTGAGCACGGCCTGGCGGTCGACCGCGGCCGGATCGTACGGCAGGCGATCGCGCTGGCGCTGACCTCGCTGGACGAATACGGCGCCAACTCGCCGCTCGTCCAGCGCCTGCTGGACGACGACGCCTAAAAGATCAGCGTTTCTGGAGCGGGGCCGGCTGGCTGGCGTAGCGGTCGACGTACTCCTGGCCGGACAGCTGCCGGATGGCGTCGACCACCTCGTCGGTGACCGCGCGTACGACGTGTCGGTTGTTGGGCATGTCGGCGTATTTCTTGAAGTCCAGCGGCTCGCCGAACCGGATCGTCACCCGTACCGGCCTGATCCGCAGCGGCTTGTCGCGGTCGGGCTGCACCTTGTTGGTGTCGATGACGCACGCCGGGATGACCGGCGCGCCGGTCTGCAGCGCCAGGTGCGCGACGCCGGTCCGTCCTTTGTAGAGCCGGCCGTCCGGCGACCGGGTGCCTTCCGGATAGATGCCGAAAAGTTCGCCGGATTTCAGTACGTCCAGGCCGGCGTTGAGCGCTGCCACCGCGGCGCGTCCGCCGGCGCGATCGACGCCGATCGCGCCGACACCGGTGAAAAATCCGGCCATCGCGCGGCCTTTGAGGCCGGTGCCGGTGAAGTATTCCATCTTGGCCAGGAAGTGGATCGGCCGCGGCGCGACCAGCGGCAGGAAGAACGAGTCGAGGAAGGCCAGGTGGTTGCTGGCGATGATGGCGGCCCCGGAGGTGGGGATGTTCTCCCGGCCCTCGACGCGCGGCCGGAACGCGGCGTGCATCGAGACACCCAGGCTGTAGCGAAGCGCCGGGAACACGAGATCGGTGGCGCGCAGCGGATCCTCCCAGGACAGGTTGCGGCGGCAGTACGACCGTACCGCCAAGTAAGGTCCGCGTGTCGGCGGAAGTGACGAAAGTGGCGGTCTGCTCACCCGCGGTTCGTACGCGCTGCGCTACCGTCGTAGGGATGTCCAGCAGCACGCCTCCCGCCGAGCTCGCCGAAGAACCGGTGAGCTCTGCCGAGGCGCCGGGTTTCCAGGTGCATCTGGAGAACTTCACCGGCCCCTTCGACCTGCTGCTGCAGCTGATCGGCAAGCACCAGCTCGACGTCACCGAGGTGGCGCTGTCGAAGGTGACCGACGAGTTCATCGCGCACATCCGCGCGCTCGGCGAGGCCTGGCAGCTGGAGGAGGCCACCGAGTTCCTGGTGATCGCGGCGACGCTGCTCGACCTGAAGGCCGCGCGGCTGCTGCCGGCCGCCGACGTTGAGGACGAGGAGGATCTCGCGCTGCTGGAGGCGCGCGACCTGCTTTTCGCGCGGCTGCTGCAATACAAGGCCTACAAGGAGGTCGCCGCGCACTTCGCTCAGCTCGAGGCGGCGGCGCAGAAGCGGTGGGGCCGGGCCGTACGGCTGGAGCCGCGGTTCGCCGAGATGATGCCGGAGGTGCTGCTGGCGATCGGCGCCGACCAGCTGGCGCTGCTGGCCGCGAAGGCGCTGAGCCCCAAGCCACGGCCGACGGTGTCGACCGAGCACATCCACGCCGTGCGCGTGAGCGTACGAGAGCACGCCGCCATCGTGTCCGACCGGCTGCGCCGGCACGGCAACTCCACCTTCCGCGCGCTGTGTGCCGACTGCGAGACCACGCTGGAGGTCATCGCGCGGTTCCTCGCGCTGTTGGAGCTCTATCGCGAAGGCGCGGTGGCGTTCGAGCAGGTGCAGGCGCTCGGCGAGCTCAACGTACGGTGGACCGCCGGCGACGGCGACGTGGACGTACAGGTTGACGAGTACGCCGGCACGCCCGCCGAGGAGAAACCGCAGGACAGCACGTCCGAACCGGAGGAACAGCACACGTGAGTCAGCCTGCCGACCACCACCCTTCCGAGGGCGACGCCGCGCCGGACACGGCGGAGAGCGCCGAGGTCGAAAACGCGACGGAGGAAGGCGAGGAGTCAGCCGAGGAGGTCATGGTCTCGGCGCCGGGCCTGCCGCTCAAGCCGGCGCTGGAGGCCGTGCTGCTGGTCGTCGACGAGCCGGTCACCGAGCTGACCCTGGCGCAGATCGTCGAACATCCGACCGAGGAGGTCGCCACCGCGCTGGCCGAGCTGGCGGCCGAATACACCGACGAGGGCCGCGGCTTCGACCTGCGCCGCGCCGCCGGCGGCTGGCGGCTCTACACGCGCGAGGAGTTCGCGCCGTACGTGGAGCGCTTCGTCTCCGACGGCCAGCAGGCCAGGCTCACGCAGGCGTCGCTGGAGACGCTGGCGGTGGTCGCGTACAAGCAGCCGGTGACCCGGTCCAAGATCTCGGCCATCCGCGGTGTCGGCGTCGACAGCGTCATGCGTACGCTGGTGGCGCGCGGGTTGGTCGAGGAGAACGGTGAGGAGCCGGAGACCGGTGCTCACCTGTACGTCACCACCCCGCTCTTCCTGGAAAAACTGGGCCTGAACAGTCTGGCCGAGCTGCCGCCGCTGGCGCCGCTGCTGCCGGACATGGCCGATCTCGACGAGGTGTTGGGTGCCGACTCCGCAACTGCCTGATGAGGGTGAACGCCTGCAGAAGGTGCTCGCCGGCGCCGGTGTCGGCTCACGCCGCGCCTGCGAGGAGCTGATCGCCGACGGCCGGGTGAAGGTCGACGGCAAGGTCGTCAGCCGGCTCGGTACGCGCGTCGACCCGCGTACGGCCGTCATCCACGTCGACGGCAAGCGGGTGATGCTCGACGACAAGGTCGTCCACCTCGCGCTCAACAAGCCGCGCGGCGTGCTCTCCACCATGTCCGACGAGCAGAGCAAATTTGGTAGGGCACGGCCTACCGTGTACGACTACGTCGCCGAGCGCTCCGAGCGGCTGTTCCACGTCGGCCGCCTGGACGTCGACAGCGAGGGCCTGCTGCTGATGATGAACGACGGCGAGCTTGCGCACCGGCTGACCCATCCGTCGTACGAGGTGGACAAGACCTACATGGCCGAGGTCCCCGGTCCGGTCAAGCCGGCCGTGCTGCGCCGCCTGTTGGCCGGCGTGGAGCTGGAGGACGGCCCGGTCAAGGTCCACAAGGTGCGGATCAGCGACACGCTCGGCCAGCGCGCGGTGCTGGAGCTGGTGCTGCACGAGGGCCGCAAGCACATCGTGAAACGCCTGCTCGCCGAGGTCGGCCATCCGGTCAGCCGGCTGGTCCGCACGCGGTTCGGTCCGATCAGGCTCGGCCACCAGCGTCCCGGCACCGTGCGCCGCCTCACCTCGCACGAGGTCGCCGACCTTTACAAGGTTGTCGATCTCTAAGCTGATCGCAAGGGCGAGCGAGGGGGGATTCGGTGGCGGTGCGGGCCGTACGCGGTGCCATCCAGGTCGATGCGAACGAGCGGCAGCAGATCCTGGACGGCACGACCGAGCTGATCAACGCGGTGATGGACCGCAACAACCTGACCACCGACGACCTGATCAGCGTGATCTTCACCGCGACCCACGACCTGGACGCGGAGTTTCCGGCATACGCGGCGCGCCAGCTGGGTTTCAACGACGTGCCGTTGCTGTGTACGACCGAGATCCCGGTGCCGGGCTCGATGCCGCGCGTGCTTCGGCTGATGGCGCACATCGAGTCGGAGAAGCCGCGTGCGCAGATGCACCACGTCTATCTGCGCGGCGCCGCCGCTCTGCGGCGGGACCTGCCGCAATGAATGAGACGTATGTAATGTCGGTTCACCCGGCGGACAGGCACAATGGGGACGTGCCGACACCGGATGGTTTCACGCCGTTCACCGGAGTAGTCGCGGTGGACGGTCCTTCAGGCTCCGGCAAATCCACCGTCTCGCGCCGGCTGGCCGCCGCGCTGCACGCCCGCTATCTGGACACCGGCGCGATGTACCGCGCCGTCACGCTGGCCGTTCTCCGCGCCGAGGTCGACCCGTCCGACGCGGTCGGCGTGCTGCGCGTGCTGGCCGACACCAAGCTGGACATCGGCACCGACCCGGCCGAGCCGGGCATCAACCTCAACGGCGAGCCGGTCGGCCGGGAGATCCGCACCGAGCGGGTCACCGCGGCGGTCAGCGAGGTCAGCGCCATTCCGGGCGTACGGTCGGTGCTGATCGCCCAGCAGCGCGAGCTGGCCGCCGACGGCGGCATCGTCATCGAGGGCCGCGACATCACCACGGTGGTCGCGCCGGACGCCGACGTACGCGTGCTGCTGACCGCGAGTGCCGCGGCTCGTGCCGCGCGGCGGGGGAGCGAGACCGGCACCAGCGCCGCCGAGCAGCAGCGCGCGATGCGCCGCCGCGACGAGCGCGACGCGCGTACGACCAGCTTCCTGGACGCCGCCGACCACGGCGTCCTCGTCCTGGACAGCACCGAGCTGGGCATCGACGAGGTCGTCGACCGGCTGCTGCGTGAGGTGCATCTCCGGGTGTACGGACCGGTCAGACGATGAGGGTGGAGGCGGACGGAGCCGGGGTCGAGCATCCGCGGTTCGTCGCCGCCGTGCGTACGGTCGGCCGCAAGGCGATCCTGCCGGGCTACCTGCGGCTGCGGGTGGCCGGCGACGAGAACGTGCCGGCCAGCGGCGGCGTGCTGCTGGCTGCCAACCATACGTCGTTCCTGGACGGCCCGGTGCTCTTCGGCGTGTCGCCGCGGCCGGTGACGTTTCTGGTCAAGGCGGAGATGTTCGACGGCGTCTTCGGCTGGGCCCTGCGCCAGCTCGGCCAGGTGCCGGTGCGCCGCGGCACGGCTGACCGTACGGCCCTGCTGACCGCGCTCACCGCGTTGCAGTCCGGCCAGGTGGTCGGCATCTTCCCGGAAGGCGGCCGGGCCCGGCAGGGCGGCGGGTTCGCCGAGTTCGAACGAGGGGTCGCCTGGCTGGCGCTGCGGTCCGGCGTACCGATCGTGCCGGTCGCCATCGCCGGCACGCAGGAAGCCTGGCCGGTGGACGCCAAGCTGCCCAAGCCACGTCGGCCGGTGACCGTGTTCTTCGGCGAGCCGCTCCAACCGGTCGACGGTCCGGCCGCCGCGACGCGGCATCGGGTCGCCGAGGTGTCCGAGACGATCCGCCGAGCCCTCATCACGCATCTCGAAACAGCACAGGAGCTGCAGGAACAGCCATGACAGAGATCGAGCCGGCCGACCTGTCCGATCTGCCGGCCGACGAGCCCGGCTGGATCGACGAGGTCGCGCCACAACCCGTACTGGCCGTCGTCGGACGACCCAACGTCGGCAAGTCGACGCTGGTCAACCGCATCATCGGCCGCCGCGAGGCGGTGGTCGAGGACAAGCCGGGGGTGACCCGCGACCGGGTCGCCTACGACGCGCTGTGGAACGGCCGGCGGTTCACCGTGGTCGACACCGGCGGCTGGGAACCGGACGCCACCGGCCGTGCCGCGCAGATCGCCGCACAGGCCGAGATCGCCGCGCAGACCGCCGACGCGGTCGCCCTGGTGGTGGACGCGCGCGTCGGTGCGATCGACACCGACGTCGCGGTCGCGCGCGTGTTGCAGCGCTCCGGCAAGCCGGTGCTGCTGATCGCCAACAAGGTCGACGACGAGCGGTTCGAGGCGGACGCGAGCGAGCTGTGGTCGCTCGGTCTCGGCCAGCCGTACGTGGTGTCCGCTCTGCACGGCCGCGGCTCCGGCGACCTGCTCGACGCCGTACTGGAGGCGTTGCCGGAGGCGCCGCCGGAGCGGGACACCGCCGGCGGCCCGCGCCGGGTCGCGCTGGTCGGCCGGCCGAACGTCGGCAAGTCGAGCCTGCTCAACCGGCTGACCGGCGAGACCCGCTCGGTGGTCGACTCGGTGGCCGGCACGACCGTCGACCCGGTCGACAGCCTGGTCGAGCTCGGCGGCGAGCAATGGCGCTTCGTCGACACCGCCGGCCTGCGCCGCCGCGTGTCGCACGCGACCGGCACCGAGTACTACGCGAGCCTGCGTACGGCCTCCGCGCTGGAAGCCGCCGAGGTCGCCGTCGTGCTGCTCGACGCCACCGAGCCGATCAGCGAGCAGGACCAGCGGATCATCACCATGGTCATCGAGGCCGGCCGCGCGTGCGTACTCGCCTTCAACAAGTGGGACCTGCTCGACGAGGACCGCCGGCTGCGGTTGGAGAAGGAGATCGACTGGGAGCTGCGGCGGATCCGCTGGGCCCTGCGGGTCAACATCTCCGCGCTCACCGGCCGCGCCGTCGAGAAGCTGGCGCCGCAGCTGCACACCGCGCTGGAAGGCTGGGAACAGCGCGTACCGACCGGCCGGCTCAACTCCTGGCTGTCCGAGCTGGTCGCCGCGACACCGCCACCGGTGCGCGGCGGCAAGCAGCCGAAGGTGCTGTTCGCGACGCAGGCCGGCACCCGGCCGCCGCGGTTCGTCATCTTCACGACCGGCTTCCTGGAGGCCGGCTATCGCCGCTTCATCGAGCGGCGGCTGCGCGAGGACTTCGGCTTCGCCGGCAGCCCCGTCGGTGTGTCGGTGCGCGTACGCGAGAAGCGCTCCCGCAAGAAGTAGGCCTTCAGCGTCGCCGGTCGGTGGCGGCAGCACAAGGGTGACGGTGCCGCCGGTGGACGTACGCCGCTGCGATAGACTCTCTGGACGGTTGGGCACCGGGACGTGGCGCAGCTTGGTAGCGCACTTGACTGGGGGTCAAGGGGTCGCAGGTTCAAATCCTGTCGTCCCGACGGTGCAAGGGGTTTCCGCAGGTCAGAGTATGCGGAAACCCCTTTTTCGTACGCGTAGTTGATCTTCCCGGGTTGAGCATGCCGCTGGTAGACCCCTTGACTCGGGAAGTTAGGAGATGCCGCTACTGGACTTGGACAGGCTCACCGCCGGCCTGTCGACTACGTGGAGTAGTTATCTGCGGGACTGGGACCGGACCCTGCGGTCCGGGAACCATCCGGAGACCACCCGGTATAACTACCTGCTCGCCGCGGCCCAACTCGCGCGGTACTTGGAGGAGTACTCGCCGGACCCGGACGCCGACGCCGCGGCGGCGGACCCGACGCTGGTCAGCCGGGCGCACGTCGAGGCGTTCCAGGCGTGGATGATCCAGACCCGCTCCGCCTCCACCGCGCTGAACAAGCACAAGGCGCTGCAGCAGTTCTTCAAGTGGCTGGAACTCGACGAGGGCGACATCGACGCGTCACCGATGCGGCGGGTGCGCCAGCCGCGGGTGGACAAGAAACTGGTGCCGGTGATCGGCGACGCGGATACCGCCAAGGTGCTGGACACCTGCAAAACGCACCGGATTTCCCAGAGCTCCCAGAGCTCCACGAGTTCCACGAACGGGGAGAAGCGTTTCATTCAGTTGCGCGATGAGGCGATCATTCGGCTCTACTACAACACTGGAGCGAGGCTGTCGGAGGTCGCCAACCTCGGCGTGGATGACCTGGACATGTCCACCGAGACCGCCATGCTGCACGGCAAAGGCGGTAAACAGCGCAGGGTACGGTTCGGTCCCAAGACCGCCCGGGCGCTTAGCCGCTACCTGCGCGCCCGTGCCCAGTGCGTCGGCGCAGACCTCTCGCACCTGTGGCTGGCCAGCCGCGGCAAGCGGCACCTCGCGGCCAACGTCACCGGCGTTCACGCCCACCGGTGGCGACACAACTTCGCCCACGAATGGAAACTGGGCGGCGGCGACACCGGCGACTTGATGCTGCTGATGGGCTGGACATCGGAGGAAATGGCCCGCCATTACGGCGCCAGCGCCGCCGCCGAACGCGCCCAACAAATCCACGCACGCATGGGAGTGGGCGAACGTGTCTGACGATCGCCCTACACACTCGTCTGCCACACCTTGGCTCGACCTGGACAATCCGCACTCATCTCCAGCCCCGCCTGAGTCCGGACCGCGCGAGACCAGGCATCCGGCGCCAGTCCAGGATCGGACTCCCCAGCGCGTCACCCTCATCGCCGGGGTGGTGGTGAGTCTGACCTTCGTCTTCGGTTTCGGCAACCTGTGGGCGTTGGGGGAGCGGCTGGGGGTCCATCCGTTGATCGCGCCTCTGGTAGCACCCGCGGTGGACCTGTCCGTGCTGGGCCTGCTGATGGCCAGCCGCTACCTTGCTGTCCACCGCGCCACCCCGAGCCCAACGACGGCCCGTACGCGTACTGCTCACGTGCTCCTGTGTCGTGACCTTGGCGCTCAACGTGACCGACCCGATCCTGGCCGGTCACTACGGCACTGCCGCCTTCGACGCGGTCGGACCGCTCCTTCTCATCGGATGGCCCGAAGTCGGACCTGGCCTACTCCAGACCCTGTACGCGATCCACACCGCGGCTCCATCAGAGCACGCCGACCCGTCCAAGGTCGTACCCAGAACCGCATCGCCGACCGCATCGCCGGCCGCGTCGCCGACCGTGCCAACCAACCAAACAGTGACGGGGAAGTGGACTCCCGGGGAGCGAGGCCCCGGGCTGCCGGCCACACCCTGCAAGCCGGAGCTATGCGACGCGCCGTCCATGAGCCGCGACAGGACTGGGAACCTGCCGGACGTCCGAACTCCGACTCCCGTGCCAACGGTTGTCGCGGACCGTGACGAGGGACATGCGGCGCCCAACAAAGGGTGCGCCGGCAACCGCGATGGCCTCGTCATGGACGCCGAGTTGCTTACACGCGCAATCCAACTCGATCGCGAACACTGGAACCGCCATCAACGGCCGGCATCAGCCGACACCCTGCGCTCTGGCCTCCATATCGGCGCACGAACCGCTCGCGCACTCAGAGACCAGATACGTACCACCGCCGCGTACCACGTCCAGGGCCTCGCCTGCATAGCGGACACCAGGAAGGGCCAGCGTGCATTTCACGCTGGCCCTTCCCACACCTCCGCGCACAGACGACAGCAGAACTCGCCGACCTGCTCGACATGCTCACCGACTGGATCACCATCGACTTCAACACCCTCGACATCTCACTCATCGCCTACCTCGATCGCAACGGATACGACGCCAGCTACGACGCCGACCACCTACGCATCGACCTCCGCCGGCTCAGCTCCACCCTCCGTGAGCAAGACCTCAACGCCAACTTCTGATCACCCAAAAGTGGGGCCGGATAACCCCGTCACCTGGGGGGCCTGTCCGCGACATATCAGGGCGATGCGCGAGATGCGACAGTTCGTCGCAGCCGTCGACCGTACCGACAAGCCAGCCTACTTGCCGATAGTGCCATGATGATGTCATCATGACACCATAATGAGTCGTGATGATGTCAACGAGATGCGAGGCGTGCCGGGCCGTCACGTCGCGCTGCGCGGAACCGAGATTTACCTGGAGGAGTCCGGAAACGGCGATGACTGGGTGGTCTTCGAGTCCGGGATGGGTGCCGGCCGCGCGATGTGGGATCTGGTCACGCCGTTGCTGCGGGCCGGCGCGCACACGGTCACGTACGACCGCGCCGGTCGGGGACGCAGCGGCCGGCCGCCGCGGCCGCAGGACATCGACGAGATGGCCGCCACGCTGGTCGAACTGGTGGAAACCGTCGTCTCCGGCCGGCTTGTCCTGGTCGCGCACAGCATGGGTGGGCTGGTCGCGCGGCGTGCGGCCGAGAAGCTGTCCGGCCGGCTGACCGGGCTCGTTCTGGTCGACCCGACCGTGGAAACCGCTCCGCAGTACGACGATTATGGTCCTGCCGCGAAGAAAATCGACGGCGCGCTGCGCATTCAGCAGCCACTGAGCCATCTTCGCTGGCTGGTCAAGCTCGCGGCCCGACCGTATCGGCACGTGTTTCCACGCGCTACTTTTGAGACGATGCTGGCCGAGGATTTCGCGCCGGCCGGAATCACCCAGATGCGCCACGAACTGGCGGCACTCGCGAAAGGTGTCTCCGATTTCCGGCGCCGGCCGCCGGAACCGCCGGCATGCCAGGTCGTGCTGATTTCGGCGGCCCGGGCCAGCAAACGCCGAGCGCGCGATCACGCGCAGACCCGCGAACATCAGCGGCAATACGTGGAAAGTGTCGGCGGTCGTTTCGAGGACGCCGACTCCGAACACATGGTTCCGGCCGAGCAACCGCAGCAGATTGCCGAAGCCATCAGTGTTTACTTGAGTCGTACGCGATAAAAGATCGGCGGCGGCCGAAGGTGCCGGCCAGTACGCCGCCGACGGATTGTGCGACGCCGGCGAACAGCTCGACGACTTGATCACCGCAGTTGCGGCCGTCCATCAACAAACACACCCGCCGCACCACGACACCCTACCGCCCGGCAGTCGCCACAATCCCGAACCGGCTCCTGATCACCGCCGCAAGTGGGGCCGGATAACCCCGTCACCCTGGGGCCGGCTTGCGTTGACACAGCCATCGAGGGTCTCGCCGAACCGTACGGCGGTGTACTGGCTACCGGCGTCGGAGTGGTGGACGGTGTCCCCAGGCAGCGGCCGGCCCTGACGGCGCCGGTAGGCGGCAGCTTGGCGGATCGCGGACTGGACGAACCGGACGTGCTTGGTGGTCGCGCACTCCCAGCCACGATCAGTCCGGCGAACGCGTCGATGGCGAACGCGGTGTGGCTGAACCAGCCGCCCTCCATCGGCACGTAGGTGAAGTCGGCCACCCACAGCGCGTCCGGCCGGTCCGTGGTGAAGCACCGTTTGACCAGGTCCGGGGCGCGCGTCGCGGCCGGATCGGCGACCGTGTTACGGATCCGGCGGCCTCGGGTGACACCCCGCCAGCCGTTCTCGCGCATCAACCGCTCCACCGTGCAACGCGCCACCGGCACCCCCTGGCGGTGCAGATGAGCCCACATCTTCAGACTCCCATACAGCGCCTCCGGCGGCCGGTGCCCAGCCTGGTCCGGCTGGTCCGGCTGGTCCGGCTGGTCCGGCTGGTCCGGTTGGTAGTAGCCGGACAGCAACTCGGTGATCGTGGTGTCCCACAACGCCCGTTTCGACGGCGCCCGGGCCACATACGCCCAGTAGGTACGCGGGGCGATCGGCACGCCCAGCGCAGCAAGCGCGCGTGTGATCGGTACGACCCCGAACTCCTGCCGGTGCTCGTCGATAAACCCGGAGATCAGCGGTACATCGGGTCGCACTCCCGCGCAAAGAAAGCCGACGCCGCCTTCAACACCTCGACCGTGCGCTCCAGCTCCGCGCACTTCCGCTTCAAATCACGGATCTGCTGCGCCGACTCGGTCGGCACACCCGCCGCCAGACCCGCGTCCACCTCAGGCTGACGAACCCACTTACGCAACGTCTCCGTACTCATCCCCAGCCGAGCCGACACCGCCTTCATCGCAGCCCACTCCGACCCATAGTCATCCACATGATCACGAACCAGACGAACCGCCTTCGCCCGCGTCTCACCATCAAACCTCGGCATCGCGCCATCCTCCCCACCTTGGGAGATGTGCACGAAACCCGGGGCGGGTTCAACGACAACCCACACAAACACCCAGGTTCGCCAACGCACACGAGCGTCACTTTCGGTGAATGCATGTCGACGCCACCCACCGGCACCGCAGCAAACCGTTACCCTACGTGGCGTGGGTTGGGCCGGTACTCGCCTGTCAACATGCCATTCTCATCGACCTTCCACGCGCCGATGATTGCCTCTGGGGGAACCCGCTGGTCGGGCTGAAAATCACCGTCTATCTCATAAACCCAGCCGCCCGGCACACGTCGAGCTTCTTCCACGAGTTGTGGTTTCGGTTTGCGCGGCTCAGCCATGGCGAAGCTTCCTCACAGACTCAAGCTGCTCGTCGACTCTGCAAATTTTGGAACAATCGGTCGATGCGAAGATGTCGACGAGTTGTGGACGCTGCTCGCCGGCGGCAAAGTGCCGGTACGCCTTTCGGCCGCCGCCCATCTGACGCGCCATCCCTGACGGGAATACGTCACTCCGAGCGCCTTCACAACACAGTGATATTCCTCGTAGCTCTAGTTGTCGCCGGACGACCACAAGGCATTCAAACAAGTCGTTCTCCTGCGCAGCCACTACCGTGCCGTCGTCAAGCCAGACCTCCAGCTGCCACGGTGGAGCGACGGAAAACATCAGCTGCGCGTCGTGAAAAAGTGACGAACCCCTAACCGGCACGCGGGCCTTCTCGAACGTCATCTCCCATACCCCGGATTCGGAATCCATCTGCCTGATGGCAGCGTACAGCCTAAAATGCAACCCGGACGAACACCGCCCGGTACCGCGATCTCAGCCTCACGTGGGAATGGAGACTTGCTACCGAGCACTCGATTCACCTCGACGCCCTTGCCGGTCCGGATCGCATACACATTGGGCCCGAAACCTTCCGCGACCGTTCGATCCAAAGATGTTGAGACATAGCCGCTGGTGGCGTAATTTTCGCCCGTCGCATGACCCATCAGATCCATGTCGTTGCCCCAGGGCTCGAACCCCTTCTCAAAGATCTCGTCTGGCCCCCTCGTGTGGACAAGGATGGTGGGTGTCCCCGCAGAGGCCTGGTGTGCTGGCGACGTTGAGTGGTGCATGGCGACGTGGGCTGGCTGAGCGGGCAGGTCATGCCCGGGAAGTTCGACCGGTCAGTCAGTCACCTCTAGCCTGATTCTGCTGCCGTCAGGAAGGTTGCGGATCTGTGTCGCGATTGAACTGCGGAATCGCATGCCTTCCACTGCGTCCACTGCGTGGAGGTTTTCGACTGAGTAATCCCGTTGAGAATGAATGGAATTTTCGGGAGGAGTCTTTGATTGAAAGGCAACGAGCCGTTCACTCGTTGCCACTCGCTGCCAAGTGAGTACCCTGTCATCATGTTGTAGTCAGCAAGGATGGATTCGGCCCATTCCTCCAATGAGGACGCGATTTCCTCCGTCTCGCCGGTTTCTGGATTGAATGAGCAAATCTTGTTGTTTTTGATTCCAAATTGCTCACCGAATATGTCTTCGGCGAAGAAAAGAATGTGATCAGCCATTCCTTGGAAGAGGCCACGCCACAGGTCCGGGCCGTTCCAGGTCTCGATGTTGATGTGGTCACCACCAAGCCCGGATGGGAATACGTGGAGGGCGGACTCGAAGGCATAGAAACCGTTGGCTAATGCGAGGAGCTCAAACTTGAGCTTGATACCGGCACGGAGCAGCACCTCTACCTGGGCAAAGTCGCCGAACTCGACCAGCTCTGACATCAGGACGGATTCCTTCCATGGAAGAGAACGTCCCTCGCCGGATCTTCGACGAGCCCTTCGTGATCAGCTCATTCGGTCGAGATCATAGTCGGCGCGAATTCGGCTGAAGTCGAGTCATGGAGGGCAATCCAGGTATCTGGCGGATGGTCTTTTGTGATGTCGTCAGGTGCCATTGCGTCGAGCTGGAGAGCGTTGCCGTGGGCCGCTGTGTCAGCTTGGAAAATTCGGCGATGATGGCAGATCTAGCTATAACGAATGTAAAGGCGCTTATCCAGCCAGGCATCATTAAAGGCGTCTAAGATGCCTTTATATAATTGGCGTCTTGTCATGTCGACTTCGGCATCCAAAACCATTTCAGTATACGCAAGAATCTCTGCCCATCGGAGAGTGTGAAGGCAATATGTGAGAATCTCGACTGCCCCGACGGGTAGATCATCTAATATCTTTTCGAATTTGACCGCTAACTGTGGTCGACAGAAGGGGCTCGCGATGAGGTGGTCGAGGAGGTCGCTAAGGAGGGGCTCGATCTCGTCAACGCCGTCCGCGATTGGAGCCACGCGCAAAATGAAATCGATCTTGTCCATTATATGATGGCAGGTCTCACTCCGCTCCTGGCCACCGTTCGACATATTGATTGGTCACCTCCCACCCGGCATCTCGGAAAGCTGATTCTGCAGCACTCTGCTGATACTGGCCGTACGGTCTGTAATGTCCGGATGCGTTGTTGATTTCAAGAATTCGACCACTTCGTAGATGTACCTCACCGGCGGCCATAACGGCGTCGCCGCCGGCGATACTAACATGCCCGTCCGTAAGACGGCCAAGGAGTAGCTGCCCGTCTTGTTTGACGACGTACCCGAACTTGCCTGACCTGCGTTGAAGCGTCTTTGGTGTGAACGTCTTCGCGAATCCAGGACGATCGCTCGGAATGGTGTTTTCAAAGACACGTGGGTCGTCGCAGTTGTGGACGAGAGCCGCTGCCGACCCCACGAGGACGTAGTAGGTGTGGAGGTCGGGGATGGTGAGGTCGTAGGTGGTTGCAGTGCCGTGGTGCCTGTTTACGGCCAGGACGACAGCTGTGTTGGTGGTGGTTTGGAGGTGGTCGCCTTCGTGGAGTTGGGCGGCGTCGATGAAGGCGTTGTGGGTGGTGTCGTAGAAGGGGTGGTGTGCGGTGGTGGTGATGGTGGCGACTGCGGCGGGGTGGCCGGTGTTGTCGAGGGTGGCGATGGTGAGGTTGACGAAGTCGTGGTCGGTTGTGGTGATGATGACGTGGCCGACGGTGTGGGTCTGGGTTTTCGAGCTGCCGGGTACGGCGTTGGTGATTTTGTCGCCGGCTTTGATGTCGGCGATGGGCTTGGTTGAGCCGTTGGCCATCAGGACTGGAGTGCTGGCGACGAAGCTGTGCGGACAGCCGGTCGATTCCTCGGATCGCGCAGGCTTGTTGGGTGCGGACTCTGGTGGTGCGGGTTCGGTGGTGGGTGCTGGTGTGGATTCTTTGGGTGCGTTGCGGGTGGTGCGGAAGGTGCGGAAGGCTTGGCCGAGGCGGGATCCGGCGGCTCCGGCGGCGCCGAAGGCGGCTCCGGTTTCGGCGCCGGAGAGGGCGGCGTGGCCGAGGCCTGACCAGGTGCAGCCGGCGGCGGATTCGCGACAGCCCATGCCGTAGGAGACGGCGCTGGTGGTTGCTCCGCCGGCGGCGCCTCCGGCGGCTCCGCCGACGACTTCGGTGACGAGTTTGGGCAGGACTTTGCCCAGGACGGCGGAGGCGAGTTTGCCGCCGAGTGCGCCGGCGACGCCGCCGATGGCGCCGGTGAGGCCGCCCATGAGTGCGGCTTTGCCGAATGCTGCGCCGCTGCAGCCGCCTTTTTGGCCTTGCATGCAGTTGACGCCTTGTTCGACCAGGCCGCCGACGGCGCCGGAGATGCCGCCGCACAGGATCGCGCCGGGGATGGCGCCGACGCCGCCGGTCATGGCGCCGAGGACTGCTTCGCAGCCGGCGAAGACGACGGTGGAAGCGACGACGGAGGCGATGGTGGCGGCGTGGGCTTTGATGAAGGTGCCGACGGTTTGGGCGGCGTGGGCGAGTACGGTCGCGGCTTTGGCGGCCTGCGCTCGTGCGCGTTGGTAGGTCTCGATGGCTATTCGTTTGACGCGGGCGGCGGCTTCCAGCGCGAGTTGTTTGGCGCGGGCGGCGGCTCTTTTGGCTTGGTTGTAGGCGTCGTTGATGAAGTGGGAGACGGAGTTGTAGGTGTGTACGGCGTAGTTGACGATGGGGCGTACGAGGTGGTTGTAGAGGAAGTTGGCGGCGGGCTTGATGTAGTTGTTGTAGACGTAGTTGACGACGGGTGCGACGTATCGGTT
The DNA here is from genome assembly GCF_010993745.1 of Fodinicola acaciae. Classification (NCBI taxonomy): domain Bacteria; kingdom Bacillati; phylum Actinomycetota; class Actinomycetes; order Mycobacteriales; genus Fodinicola; species Fodinicola acaciae. Next base: position 291,710 of record NZ_WOTN01000001.1, read on the forward strand.
GTAGAGGTGTACGCCGGTGGAGACGACGGCTTTGGCGCCGCATACCAGGTCCCACCAGGAGCATTGGCCGGTGGGGTCGTTGCCGGCGAGTGGGTTGTCGTTGACGTAGGCGAACGGGTTGGCCGATACCGATTGGGGTACGGGGTTGAGGGCGACGGAGTCCTTGTTCATGAAGGATCCGGTGGCGGGGTTGTACCAGCGGGTGGCCATGTTGACTTTGCCGGTGGTCGTGTCGGTCCAGCCGGATTGGAATCCGAGGTTGCCGGCCATGCCAGTGCTGGCGGTGATGTTCCCGAGTGGGTCGTAGACGCTGTTTCCGGTCAGGGCGGCGGAGTCGGCGGTGAAGTTGCCGACGACGTCGTCGTGGGCGTCGGTGAAGGCGAGGACGCCGCCGCTGCTTCCGGAGGCGTTGTTGTCTGGTGCGCGCGCGCCGACGACGCGGCTGCTGCTGGTGGGGTTGTGGGGTGTGGTGGGGGTCCCGATGGCCAGCAGTGATCCGTCGGGGCCGCGGCTGTAGGTGTGGGCACCGTCGGAGGCGAGGTCGTTGCCGGCGCCGCTGAAGGCGAAGGTGCGGGTGGTGCCGTCGGTGGCTTGGCTGTGCACGACGCGGCCGAGGGCGTCGGAGAGGTAGGTCTGGGTGGTGCCGCCGATGACGCCTTGGGTGGCTTGTTGTCCGTACGCGTCGGTGGTGGAGGTGGCCGTGCCGGCTGAGTTGGTTTGTTTGGTGAGGGTTCCGCGGGCGCTGTAGGTGTAGCTGATGTTGCCGTCGCTGGTGAGTTCGTCGCGGGCGTTGTAGGTGTAGACGTTCGCGCCGACGCGGGTGCGGTTGCCGGAGGCGTCGTATTCGTACGGCGTGGTGGTGGTGCCGTTGTTCCAGGAGGTGAGCCGGTTCGCGTCGTCGTAGGTGTAGGTGTTGTTCGCGGTTGTGCCCGCGGCGCCGAATCCGGTGGTGTTTTTGCTGGTCAGGTTCCCGTTTTCGTCGTATCCGTAGGAAATGGACGCGACAGTGGCGGAGGCGGCGGAGGTGCTGGTGGTGAGGGTGTCGGTGGCGAGGCGGTGCAGGTGGTCGTAGCCGAAGGTGCGTACGTCACCGGTCTGTCCGTAGTGGATGGTGGCGGGTTGGGAGAGGGTGTTGTAGGCGATGGACAGTTGGGTGCCGGTGATGGGGTCGGTGATGGCCGAGACGCGGTCGGCGTTGTCGTAGCCGTAGGTGGCGGTGCCGGCGGCGTCGGTGCGGGTGGTGAGGAGTCCGTCGGTGTTGTAGGTGAAGGAGCTGGCGCCGCCGGTGCCGGTGGCGGTGAGCAGGTCGCCGCGGTCGTTGTAGGTGAAGGTGGTGTTGGTGGCGGGTACGGCGGGGCCGGTGGGGCCTTGGTCTCCGGCGGCGGCGGTGTTGGCGGTGAGCATCCGCCCGTCGGGGTCGTAGGTGAAGGAGCGGTCGGCGGTGACGGCTTCGGCGCGGTTGCCGGTTTGTCCGGTGAGGTTGCCGTTGTCGTCGTAGCTGCCGGCGACGCTGACGCCGCCGGGTGCGACGCGTCTGGTGACCCGGCCGTTGGCGTCGTAGCTGGTGGTGGTGGTCCGGTCGGCGGCGCTGGTGTAGGTGGTGGTCGCTGGTTCGATGGTGGACGCGGGCAGGTTCAGGGAGTTGTAGGTGTAGAGCCAGGAGTTGCCGCGCCCGTCGGTGAACCGGGTGCGGTGCCCGGCCGCGTCGTATCCGAACGTTGTCGTGATCGAGGTGTTCGCGTCGACGGGTTGGATTTCTTGGGTGACCAGGCCGCTGGGGTCGATGGTGAATTGTGAGGTGTGCCCGCGGGCGTCGGTGGTGGAGGTGAGGTGGCCGCTGCCGTTGTAGGTCGCTGAGGTGGTGGTCAGCACCGTGTTGTCGGTGTCGAGTTGCTGCACTTGCAGCGGGTCGCCGAGGTGGTCGTAGCTGGTGCGGGTGGATCGGCCGTCGGCCAGGGTGGTGGCGATGGTGCGGCCGAAACCGTCGTATTCGGCGTGGGTGGTGGCGCCGGAGGGGTCGGTGGTGGAGATCGTTTCACCGACGGCGTTGTAGCCGTAGCTGGTGCGCGCACCGGCGGGGGTGGTGGTGGAGGCCAGGAACGCTCCACCGGGGTTGGTCGCCGACGCCTCGTAGGAGGAGGTGGAGGTGAGGGTGGCGGGGGTGGGGTAGCGCTCCAGGACGGTGGCGGTGACTTGGCGGCCGAGGTAGTCATAGGTCGCCGATTTCACGGCTCCGCCGGGGGAGGTGGTTTGCAACGCCTGCCCGTTGGTGTCGAAGCTGGTCCGGCTGATGCCGCCGCGGGGGTCGGTGATGCTGGTGGTGTCGCCGATCTGGTCGTAGCCGTAGCGCGTGATGTGGTTGAGCGGGTCGGTGGCGGTCAGGATGTTGCCGGCATCGTCGTAGGTCCACCGCGCGACCGGCGTGATCGGGCTGTCCGAGCCCGGTGGGGTGTAGGACGGCTGGGTGACGGACGCTTTCTGCCCGTCGGCGTCGTAGGCGGTGGTGGTGACGTTGCCGTTGGGGTCCTCGTTCTCGGTGGGGCCACCGAAGGTGTCGTATCCGGTGGTGGTGACCGGGTGCGCTGGTGTCGCGGCGGCGCCGCCTGTTTCGACGTTCACCGTTGGCGCGGTGGTGGTGGTGAGCCGGCCAGCTTCGTCGTAGGCGTAGCTGGTGACGTTGTTGTCCGCGTCGGTCATTGTCGTGGGCAGCCCGCGCCGATCCAGCGTCCAGCTGACCTTCGAGGAGTGACCCTGATCGTCGGCGACCGCGCGGCTGGTGACCCGCCCCAGCGGGTCGTAGGTCATCGTGGTGGAAATCCCCGGAACCAGGCTGCGCGGCGCCGTACCGGCCGCGGCATGAGTGGCTGCCCGGGTGATTGTCGGACCGGTGGTGGGTGATGCCGGTGGGGTGACGGGGTCGCCTTGGACGACGCTCTTGAGCGGGCGGTCGTCCGGGTCGTAGGTGATCGTGGTGGTCCGGTTGACGCCGGTCGGGTCGACCGTGGTGGAGGTGACGCGGTCGGCGGCGTCCAGGACGGAGGCGGCGGTGGTGGCGCCGTTGTTGGTGACCTGCCGGATCGGGTTGCCGGCCGCGTCGTAGGTGTTTGCCTGCAGTACGAACGATTTCGTGCCGGTGGGGTCGCGTTTGGTGATGGTGGCGACCAGGCCGTTGTCGGTGTAGGTGTAGTTCGTGCTGTTGCCCATCGCGTCGGTCACCGACGCCAGCTGCCCGGCCGGGTCGTACGCGCGGGAGGACTCGACCAGATCGGCCGCCGGGGAGGGATTGTTCGGGTCGCCGGTGAACCCTTTCAGCACCTGGGTCAGCAGCCGCCCGGCCGCGTCGTAGGTGTAGGCGGTGGTGACGCCGTTGGGGTCGGTCTCGGACGTTTTGTGGCCGTAAAGGTCGTATCCGAACGTGGTCGTTTTGTTCAGCGCGTCGACGTTGGTGCGCACCTGGCCGTGGTCGTCGTAGGTGGCCTGTACGGTGCGGGGCGCGTCGCCGCCGGTGCGGTCGGCGGTGGTCTGCGACGCCATCTGCCCGTCCGGGGCGTAGACGGTGGTGATCCGCGGTGAGTGGATCGCGCCGGTGACCCGGTTGGTGGTCGGCGGGTCGTCCTGGGTCACCACCTGCCCGATCCCGTTGTAGGCGTACGCGGTGACCAGACCGGCGGGGTAGGTGTCGGAGACCTCCTTCTTGGTCAGCATCCGCCCCAGGCCGTCGTAGGTGAAGGAGGTGACCATGCCGGCCGGGTCGGTGACCGAGGCGATGTCCCCGTTGTGGAAATAGGACACCAACGTCGTCGCGCCCGCCGGTGACACGGTCTTGTACGGCAGCCCCGCCGGTGCGAACCCGCTGTCCGCGGCGGCGACCGTGGTGCCGTCGGTGTAGGAGATCGTTGTCGTACGGCCGCTCGGGTAGCCGTCCACCGGTGGGGTGGTCACGGTGGTGCGGTTGCCGGCCGCGTCGTACCCGTAGGAGGTGAGGTAGGTGTTGTCGGTGGCGCTGGCCGACCGGCCGTCGCGGACGGTGGCCTGCAGGTCGTTGGTCGGGCTCGGGGTGAGTTTGCTGCTGGTGTTGTCCGGAAGATGTGTCGTGTACGTCGTCGAACACACCTGCGCGGCCTGGTTTTGGCAGGTCGTGTGGGAAACCTCGTTGCCGCGTACGTCGTGGCCGAGGATGGTGACATTCCCGTTCGGGTCGGTGATGGTGTGCGCGAACCCGCCGGTGTCATACCCGTAGGTGGTGGTGCGGCCGGTGCCGTCGGACTCGGCGATCAGCCGCATCCCATTGGCGATGTCGTACTGGGAGATCTGCGGCCGCCCGCCCGGGTCGGTCACCGTCACCGTCTGCACCGGAGACGGGCCACCGGAATGCCGGCCGGCGGAATAGTGGTTGGAGATCTCCTGGCTGGACACCTGCGTCCGGTAGAACGCGACATCGGAAATGGAGCCCGGGAACCAGCCCAGCGTGTTGGTTGGGTGGTTCGGCCAGGTGAAACCGGACGCGCCGGCGCCGACATACACGAAATTGCTCGGGGACGCCACCAATGCCGCGGTCGTGGCGCCGATTTTCTGCCCGTCCAGATACAGCACCTGTCCGTTGGCGGCGGCGGCCAACGCGGCGTGGTGCCACAATCCGTCATTCACCCGGGTCGGTGACACCATCCCACCCGAGGTGTGGTTGGTGTCCCAGAATTTCCCGTACAGCTTCCCGTCGGTGCCGACGTACATCGCCGGCACATAATTGCCCTGCGCCGTGGTGATGGTCGTGATGTCAAGGGATTGTTCGTCGAACAGGACGCCACCGGCCGTACTGTTGGTGGCCATCCGGAACCACAATTCCACCGACCCCGGCCCGGTCTGCACATTGTCCGTTGCCGGCAGCTGCACGAACGAGGACGTGCCGTCGAAACCTGCGGCGGTCTTGTCCGAGAACGGGCCAGCGCCACCCAACGTCACATTGTGATAGGACGCGTCGCCGGAATTCAGCTCGTCGACGGCGGTCGACCCGCCGGCGGCCTCGCCGAGTCGGTGATAGGTGGCCGGTGAGGATCCCAGCACCGCCGACCGGTACACATTGCTCGACCCCGTCACCACCGGCGGCGCGATCTTCCACGTCCCACCCTTGTCGTCGGTCACCGACGTCACCGTCGCGGTCACCGGGTCGTACGACACGCTCGCGTCGGTGTTTCCCGACGGGCGAGTGATGGAGGTCAGCAGGGAGACGGGGTTCAGGCCCGTCTGGTAGAGCCCGGTGATGATTTGTGGGCTCAGCGTTTGCGCGTAGAGGCCGACGTCGGCGATCGATCCGTTGAAGTAGTAGGCGCCGTATTTTCCGTCGTCCTGGTGCGGTTGGTCGGGCCAGGTGCCGCCCAGGTATCCGGCGCCGATGTAGCTGTGTTTGAGGAAGTGCGGTGTGACGCCACTGCCGCTTTGCGGGTCGAGGCCGGCGGTGCTGCCGATCTGGGTGTTGTCCAGCCACAGTGTCTGCGCGGTCAGGGATCCGGTCAGTACGACGTGGTGCCAGTTGTTGTCCGTGACGGCGGTGGGGGTGGTGATCGCGGTGTTGGACAGGCCTTCCCAGAAACGTCCGATCAGCTTGCCGTCGTTGCCGATGTAGAGGGCGGGCGCGAAGTTGCCTGCGGTGGCTGTGTTGGTGATCAGCTGGTCGGAGGCGGAGAACAGCACCCCGAGTGGCTTTGCTGTCTTGAACCACAACGACACCGAAAGCGCTGGTGTGGTGTAGAGGTGTTGGTTGGGCAATTCGACGTAGGAGGATGTGCCGTTGAACGACGCGGCTGTCGCCGATCCGCCGGCCAGCGGGCCGGGCTGGCCCAGGGTGACGTTGTTGTAGGTGCCGTTGTCGTTGCCCTCGTTGGCAACCACCGCACTGGCCGCGGTCGTACCGGAGGTCTCGGCCAACGGCCAGAACGACTGTGCCCCGATGTCCAGGACCTGATTGTGGTATTGGGAGGCTGTTTGATAGCCGTACCGGGTGCAGCCGTTCGTGTCGACCGGAGAGCACACCTGGGTCAGCTGGTCACCGGAATAGCTGTATGCCCAGGTCTGGATGGTCGAATTGTCGCCGGCGGTGGTCGGGTCGGTGGTCACGGTCGAGACGTGCGGGTTGGACGCGCCTGCTGGGGTCGTCCAGGCCAGGTGCAGCGCGCGCCCGGAGGCGGTCGAGGTCGCGGTCGCCACGTGTCCGCCAGACCAGGCATAGGTCACGGTGCGGTTGTTCGCGTCGGCGATCGAGGTAAGGCCGTACGCTCCGCCACCGAGGGCCTGGGTGAAGGTGTAGGCCGTGTTGTCCTTGTCGATGAGCTTGTACCCGCCGCCAGTTATCGCGGTGAAGGTGGCGAACCGCCCCGACGGTGGCGAAAACGTCCCGTCGCCGTTCCTGCCGAACCCGACCGTCGACCCTTCCGGGTAGGTCACGTCGACGCTGGCCAACGCGTTCGTGGCATCGTGCTGCTCAACCGCTCTGGCGTCGAAGACACTGGACCAGGCGCCGCCGAACGCGCCGGACAGACGTGGATCGCGTGAGTTGTAGTCGCGGCGTACCGCCAACTCCGGGCCGACACTGGTCACCTGCGCGTCGGTCGCGGAGGTCGTGTAGTTCCCATTGTTCGGGCTGTATCCGCGCCCGCCCTGGTTCTGCGCCAACGCGGACGTGACCAGCGGCTGTGGCACCTGGACGGTGAATGTCTGCCAGATCCCGGGCGCGGAATATCGCGTCCCGTCGAAGGTTTGCGCCTGCCAGTAATAGGTCTGTCCCCAGGCGAGCTTGCCGGCCGGGACCGCCCATCGGTTGGTGGTCAGCACGTTCGAGTCGGCGATCAACGTGCTGTTGGAGTTAAAGACCTGGAACCGGAACTTCGGGTTGACACCCAGCGCGGGTGACACCTCGCCGGTGGCCGCCAGCGCCGGCGTCAGCGTCGTCACCGACGACCCAGTCGGCGGCGACCAGGAGAAGACCTGCGGGTTCAACGTGCCGGTGTAGGTGATCTCCAGATACGGCGGGAAATCCGAATTGACAGAGTCAAACTGCTTCCACGCCGTCTTGTCCGTCGTCGACGCGTACAACGACAACCCGTTGTCCGGCTCACCGCTGGCCGCCCAAGCGGTGATCACGCCCGCCGACACCGGTGCCGCCACCCAGTCACCGACCGTCCGGTCGGCGGCGGTATTCGCGCACGCGTGCGGCACCGTCGGCGTCGCGCCGCCCACCGCCCCGCCGACACTGGGACCCGGATACGCCCCAGCCGTACCGCCGTTCCAGGCCTGCGTGACCTGCGCGATCGAGAACGGGTGCGGATTGCAGTCATAGGCCCACGTGTCGAACACGTGCAACGTCGCTGAGGACACGCTCACCTGCGAACCGGTCAGGTCACCGGTGTAGAAGCGGACGAACGAGTTCGCCTTGTACGGGTTGGCAGAACCAGCGTTGAACGACCCGACCTTCACCACCAATTCATCCGAATGGTCGACGGCCGGGGTGTCGGTGTCGGCGTACGTCGACTCCGCACCCGAGAAGGACATGTTGTAGGACGGGTCCACGGTGACCGGGAACACCCGTTTGGTGTCGGTCAACCAGCTCCGGTCAAGACTGACCTCGATGGCCTGCTGCCCGTCCGCGGTCGTCGTCAGCCGCGAAGTCACCGCATGTGTCGTGGCCGGGTCACCCGAATGCGGATCGACTTTCGAGTCGAACGCGTACGGCGTGACCAACCGACCCATCGCTTTCCCGGAGGAATCGTTCAGCACAATCGAGCCGTCCGGGCGTTGGGAGGCGGTCAGACCATCCAGATGAAGCGGAAACACCCACGAACTGGCTGCCGTGGCCGCGTGCAGAACAACGGACTCCTTCAACCCCGAGGCGACCGGGTGCAATTGCAGGTCCGTGTCCGGCAGCACGTTCAGGTACGTCGCCGTCGAACCTGACACCTGCGGCCTCACCGACGCCGCGCCCCGCAGGCCGTAGGACAGACCCTTCCCGTTCAGGCCGATCCGCGCCAGGCCTGGATCCGTTGCCGTCGAGGCAAGATCAACACTGATCGCGTTGGCTTTCTCCCGCCAACGGCCACCGGCCGCGGTCAGGCTGGTGTCGATCGGTTGCCACGTACCCGAACTGTCTCGGTAGTTCACCGGGGTCTGGCTCAACCGGCGGGTGTAGGAGCCGTCCGCGTTCTGAAAATATGTCGAGGTTGCGGTCGACTTCGCCGCCACTCGCTGGCTGGTTTTCGCATCGAACCGAGCCGACGCCTTTCCACTCGGCCCGGACGGTGTCGGCTTGCCCGGCCTCGCGTACGCCGGCAATTCGCCCCTGCCCCTGCCCGGCCGGCGACCGTTGCCGCCGGCGGCTTTCGTTGCCGACGCGGGAACCAGATGCGCTTTACCCGCCGCCGTACCAGTCGGCTGCACCGGCACCGGACCCCATTTCGCCGACGGATCGCCCGCCAGGAAATGCAGTGCCGCAGACAGATCGGGGAGCTGGAACACCGGACCGGCGAACGCCGTCGCCGGCTCCCAGGAAAATGTCACCAGAAACGTCAGAATCAACATCAGTGCGCCGCGACGCACCAGTCGTCCCTTTTCTCGAGGAAGTCCGCCCCCTCGACGCCTCCAGACACCGGAATGCACGCCGAATCCACGCAGCCGAGCCGACATCGTCCCTCGTTCCCCGTTCATACCGAATGCCAAGAAAACCAAAGCGCAAAGTCGCCGACCGGCGGGCAACACACGCCAAGGCAACCGCAAAATCCTTAACCGCCACACCACGCGCCGTCAAGAAGTTCCCCCAGAAATCGAGAAAACAGCTGAGGTCCCGCGGCCTCAAACACCCAAGACGCGCCAGAACTGGTCACCAAGAAAACTTAGCAATACATTTAATGAATGTAGATTGTTGGTTGGTGGTTCGGCAGCTACGCTTGAGCGGCCCTCGGACCGATCCGGGAACCGCGCTCTCACGGGGAAATGAGATCCATACATGCGTATCGGTGGTGTACGGCTGTCCAGACGCGCTATTTTGGCCGTGATCACGGTCACTACAGTCGCGGTCGTGGTCGCTGTTTCCCTCACATTGTCGCTGCGCTCCAGCCCGACCCGCGCACGGCAATACACCGCCACCACCGCATGCCTGCTCACCGACGCCACCGGCACCGCCCCCGGAACCAGCGCCGCGACCGCCTGGTCGGAAATGCAGAAGGCGTCCCTGCGTAGCCGTGCCAAGATCCAATACCTGCCCATCAACGGGCCATCAACCACGCAAAACGCCGTTCCCTACCTCAACACCCTCACCCAACGACAATGCGCCGTCATCGTCGCCACCGGCACCGGGCCTGTCGCGGCCACCGCGGGCAACGCACATCGCTACCCCACCATCACCTTCATCGTCATCGACAAAGACCAGCCACAGCAACACAATCTCGTCAGCGTCAGCGCCGCTAACAACGCTCAACTCCAGGCCGTGCTGCAGCAGGCAATCCAAAGGCACGACGCCTGACCTCGACGCCGGCAGAGCCACCGCCGTGTGTAGACGGCTCGACCCGTCGGTCGAGCCGTCCAACTGGGTCGGGCCACATCAGGCATGGAGGCGCCACCGTCAGGCCTCAGACGGGGGCGTTTCGTCGCGAATCGTGGTCGTTGTCAGAGCCGTCAGAGCCGGTCCAGCCGTACTGCCAGTTGCTGCCGGTTCCTCGGCATTGGTCGACCGGCGTCGGTTGGCGTCCGGGTGGCAGCAGGTCGCAGCAGAGGATGCCCTTGAGGTGGACGATTTCGTGTGAGACCAGGCGTGCCATGCCGTGGTCGAACACGGTGACTCGTGGTGTGCCGTCGAGGTCGAAGTGCTCGACGTGGATGGTGAGTGGCCGCGGTATTCGGCAGCGTACGTCGAAAAAGCTCATGCATCCTTCGTACTGTTCGTCGGTCTCGACACTGCTGTCGATGATCGTGGGGTTCAGGAGAACCAGGCTGTCGGTGCTGCCAGGGGGCATACGATGGCGGCGGCGCGTTCGATGCCGATCTGCGGCGCGGCGATGCCCATCCCTTTGCCCCAGGTGTGGACGCGGGCGACGCGCATCGCGGCAGACTGAAGTTCGGAGATGACGCGCAGAGCGTCTTGGCTCTCTTCGGGGAGTCTGAAGGGCCGGCTTGTCGGCGAAGAATTGGGTCGCCGTCTTGGACAATGCCGACGGCCCGCATCTTCTCGCTCGGAATCGTGATGTGCTCCGCCGTCTTGGTGGTGTTTCGAAAGTTCCATTCCAGCTGGTAGCGAGCGTTGAGCGGTGGGTCGTCGGTGGACCAGGCGAAAATGTGCCGCCCATCATTGTCGTGACGGTCGATCGCTGTCTGGAACGGCATCGCCTCGGCCGTCATGGACGTTTGAAGGCCCCAGACGGAGGTGTGCGGCGGCGTACGAGCAGCGTCGCCGCCACGGCGTCCCAGATGAGCAGTGGCACGATCAGGATCCCGCACTGACCGAGTGGCGCCAGCCAGGTCACCGGCCCGGCGATGACGATGACGTCACCGGCGCAGCTGATGCGTGCGCCGGCCGGCGGAGACACCGCCTGACCGTCCCAGAGGCGCACCAGTCGCTTCGCCGACGAGCGCGTCAGCGTCACCGTTTCGCTGCGTCGTCCCGGCGCCGTGATGACGCAGGTGGCCTGCGGGTCGTCGGGGGACAACAGCAGGCGACCGCCTGGTGCGACGTAGCCGCTGCCGATCTTCGAGTCCTGGTGCGAAAAACCGTAACCTATGACGCTGACGATCAGCACGATGAGCGTGCTGCTGATCGCGACGGAAAGCCAACACAGCAGCCTCGAGTGCCGACCGGCCGATCGGTCGCCGACAAAGTCGTCTAGGTGCGCCGTACGCCTCCTGGCCGACGGTCGACCTCTCTGCGACGAATTTGCCATGACGTCAGCTATACACGCCGGCACCTCCGCGCTGGAGCCGCATTGCCGAGGTTGGCACAGATCCGGGACTATACGGCAGCCGCACTTTGATCTTGTTACGCCGGCTGGTGTTGTCTGCGGAGTCGGGTTCGGTGGTGGAACCATCGTGCACGGGTTTGGTGGCGTCGTCTCCATAGGTTCCAGTGCAGGTGGTGGGTGTCGGGCCAGATCTGGCGGGTGACCAGGGCGAATAGGCGTTTGATCTCGGCGATGGTCAGGGCGATCATGCCAATGTCAGGCGGCGGCTGGTCGTCCGGTGTGTGGGGCAGGACGGGCGCCGACGCGCGGGTTTTGGCCTGCGTGGCGGTAATCGCACAGACGGCCAGAGCAGCCATGGTCAGCACGATGTGGCGGAATAGCGCGGTATACAGGCGGACCTGGGATTGGTCGAGCCCGAATTGGTCTTTGCCGAACTCGAAATCTTCCTCGACCGGCCACCGCAGGCACGCCACCCGTACCAGGGTCATGAACTGGATCGGCTCGCCTGGTGGGACGTAGCAGTAGTGGTAGGCCAGCTCACCGGTGTCCAGGTGCTGGCGTATCAATAGAAAATGACGTGGGCTGGCGGTGCCGACCCAGGCCCAGGCATACGCGCGTTCGCCTTTGGAGCCGGCCACCGAGCAGATCTGCCACGATTCCGGCAGCAGGAAACGCCTCACCAGGTCATCAGCCCGTATCGGCGGCCCTGACGCCACGTCAACCTGGAAAGCACACCCAACCCGGACGACGTATCCGGTGCCGTTGCCCTCAAGAAAAGCCCGAAAATCACCAGCCCGCCCGTAAACTTCGTCAGCGGCACACCACGGCGGCATCGTGCCCTCGGCGACCATATCGACGAAAATATCCGTGGCCAACTGCCACTTGGTCCGAAATACGACATCGTCGCCGATTCCCAGCGCGGCACGGCGATCTGGATCATTCAGCTGGTTCACCGGAACGTAGATCTTGGCACCAACCAGGGCATGCCCGGAATCGGTCGCATACGAGCAATAAACAGTGTTCACACCGTTGGCGACCCGACCGGCGCAGCCCATGTACTGGCGTTGCACCCCGGCCGTCGCCCGGCCCTGCTTCTGCTGCCCAGACTCATCCACCGCCGCCACCCGCAGCGGCCGGTTCCCCAACACCTCGGTGACCAACCCACGGATCGCCGCGATAGCGGCCTCGTGATCCCACACCGCGTGATCCCACACCGCGTGATCCCACACCGCGTGATCCCACACCGCGTGATCCCACACCGCGTGATCCCACACCGCGTGATCCCACACCGCGTGATTCAGCAGCCGCTGCATCCGGTCGGGCGTCGCGTCACCGGCATGCTCGGCAACCGTCCACCCGTTCTTGCGCGGCAGATCGGTCATCAACGCCGCGACATACTTCCCCGCCTGCACAAACGGCTCCACCCGGCTAAAACACGGCCGCAACAAGCCATGCAACCTGGCCAAATTCGACCCCGCCAACTCACCCTCTACGATGGCAACAGCAGCCGCCTCACCGATCTCTTTTCTCACAAACTGATGATCTCGAGGCGGCTGCCCCCATGATCAACACGACACGCCGACGCGCTCACCGGCCAAGACCGCTAAGTGCGGCTGCCGTACCTAGGTTCGCCGTGTTTGCTGACCGAATGCCAGCCGGGCTTGGTCGTCAGGCATGAACCAGCGGGGGCCGCCATGGCACAGCCGTAATAGGAATCCAGCGACGCCGGCGAGGCCGAGACCGTAGCTGAAGGTCATCTCCTGCATGAACTCGTTCGGCACGACCATCCGTCCGCTTCGGCGTACGGCGCGACTGTGGATGCACGCCGCGATTTCGGCGGCGCCGGTCAAGTACGGGTCCGGCCGTGGTGCCGCCGCGGCCAGGTCCAGCAGCAGTTCGCCGTTGCCGGCGTTGCCGTGGCAGTGGATCGGGCTGAGGAACCATCGGTCGCGCCGGGCGGCCGTCGCCGCGAGTTCGGCCACCTCCAGAAAACGCCGGTCGCCAGTGGCTTGCCAGAGCCGGACCAGAAACGCTCCGACGCCGCCGGAACCGCTGCACCACCAGCTTGTCCTGAGTTCCTGGTGGCTTCCCTTGCCGATGCCAGGCGGGCCGACCGGCCAAACGGCGAGATCCTGGAGTCGGTCAGCATTGGCGCACAGCAGCTTCCCGCATCCCAGTGCGACGTCGACGAGTTCTCGGTTGTCGAGCGCAGTTCCGGCGGCGAGCAAGAAGGTTGCGATGCCGGCAGTACCGTGTGCGAAGCCGTAGTGCACCGTGCCGGCCAACTGGGATGGGAAGTCTTCCGGGATCGGCCACAGCCAACCGTCCCCGTCGCTGACTCGGGCCTGCAACACCGACTGCGCGCAGTATTGGGCGCGGTCACGGAACTCGTTGTCTCCGGTCGCCCGCCACAGCGCGAGCTGGGCGATGCCGGCGCCGGCGGTGCCGTGGGTGACGTCGGGATTCGGCCAGCGCAGAGGAATCCTCTTGGCGTACGCTATCGCGCTGCCAGTCAGTTCGTCATCCTCCAGTGTGCGAGCGGCATCGTAGAGCGCCCACGCCGCTCCCGAGCGTCCGAAGAAGAGGCCTGGCAACACCCGCGGTTCTCGCCAAAGTGCGGCGTCCAGCCAGCGTGCCGCTACGGCGAGGCCGTGCCGCAGTTTCGCGTCGCCGTACACCTGGACGGCCCGGCTGAGCACCGCGATCGTTCCTCCCGCGCCGGCGTGGACATTGCAGTGGTCGCCAGTTCGCGTGTCCGCTGTGGCCGCCGGCCACGGTGCCTGGTCGTCGGAGGCCATCTGCTCGACCGTGTACGCCAGGATGTCGCGTAAGAAGTTCTCCTGAACGTCCGGATCGAGCCGTTCGGGTTTCCCGGATTGTCGAACGCCTTCACTTGTGCCGGGAAACCGCAGGAACACCGCGGCGCGGTCGAGGCTCCAGCGGGAATCTGGATCATCGGCGGTCAGGCCGACAACGAGCGGGGACAGCCGCCCCAGGGTGGGGTTGTCGCGGGCGGCGAGCCGGACGAGCGACGCCAGCCGGTCGCCCAGTCGTCGGACCGGCGGGTCGTCCGCGGCCAGCACCGGCGTCATTCCGGTGGAAACGTACAGGATGGTGGCACCGAGACTGTAGAGATCCGCCGTCCGCTCCGGCGCCGGACCGTACCGCTCGGCGGCCAGTTGTTCGGGTGCGGTGTATCCGGCGGTACGGACCGCGATCACCGGTTCGCCGGGCCGGGCCGCGAACTCCAGGTCGACCAGTCGGAGGTCGCCGTCCGGAGTCACGATGATGTTGCCGGGGTTGAGATCGCGCAACACGAGCCCCTCGTTGTGGACCGCGATGAGAAGATCCACCAGCTTGCGCGCGGTCGCGACAACTTCCGATGGCGCTGGACGGCGGGAGGAGTCGAGTCGGCATCTCTCCTGCACGAAATGCCGTAGGGACGTGCCGGGGATCTCCTCCTCTGCCAGGAAAGCGTGGCCGCCGTGCTCGAAGAACGCAACGTTGCGTGGCACGAGACCCAACGGCGCGAGCTCGTCGAGCATCTGTGCCTCGGCGCGGAGCATGGTCTGTGCGTCGTCGCCTTCGACGGTCGTCGCGACGTTCGGCCGCGCCTCCTTGAGAATGGTGCGTTTGCCGGTGTCCTGGTCGAGGGCACGATAGACGCCGCCGCGGTTGGAATGCCGGATCGCCTCCGCGACGAGGAATCGCCCGCCGATCAGGACAGGGTTTCCCCGCGGTCGTGGCGGATCGACCGGAGCGGTGGCGTGTGGCAGCGGATGCGGCGCCCAGCTCGGAGCGCTAAACCACGGCTCTCGCCGGTCCTCGATCCAGGTCCCGTCCGGGGCGACGACCATCGGGACGTACGAGCCGTCGATGTCCAACCTGGTGAGCTGGTCGGTAAACCCGCCGTAGCGGTAGTGGACCAGACTGTCGGGTCGGTATCGCCGATCAGAGAGAATGGCAGGGCCGGCCAGTCCGTGCGTGGCCTTGTGCAATTCTTCGGCCAGTAACCGAAAATGGTCGTCGTCGTCCGGATAGACGGTGATGACCTTTCCGCTGCCGCCGCGTTGGTATCGCGTCGAGTTGAGTTGGGCGACCTGCTCCAGTCCTTTTGCGAACTTGAAAGCAGCGCGGTGGCTGAGAAGGACTTCGGTTGCTTGCCGCAGCACGGCCGGCGCGGATGTCAGTGTCGCGCTGACGTGAAGCTTCCAGCCCTGAAGCCGCGGGCAGTGACCGGGCGGCTGGACATAGCACCAGAACCGCTCCGTCCGCATCGCCCACCGGTCGACCTCGCTGACCCGCTCCAAGATTGGCAGAAACAGTTTCGTCAGATCCGCGCCGTCGTCGGGTCGGTTGTCCGCTGCCAAGGAAGACACCTCTCACGCACCCGCGTTGTTGGTGGAGAGCGCCGACGATAACACGCCGGCCCGCACGGAGGAATGCGTTGCGCGAAGCGCCATGATCGGAGGGAATCCACTGTGGTCTCGCTGTGGTTTCGCATTGGTTTGGCTGTAGTTTCCAGTCCAGAACACCTGGCCGGTCACGTCGCGCGAAGGTGATGCCTGTGCCGTTGGAAAGCTCCGCCGCGGGCAGTCTGTTGAGCGTTAAACATTTCTGCTACGTTCCACCGCACCGCCCTTACGATCCAGTGGTAGGCAGCTCACCTGGGAGTACGGAGAATGGCTGCGCGTCAGTTGGTGATTAGCGTACTTGGTCCGTTCGAACTGAGTGTTGATGACCGTCCGTTGCCGATGTCTGGCAAGCGGTTACGTGCCCTTCTGACCTCGCTCGCACTTTCCGCCCAGCGGGTGGTGCCGATCATGACACTCACAGAACTGGTGTGGGACGAGCAGCCGCCGATCCGGCCGCGGGCAAGCCTGCAGAGCCTGGTGAACCGGTTGCGTGCTTGTATCGACTCCACCGTCATTCGCACGGAGCCGCACGGTTACCTGCTGGACGTGGATCCGCTTTCGGTGGACGCGGTTCGTTTCCAGTCTCTTGTCATGGAGGCGAAAACCGCCGGCCGGTCGTTGGAGCGGCCCATGCTGGACGAAGCACTCGCACTCTGGCGAGGCGAGCCGCTGGTCGACACCGGCTCGCTGCGGCTGAGAAATGAGGCTGGCCCGGGGTTGGCGGAGAAATACCTGGCTGCTTTCGAGCGGCGGGTGGATCTCGATCTCGAGGAAGGAAACTACGCCACTATCGTCGCCGATCTCCAGGACATGATCGCGCGGTTTCCGCATCGTGAGCCGCTCTGGGTGCGGCTCATCACCGCGCTCGACCTCACCGGCCGGCCCGCCGAGGCACTGAAGGCATACGACTACGTCCGCGGTCGCCTCGCCGACGAACTCGGTTGCGATCCCTCAGGCGAACTCCAGTCGGTGTACCGGCGGATCCTTCAGGCCGAGCGTGTCCGGCAATACGCGCCTGAGCTTCTTCGCAATTCCCAGCCGAACGGAGACCGGATTCGATGATCCCGGTGGAAACCTTGTGCAGTCGGTTGTTACAGATTCCGCATATTCGGGATGCCGCGACGCTTGCCGACGAGCAGAGCGACGTGGTGACTGTCGTGCTGGTCCGGCAGGGCTACCGCCCCGGTCCGGTGCTGCGCGACCTGGTGATGAGGGCCGGCGAGAGCACCGGCGATGATCTGGTGGTCGCGATCGTCGATGCGATTCCGCGCCATGACCACGGTGCCGTCGATGAGGCCGCTGCTCGCGCGTTGGTGGCAGACGGAGCGTTCGTCTTCCCGTACGAGGCGCCAGTCACCGAGACCGAGAAAATTCTCGCGGCGGTGCTCCACGAGCTCATTCCGTCGGTCCGCGTGAGCATGACCGACGACTTGGTCAGCATCGGCGGGGACTCGTTGATGGCGGTGGAGATCGTGGGCATTCTTTCCGAGCGACTGGGCGTGGAGATGGACCCGAGTCAATTGTTCGAAACCGAGTCTTTTCGCGAGATGGCCGCGGTGATCGCGCGGACCAGGACGAACAGCTCGGGTTGGCGCAACTGATGACGAGGAGGTTAACCTTTTCTCATTTGTATTCGGCATTCTCTCCGTGCTGCTCGGCCGCCACGATGAGGCTGGATATGGCGTCAGCGGTTCCGTCCGCGCGGTCGAGGCAGATTTTCTCTGCCTCCCGCCAGGTCGCGACGGCCTGGGTGAGGTCGCCGGCAGCTGCCAACTGCTTGCCGAGCTTGACCCTGGTGGACACCCGCAAAGCGCTCGTTTCGGTTTCGTCGGCGATATTGACCGCATCGCGGAAGGTCCGAATGGCCGCGGAATGATTGTCGGTGGCGGCGTGGACCATCGCCAGGGCGTCCATTGCGTACGCGGTGGCCGACCGGTTGTCGAGTTTGCGAAATAGCTCCGTCGCCGCTTTCGCGCAGTCGAGAGCAGCCGCGAGGTCGCGAAGCCCCAACTGAGCTTCGGCCAGATTGAGCAGGATCATGCCGTGCAGGTGCTGGTCGACGTCGTCGCCGAACGACAGCGCCTCGTTCAGGACCT
The DNA here is from genome assembly GCF_010993745.1 of Fodinicola acaciae. Lineage (NCBI taxonomy): Bacteria > Bacillati > Actinomycetota > Actinomycetes > Mycobacteriales > Fodinicola > Fodinicola acaciae. Next base: position 309,155 of record NZ_WOTN01000001.1, read on the forward strand.
CCTCTGCCGCGCCGAACTGCTTGGCGTCGACGTAGGTGGCGCCCAGGTTCATCAAGGACAGCATCTGGCCGTGTGTCGATCCGACCTCCTTGAACAGCGCCAGTGCACGCAGGCTGACCTCGATCGCCCTGTCCGGAGCTCCGAGTTTCAGATAGGACGTGTTCAGCGCGTTGAGGCATTTCGCCTCCAGGAATTTGTCAGCCACCATACGGGCGGACCGCAGCGCTGATTCTCCCAGCAACCGAAGGTCGTTCCAGTACGCGCGCTGGTAGAAGTAGTTCCAGCTGAAGAGGAAAAGAATGACCGCACTGCGGTGTTCGCCACTAGTGCGGGGCGACTGAACCAACGCGACTATCGTCTTGCGTTCGGTGCCGAACCAGTCGATGGCGGCCTCGTCGGTGTCGAAATTTTCTGGATAAACACGATCGTCCACGCGTGCCGGAATGGCCAGGCCGTGGTCGACATTGGTCAACCTGTCACGGGCATTGACGGCCGTGTGCACATACCAGCTGAAAAGGCGGCCGATCGCGGCCGACCGATCGACCGCCGGCGGCATGGCCTTGCCGGCGGCGTACTCGTGCAGCAGGTCATGCATTTCGAACCGGCCGGATCGTCGTTGTTCGACCAGGCTCGCACTCATCAGTTTGACGAGTCTGGCCCGCGCGTCGGCCAGCGAAAACCCGCCGAGGCTGGCTGCGGCGCCGAGGCTGATGTCGCTGCCAGGATGCAGCCCCAGCGCGTCGAACATGGCTGCGGCTTCGGTGTCCAGTGCGGCGTAGGACCAACCGAAGACCGCGTGCAGGTTCGTTCCCTGGTCTGCTTCGACGGACAGGTTTTCGAGGCGGTCGTGGGTCTGCGACAACGACGCGCGCAGGTCCACAAGTGACCAGTCCGGATGCCGTGCGGCGTATTCGGCCGCCAGCCTGACCGCGAGTGGCAGCCGGGCGCACAGTGTGACGATCGCGGCGGCGGCGGCCGGCTCCGCCTTCACTCGCGTTTCTCCGGCTACGGTCGAAAAGAGAGTCAACGCTTCGGAGGAGGGCAGCAGGTCCAAGGAAATCCGTCGAGCGCCGACGCGGACCGCCAGCTCGCCGAGCTGTCGCCGGCTCGTGACGATGACCAGCGAGTTCGCGCCGGGGAGCAGCGGTTCGACCTGGCCGCTGTCGCGAACGTTGTCCAGGACGACCAACATGCGCCGATCGGCCAGCTCACTACGCAGCCGGGCGGCCCGGCCATCGGGATCGACCGGAATTTGGTTCTCCGGCACTTCCAGGGATCGCAGCATCATGTCCAGCGCGTCGAGTGGTTCCAGCGGCTCGCCCGCGCCGTATCCGCGCAGATTAACGAAGATCTGGCCATCCGGGAACGCCGCCTTGACACGATGCGCCCAGTGCAGTGCCAACGCGGTCTTTCCGACGCCACCCGTGCCATCGATCGCGACGACGCCTACCCGACGTGCCGCTGTCGTCTCGGTCGATCCGGTTGTGGGCTGCTCGGCAATGAGAGAGTCCAGAGCCGCGAGAGCCTCGGTGCGGCCGACAAACGTCGCACTGGCGGCAGGCAGCTGCCGTGGTACGTGCGGAGCATCCGGTTCCCGCGCGTCGCCGCTCGCGGGCGTCGAGTTGGTCGGCCGGCCCAGGGAAGGATCGTTGGTCAGGATCGCCTGATGCAGGTCGGCGAGCCGCTGATTGACGTCGAGACCGAGCTTGTCCCGGGATATGGCGTCCGCGGTCCGGAATGCGGCCAGTGCATCACTGCGCCGCCCGCAGAAGTGCAGCGCCAGCATCAGGCGCTCCCATAGCGTTTCCCGAAGCGGGTAGCGACCGACGAGCTCGTACAGCTCGTCGATGACCTGACCGTGGCGGCCGTCGGAAAGATCGAGATCGATTCGGCGCTCCAGCGCGTCCAGCCAGGCTTCGACGAGCGCGGGTGCGGCGGTCTTCGCCAACATCGGTGACCCGCAGTCGTGAAACGGTTCACCGCGCCAGAGGCGCAGGGCCGACTGAAGTGACCGGCGCTCGGCTCCCGGATCCGCCGCTTCCCGCGCGCTTTGCGCCTCGGTCAGCAGGTCACGGAACCGCAGGATGTCCAGCGTGGTCGCGTCCGCACGCAGGCGATATCCGTTGGGCGTTGTTTCGATGAGATCCGCGCCGACCCGCCGCCGCAACTGGGTGACCAGCCATTGCACACCGTTGCGGCTGTCCTTGCGGTCCTGGTCCGGCCACAGATGTCCGGCGAGGGTGCGTACGGGCACCGCGCGATTGGCGTTCACCGCCAGCACGGCCAAGGCCGTACGCTGACGGCCACGGACGATCAGTGGCCGGCCGTTTACCGCTATTTCGAAGGCGCCGAGAAGGCGTAGGCCGACGGTCTGGTCGGTGCGGCGTGGCTGTTCGGATGCGCGGTCAGGCTGTCCGGCGCCCTGGTCGCCGATAGTCACACCGCCATCGTCCCACAGCACCGCGGCGATTTTCCGTCACGCCGGACTTTGTCGTTGCCGGTTCTGGTCATCGGCCGCGACTGTGATCGCCCAAACACGGCGGGCATCGCGGGCCGGAGCGCTGATGTCCGCAACCGTGGCCGGCGCGTGGAAGGTCAAAGATTTCGCCGGAAGGGTACGCCATTGACCGACAGGTAGTTCACCGTCGCTGTCTCCGACGGGACGAACCGTACGGTGCATGGGCTGGTGAGTGCTGACGGCGTCCAGGTCGGTACGAGGGACGCGGCAGCACGGTCGGCGTCGGCGGCAGCCACATATGTCGAGCCGTGGTGCCAACGCAGGGGGACGGTGACAGCGTCGTTGCCAATGCGGAGGCGATCATCGCGTAGCTGGACGAGCAGCGGTCGCCCGGTCAGCCGCCGATAGGAGCCCACCGCCTGTTCCGGCGGCACCCGAGTGGGGTCGGGCAGGCACTCCCAGCTTGGGCGCTCGGCTCCCGCCACCGCCAGTATCTGTTGGATTGTTTCCTCGCGGCGCCAGTTCAGCTCGAGCGAGCCGGCCAGATTGTCGAACCACGCCAGGCCGAGTCCGGACCGCGGCAACAGGACGAGCCGGCTCCAGCACCCGAGTCCATGACCGAGGTTGCCGTAACCAAGGTCTTCGCCGAAGCGTGGGCCGACGTAGGCGCCCAGTCCGTAGTGGAAGTCCACGTCGAGGCCGATATCCGCGCCTCGGTTGCTCATGTCGCTCAGCAGCCCCGCCGAGACCAGCCGCTGCGAGGACTTCAGCGGCAGTCGTCCACGCAGATGCGCCATGCCGAATCTGGCGATGTCGTGGCATGAGGAGAACGCGCCGTTGGCCGGTCTCTCACCCGGTGCCGGTTTTCTCGGCGCGATCGACATCATCACGCCGTCTCGGGACATCGCGTGCTCCGCGCTGACGGACGCCGGATCACCACCGTTGTCGAAGCACGATGATCGCATGCCCAGCGGTTCGAACAGCCATTCGTTCACGGCGCGGGAAAATTCCGTTCCGGTGACCTGTTCGACGAGATGTCCCAGCAATGCGAACCCCGCGTCGCTGTACGCGTAGATGATCCCGGGCGGGGCGATGGAGGGCGTGTGGATCGCCGCCATAGTGACATAGTCGGCCAGATCGCGACCGATCGCGGTCGCGCCGGTGTCGCGGACCAGTCCGGACATGTGGCCGAGCAGTTGTCGCACGGTCGCCGCTCGGAGGGCGTCCGGCGCGCCGGACGGTAGGAACGAGCTGATCGGCTGATCCAGACGTATCCGTCCGTCATCGACGAGCCGGAGAATGACGGTCGCGGTGAACATCTTGGTCAGTGAGTACGTTCGGAACCGGGTGTACGGGTCGAGCGGCGTCCGCGGGCAGTCGATGTCGCGCGGCCCGTGGCAGAAGGTGAAAATCTCTCCCTCGCGGTCGAACGCGGTCACGCACACGGCGGGGATCGCGCTGGTCGCTGTCAAATTGGTGATGAGTTGGGCAGCAGCCGATCGCAACGCGGTTCCCACGCCGGCAGGATATCCCGCCGATGGCGCCGGACGGTCGGTACGCGGCAAAGCCGTGAGCCTGAGGTCGGACGGAACGATTTTGAAGGCGTTCTGAAAGCGCCGAGTCCTAATGTGAGGAGTTGACACGGGCGTCGGAGTAGCCGCGCAACCGTGGATGTCCGCCGTTGGTCCGAAAACCGAAAGGCAGTTGAGGACATGGCTCTTGCCACCACCCCCATCGTCGACTCGATCGACCTCACGGTGGAATCCGTCGATGACCGCGTCGGTGTCGATCCCTATTTCGAGGAGGACATCGACCTGTTTCCCGTCAGCTGTCACAACGACTCGGAACTAGGCAGAACCTGTGGCGGCACCTTCTCCAGCACTTGTCAGTCCTGCTTCGGCAAGTGCTTCACCTTCGCCACGCCGGGAACGGAAAAGAGCGAGTAGCAGCGTTGTCACCATTCGCGGGTGTCCGGTCGGCGCACATCCGGCCGGACACTCACGAGCCCAGCGCCAGCAGCAGTCTCGCTATCGCCGCTTCCTCCGCGGGAAACACCCCCAATCTGTTGTTGGTCAGATGAATGTGGTGAAACCGCAGGTCGTCATCGCTGATGGGAGCGAGCGTACGGGCGGCCGATCCGAGGAACTGGCGGAAAGCCAGGGCGAACGCCGACAGTGTTCGCCCGAGGTCCGCTTCGGCGAGGACTCCGCGGCGCCGATCGTCCAGTCTCATGGCGCGCCCTCGCAGGTCCGGCTCGACGGCCGCCTCGGTCTTTGCTGAATTTGCGCAGACTCCGAGAAACCTGCGTCGGGCGGGCTCGGGAAGGTCGTCGGCCAACAGGCTCGTTACGGCCGCGGCCTGAGCTATTCGGTCGCCGCGCCGGTCAGGGGTGGCGCACAGCAAAGCGGTTTCGCTGCTCAGCTGGAAAAGGCGCTCCGCGCCGTCCAGCGCCGGCCCGGCACCGAATTTGCCGGTCTCCGGAGCGTAGAGCCGCCGCACCCAGCCGAGTCGCGCCGCCGGGCCGCCGTTGAGCGCTCCCTCCATCAACGCGTCGACCTCGGTTAGTACGCCGACCGGTACGCGGAGGCGCAACCGAAGATGCAGCCCAGCGGGATCGAAATAGCGCAGGAAGAACCAGCGGAAATCGGGAATCTCGGCGCTGATCTGCCCAATGCTGGGCCGTACGACCTCGTGGAGCAGGGCGGCGATGTCCGGTGGGGACGCCACCGGAATGCGATAGGCGAGCCAGTCGGCGACCGCGGGACCGTCAACCATGGCTTGCCAGTGCGACAAACTCGGTTGCCACTGGTTCGCCGGCACCGTTACGCGCCCAGTGCTGACCGGTGGCGGGCAGCGCCTCGGTGACGGCGAGGTGGGTGGCTTCCGCCAGTAGGTTCCGGAAGCCGGTGACGATCGTGTGCGGGTGATGGAAACCGACCCAGCGTGGTTTTCCGACCGGGCGGCTGCCGCGAGTGCGCTTGACGAACACCTGGTCCGGCAGGCCGGCGGCGCGTCGCCACCGATCGATCGAGGTGAGGAACGGAACGAGTGGTGCGCCCGGCGTGTACGCGGGAACATCGGCGGCGGAGAAGACCCAACGAGCCCGGGCCCATACGATGCGCTGGCAGGTCACCCGGGGCGAATGGCCGGCCGGGCCGAGCTGTTCGACGAGACCACCGGCGGGTGGTCGCCACGGATTCGCCAGAATGCTGAGCAACCGGATTGGCCCGGTCAGCAGACCGCTGGGAACCGTGCCGGTGTAGCAAAGCGAGACCGGTGATCCGTCCGAATCGTAGATGCGCAGCATCCCGGACCGTGGATCGTGGTTCAACGTAAGGCGGGACAACTCGATTCCGTTGTCGCCGAAGGCAGGGAGATCGGTGGGCCAGCGCAGGAGGGGCAGCGCTGTCCGCGCCGGCCGCTGCAACTCGACGAAGTCGGGGTAGGCGCAAAACTGGTAGACCCGGCTGCCGGGGTGCAGCGCCGCTGTCCACTCCCGGATCGCCGCGGACAAACCGGTACGCAACGCCGGCACATGGGCCCACCGCGTGAGGAAACCGAGCTCGCCGGGATGGACGGCGTTGACGACCAGCCGATAATTAGCCGCCGCGAGATCGTCCTCTCCGGCCGCCGCGAGTTGGAAAAACACCGCTACCGCCGCCGGGGGCAGCCGCGCACGCTCGGAGTCGGCGACGCAGCGGTCGGGATCGCCGGAGAACGAGGTGCCCGGATCGAACGAATAAAGGAATTCCAGAATGTCCGAGCAGGACCCGCCGGTGCCGTAGTGCGCCACGAAAAACCGCGCCAACTCGTCATAGACGACGCTCCAGCGCAACTGTGGAACTGTCCGCGCGGCCACATCGAGCAGATCGGCCCGCACCGGCTCGGGAAGCCGCCGAAGCGCTGGTCGGCTCGTCGCCACCGCTTCGTGGAACAGCGGCGCGGAGTCGAGCCAACGGGGGGCCGGCTGGCCGAGCACGGCGAACGCCTCCCGCGCGACGTGCCGTGCGGACCCGATCGCGGCGATCCGGCTGGCCGCGTCGCCATACGCGACGCTGTTTTCGCTCGCAGCAAGCGTTTCCAGCGCGTCCGCGAGCCCGGTCGGCGGCGTCGCCGAAGGTGTGTCGATGGTCGTGCGGACCCGTTCGGCGAACGCGCCCAGGGGCCGCGGGGCGTCGAGCGCCCACGGCGTACGCGGCTGCAGCAGGCCCACCTCCACCAGCCGCCGGGCCGTCGACTCGGTCACGCCGGGACCGGAGGTGGCGACCAGTTCCGGTAATGGCGTGGGATGTTCAGGCAGGCAAGCGATTGTCCCACGGTAGGAGTCACAGTCGGTCAACTCGTCATAGCGGAAGCCGGCACCGTCGGCGAGCGGCACGTACACCGGCAAGACGGCGACCCAACGCCCGTTCACGCACCGCAGCCCGCGATTTCTGACCACCTCAAGGAGTCTCGCGGTGTCCGGGTGGCGGGTGCAGGCGATCAGTAGTGCCACGGCCAGCGTCCGCGTGGAGGTGACGACGGATCGTTCGCCTGTCTGCCGCGGCAGGAACGTCGGGCCCACCGCGGTGAGCCCGACGGTGACGAAGGTGGAGAAGGGGACGGTCCTGGTCGCGATGCGGGTGAAGTACGACGTCGCCGTACGCGCGAATCGCGATGCCACGCGACCGTCGCCGACCTCGGGGCCGCCCAGCAGAGCACGGCCGAAGTCGGGGCTCGCCAGGGCCAACCCGCGCAGGTTTTCGGGATCGCGAAGCCGGGTCGTCATCGCCTGCGCGGCGGCCCGCAGCTCCGCCATGATGGCCGTTTCCGCCGCGTCGAGATGGCGGCTTTTGCTCTCCGTGGCATCGATCCATGACCGCAGCCCGGTTTCGGTTCGCGGGTCGAGCTTGGCCCGTACGCTCTCGGCGGCCGCTCGGTGGCGGTCGGTCCAGGCCCCACGATGCACGGCACGCCGGATCGCCAGCAGGGCACGACGGAGGTCGCGATCGTCGCCGGCGTGCCGTACGCAGGTGTGCAGCCGTGCCGACAACTCGGCCGCTCGTGCGGCGGCCACGTCGGCGTTCTGGTTCGCCCGCCGGATCAGGTCCAGCGTGCGAGGTGCCGAGAGCTCGTCCAGGGCGGACACCGGAATCCCGCACACCCGGTGCAACGCGACCGGCGCCAGGCGCAGATCGGCTGCGGCCAGCGGCGATTCCGTGCGCGACGGATGCGGGGTCTGCTCGCCTGCCACGGTCAGCCGGACCACCCGGCGGCCGGGGTGAGCCGGCCGGTCAGATCGATGAGCATCGGGGCGATCCGTTCCCGTGGCAGCCTGATGCCGACCTCGTCCCTGATCAGGCCACCGAACCTGGTGAGGTACTGGATCAGTCCGTACTGGATGCTGTGGTCGAGAACCCAGTCGAGCGAGTAACCCAGTCGCTCCTGCCACCGCGCCGCGCTCACCCCGGAGAAGGTGCCGAGTCCTTCGAACAGGAAGGTGCTGCTGAGGCTTTCCGCGGATGCCGGCGACGCGACCCGCGGTTGGTTCGGATCGGCGACATAGCTCGCCAGTTGCTCGTGCATGAGCGCGAATTTCCTGTCGACGATCGAGCTCGCTCCCGGCCCGAAGCCGATCCAGTCCATGGTCAGGCGGTAGTACGCCAGGTCGACCTCGCACGGAGTCCTGCCGAAGTAGCTCATCGAATATTCCGGGAAACCCCGGTCCTGGAGAATGGTCCGCCCCAACTGGTAGGCGCGTTTGCGTTCCTTGCGATCGATCGTCCCCCATCCCTTTTCCAACTGGCGGTAGGTGACGGTGCCGGACGCCGGCGCGTACGGATAGAGGGACACGTGAGTGATCGGCAGTTCGGTGGCCGTCACGACGGACCGCTCGATCTCGTCGAGCGACTCGTCCGGCATTCCGCACATCAGATCGACGTTGATCTCCTGGAAACCGGCCGCGCTGGCCAGCCGCGGGGCCGTACGAGCGTCATCGGGGGTGTGGGATCGTGCGACCCGGCGCAACCGGTCGGGGTCGAAACTCTGCACGCCGATGCTGACACGGGTGAAACCGGCAGCCTTGTACGCGGCGAGTTTTTCCTCGGTCAGGGTGTCCGGACTGGACTCGGTGGTGACTTCGGTCAGCGCCGACAGGTCGAACGACTCCCGCAACGTGTCCATGATCCGGGTGAACTCGCGCACCGTCAGCGCGCTCGGTGTGCCGCCGCCCCAGTACATCAGCTTCGGCCGGTAGCCGGCCTGGTTCAACTTCGGCGCGGCCGTACGGATCTGGTCGCACACGGCGTCGACGTAGGCGCGGCGCGGCCCGTCCGACTCGTCCAGACGCAGGTCACGGACGGGCACGGATTTGACCCAGGCACAGAAATGACATTTGGACGGGCAGAACGGGACGTGGACGTAGAGCAGGAGATCTTTCACGTTGAAGCCGCCCGTTCTCTGTCGTGGTTGGCGGAAAGGCCGAGATCCGACCAGACCTCCTGACCGATTCGATGAAACATCCAGTTGTTGCGCGGTCCGGCGCTGAACAGTCGTATCGACAGCACGACGTCGGCGTCGGGGTCGGCGAAGGCGCCGACCACGGCCTGCCGGCCGACGAATCCGTGGTGACCGAAACTGCGCTCGGCCCAGCCGCCGCCGACCCAGGATCTGCCGACGTCGAGGAAAAAGCCCAGCCCGTACGGATGATCGCCGTGACCGCCGGGAATTTCGACGTCGGCCTGCCGCCGGACGAACTCGCGCGCGACCGGTGTGCTGATCAGGTCGCCGGCCCCGCGTACGCATCGGTTCAACTCGACAAAGAGAGCGCCGAGCGAACGTGCGCTGCCGAATCCGCCGTGTGCGGGATTGACGTCGCGGAAGAGTTGGTGATGGTCGGGTCCAGGCAGGGCGATGACCGCGTTGCCGCGAAACTGGTAGCAGTCGGCGAAATGGTTCCGCTCGTCCTGAGTGAAGGCGAGATCGGAAAGTCCCAGTGGTTTGCCGACCTGCTCGCGTACGACGTCGTCGAGCGGTTGGTCGTAGAGTCTTTCGACGACTGCCGCCAGCACGTACCAGGCGCTGGTGTTGTTGTAATGCGGCTTGCGATACCAGAAACGGTCCGGAAACTCGAGTTCGGAGGCGGCCGCGAGCACCCATCCGGCCTGGTGACCGTACGGGTCGGCGTGCATGAGGTCAGGAAGGCCGCTGGTGTGACTCATGAGCCCGCGCAGGGTCACGCTCTGCCGACGCCCGCGGTCGAATGCCGGCAGATACTTACCCACGGCGTCGTCCACCGCGCACAGTCCCAGGTCGACCGCGCGGGCGACACAGCAGGCGGTGAGTGGTTTCGCCGCGCAGTACAGCCGGCCCACATCCGCCGTGCTCGCCCGACCGCCGGGTGCGCTTTGGCCGGTCGCGAAGTCGGCGATCGGTGTTCCGGCCTGGTAGACGGCCACCTGGGCGCCCAGACTCGAGCCGGCCTCGGCCCAGCTTTCCAACAAGGTCCGCGTACCGGCGAGCGCCGCCGGCTGCCCCGTCATGGCGACACCTCCGCGGCGTGTCCTTCGCCGGCGGCGCACAGGTCGGCGACTCGCGGCCGGTCGAGCTTGCCGTTGTCGTTGTACGGCAGGTTGCTGACGAACCGAAACTGCCGTGGCACCTTGTGCCGGGCCAGCGCTTGCCGGGCGTACCGGCGCAACAGCAACGGATCGACGGGACCGGTGACCGGCACGATCAGGGCGACCAGTTTCTCGCCGAGCCGGTCGTCGGGAACGCCGAGGACGGCGGCGTCGGCGACCGCGGGGTGCGCGGTCAGCACCGACTCCACTTCGGCGGGGTAAACGGTCAGGTCGCCCACCTGGATGTGGGCGATCTGCCGTGGCCGCAGGAACAGATACCGTTCGTCGTCGAGATGGCCGCGATCGCCGAGACCGACGAAACCGTCCGGCGTCCCGGTGACCTGATGCCGGGCGTCGAGATAGACGGCCCGGCCGGCGGTGGCCGACCGGAGGTGGACCAGACCGTCGACATGCGGCCGGAGCCGGCGGCCGGCGTCGTCGTAGATGCGGATCTGGGTGAAGAATCCCGTGCCGACCGTTCCCGGTCGCCGCAACCATTCCCGTCCGTCGACCAGTGTGAAGCCGACGCCCTCGGTCGCTCCGTACATTTCGAACACGTAACCCGGTTCGAGCTGACGCAGCCAGAATCGCTTGAGGTCGTCAGGGCAGGGAGCGCCGAGGTGGAGCAGCCCGCGGACGCTGCCGAGGTCGTAGGGCGACCGGCGCAGTGACGCGGCCAGCCGACGCAGATGGTACGGCGTCGCCTGCAACCAGCGGACCCGCCATTCGTCGACCAACCGCAGGGTGTCACCGGGGTCGAAGTCGCGCTGCAGCAGCAGGAGGTTGCCGTCGGTGAGGCCTTCGACGAAGAAGGTGAGGGCCGCCGTGTGATGCAGCGGACCCAGCACCAGTTGGTGCTGTCGCGGCCGCCAGTTCGTCGCGGTGCTGGCTCTGGCCGGGCGAGGGCGGCGTGCCACGTCGCGCATTCGGTTGTCCACCACGATTTTCGGCATCCCCGAACTCCCGCCGGTTGCGAGCAACACGCTCTGCGATGGAATCCGCGTGGCGGTCCTTGGCGGCGGGTGGTCGCTGAGCCACCGCCCATCTGTCCAGGCGAGGGTCTGAATGCCCCGCCGCCGTAAGGCCGACCGGAAGGCGTCCTGCTCGGCGGCCGGGGCGCGCCGGGAATGCAGTCCCAGCGGCAGGTCCGTACGCAACGCCGCGATCAGCTCGAGCACCAACTCCGCGTTGTTGTCGGTGGCCATCGTCGCCGCGACCGGTGCGTCACCGGCGACCTCCGACAGCGCGGCCGCGCGGTGGCCGGTCGCCGCCGCCAGCTCGCGCCACGTCCACACGGCGTCGTCGGCGGCTGAACGTATTACCAGCGCCGGGGTGTCTGGTGAGTTCAGCGCCCGTTCCCGGATCCGTGTGTCAATCGCGGACATCGCGCTCGCCGCCGTCGCTGGCACGGCTGCCGAGGGCGAACTCGCCCACGGACGACTCGACCAGCGGATCGCATCCGGTCGCCTCGCTGAACGTGGCGGCGTCGCCGGTGCCCAGCGCGCACGGCGCAAGCCGCATCGCGGTCGCGGCCAGGTACATGGCGTGGTAAAGCACACCGACGTTCTTCAGCGCGGTGGCGTACGCGAGGCCCTCGTATTTCCAGCTGAGGCGTGCGAACCGGGATGCGAGAGTGATCAGTACCGGTGGCTCCTGCTGTCCGCCGGTGGCCGTCGAGGCGTCGCGGAGCATCCTGCCCAGCACCTCCGGCCGGTCGCAGACCAGTGTCAACAGGTGTTCGTCCGGCGCGTAGTGATACATGCCCGGCGGCAGGCCCGGACACGAGGGGAGGGTGAGGTAGAGCTCCAGGTCGTACGCGCCGCCGCCGCTGGGGTAAGGGCGGTCGCTGACCTCGTAGTACAGGCCGATCGACTCGTCGACGGGGTGAACCGTGCGGCACCGGGCGACCCGGTACAGGAACTCGCCCAGTTGGGCCAGCGTGATCGGATCCGGACCGTACTGGCGGATCGACCGCCGTGACTCCTGTACGTCGGTCAGTGAGCGGTCGGTCCTGCGGAGCCGGTCCAGGTCGGGTTTCGGCAGCGCGAATCCGGGTCCGTCCGGTCGCGCTCGCAGGGCCGGGGCCGGGTCCAGTTCACCGGCGAACCGGAAGGTGCCACCGACACGCTGGTCGGACAGGCCCTGCCGGCTGCGAGCGTGCAGCGCCACATCCGGCAGTTCCCGTTGACGGTGCCGCGACTCGCCGCTGTCACCGCTCTGATCGACCGCGACAATCGCGCCGGTGCCGAGCAGGAAAGTGACGGCCGCCTCGATCAGCTCGGGGTCGTGGCCAGGCAGCGCCGCCTGGATGCCGGGCAGGTCGCGCGCGGTGGCCAAGGCGGTGAGCAGCCCGCCAAGGGCGGGATCCAGGAAGCAGACCCGGGTGTAGGCCGCGAGCGCCTCGACGACCAACACGTCCTCCCGGACCGACGCGACGCTGAGCCGGGACAGCCGCAGCTGGCCGGCCTTCGCCGGGTTCAGGTCGAACGCCGCCAGCCGGCTGGTCGCCACTGCGCGCAGGACCGGCTGCCCGTTGGCCACGCAGCTCAGCTCCAGCGCCGACCGGCTGGCCAACCGGGCAAGTTCCTGGTCGAGCCGGCGCAGGTCGGCTGCCGGATCCACCGACCGGGCGTACTCACGGAGCCGGTCCCGATCGGCGGGTCCGGCGGCCAGACCGGCCAACGCGCAAAGCACACCCTTGTCGAGCCGCTTGAGCCGCATCCGCCGGTCCGTCAGCCGGATCTCCAGCACATCGGGGCCGATCTGCTGGAAAGCCGCCTGGTCAACGGCGGTCAGCCGAAATGCCGAGCGGACGCCCACGTTCACCACAACACCGCCTCATCCGGGCCGGCCGGACCGGCCGGACGGCCGAGCCCGACACCGGCGAGTACGCGCAACCGCTCGGTCGGATCGCCGGCCATCTCGCCCGGCAGGCTCGCCGGCAGCCGGGCGAACAGT